>PMHK01000165.1 GCA_003156635.1 Acidobacteriota bacterium | reverse complement strand
AAGTTTTCGGGCCGGTGGATTTTACGCTGGGCGGATGGATCGGGACTCCCAGCGAACAGAACAACCTGTACGCCGGCCAATACTATTTGCAAAAGATGGCGGCTTACGATCAGGCGAACAATCAGCGCATCCTGGATTATTTCGACGAACATTATTATGGCGGCGGCTCCACCGACGCGCTGGAGCTGGCCGACACGCGTTCGCTGTGGGATCCCACCTACAATTCCGGCACCTGGGTCGAACAATATTATTTCGACGGGCCGATGAATCTGCTGCCGCGTTTCCGCAGCTGGATTCAGACCTACTACCCCGGCACCAAGCTTTCGATTTCCGAATACAGTTTCGCCATGGGCACCAATCCGCTGGTGGACATGCTCACCGAAACCGATGTGCTGGGAATTTACGGCGTGCAGGGCTTGGACTTCGCGAATATGTGGAACGTGCCGCAGCCTACTGCTCCGCTGGCTTACAGCTTCCGCATCTTTCGCAATTTCGACGGCAACGGCGGGCAGTTCGGCGACACTTCGGTGAATTCGACCAGCACGGATCAGGGCCAGCTTTCAGTGTACGGCGCGTTGCGTTCCGCGGACGGCGCGTTGACCGTCGTGGCCATCAACAAAACCACCAGCGCCATTCAGACTTCCCTGTCGCTGGCGAATTTCAATTCCAATTCGAGCGCCGCGGTCTTCACCTACAGCAACGCCAACCTGGCGCAGATCATTACTGGGACGCCCGTTTCGGTGGCCTCGAATTCCGTTTCCTACACTTTTCCGGCGTACTCCGCGACGGTTTTTGTTTTCACGCCGGCGTCGGCCACGCTGGCCGCTTCGACGACTTCAGTGGCGGCTTCGTCCCTGCAGGTCACCACCGGACAAAGTGTGACGTTCACTGCGACGGTCGCGCCGCAATCCGGTTCCGGCACTCCGACCGGAACCGTCACATTCAAGGACGGCGCCAATTCCATTGGCACCGCGAATCTCGCGTCGGAGATTGCCACGCTGATGACTGCGGCGCTGGCCAGCGGCTCGCACAGCATTACCGCTTCGTATGGCGGCGACACGAATTTTGCGGCGTCGGTATCGAGTGCGGTGACGGTTACGGTTTCCGCGCCCGCGAAAACGGCGACGACCACGATCGTGATGCCGTCGGCGACGCAGCTCACCACCGGGCAAACATTAACGCTGAATATAACGGTTGCGCCTAGTTCCGGCAGCGGCACGCCCACGGGTACGCTTTCGTTCCGCGACGCTGGCTCGCAGATCGGCACCGCGACGCTCGTCGCCGGTGCCGGTTCGTTCAGCACCACCGCGCTCGCGGTGGGAACGCACACGATCACCGTGAGCTATTCCGGCGACGCGAATTTCGCGTCGTCGCTTTCCGCGACGGTGACCATCGTGGTTATGGCGGCCGCGAAAATCGGCACCACCACTTCGGATTCGGCGTCGGCGCCGCAGATTACGGCAGGCGCGGGCGTCACCTTCTCCGCGCGCGTCGCGCCGGCGTCCGGCTCCGGCACGCCGACCGGCACCATTTCGTTTCTCGATAGCGGTGCGCAAATCGGCATGGTCACGCTCACGGTGGGCGCGGCGCAGTTTACCACCACCTCGCTCACGGCCGGAACGCATTCGATCACTGCGTCGTACTCCGGCGACGCGAATTATTCCGCGTCGACGTCCGGCGCGACCACGGTGACCGTCGCCGCGGCCGCGACCGGCGACTTCTCGCTGGCCATGAGCAGTTCCGTATTGACCGTCGCCGCTGGCAGCGAGGCCAGCCTTTCGTTGACGGTTACGCCCGAAAACGGATTCAAGCAGATGGTAACTTTCTCTTGCGCCGGTCTGCCCGCCGGCGCGGAATGCGCTTTCAACCCGCAAAGCCTCACGCCGTCCGGCAGCGCCGTTTCCACCATGCTGCAGGTAGCAGTTCATGCTACGTCCGACGCGGTTTCGCACGCAGCGGGCCTGAGCTTCGCGCCTCCAGGCATCCAAGCGCCGTGGCAGCCGGCGCGAACGCAAGACATGGCGTGGTCGGCCGCAATCCTCGCATTCATCGGAATGTTCGGCATCTTTGGATTCGCGCAAAAACAAAAACGCCTGGCGCGCGGCTGCGCCACGCTCGCAATCCTCGCTGCCATGCTCGTTACCGCCAGCTGCGCCGGCCAGGTCGGTCCGAAACTACCGCCGCCGCCCAACACGGTTAGCTACGTCGTAACCGTGACGGCCTCAACCGCCAACGGTCCAACCCACACGCAGCTTTTCACGCTGACCGTCACGCAGCAGCCCGATTAAATCCCATGGCCCGGCAATTCTGTTTCTGTGCAGTAATCCGCGCTGAAAGCCTTAGCCCAGCTGACCCTGCGCCAGGCCCAGGCTGCGAAGTGCTATGATCCGCGTAATCCAGGTGGCGGCGTGCGCAAACACGTTATCTTATTGTTGATATTTAGTTTCATGGCTTGGGGCGCACCGCCGCTTCCCAGCTTCCACGCGCGCGCGGACTCCGCCGCGCCGGTGCATGGTCTCTGGGTGTGGAAAGGGCCGACGGTGGTGGGCGGCGCGCATGGTGCGGCGCTGCTGCGCGATTTTTGCCGGGCGCAGGGCGTCACCGAAGTGTACGTGTCGGTTTCGGAAAAAGGCCAGATGATGTCCGCGGACCAGATGGCCGGGATGATCGACGCGCTGCATCGCGCGAATATCCGCGTAGAGGCGCTATTTTCCAGCGAGAACGCCGACGAAGGCGGCGCGCACCTTGAAAAACTGCTCGATCGCGTGCGAACGATTGTGCAATTTAACCGCAGCCACCGCGCGCAGCGTTTCGACGGCATTCATCTGGACCTCGAGCCGCAGCAGCGCCCGGAAAATAAAGGTCCGGGAAATTTAAGATTTTTGCCGGGGCTGATTGACGCCTACCTCGCGGTGCGCACCATCGCCGAACCGGCCCGGTTCACCGTGAACGCCGACATCCAGAATAAAATTCTCAAAGGCACCGTGGACCTGCGCCGCCAGTTGCTTGGCTCCGTGCCACGCATCACCTTGATGATGTACGAAGTGAGCACCGCGAATGACGGCGACAGCGTTACCCAAAAAGCCGAGAAAGCCCAGGCGGCCAGCAAGAAATTTCTGGACCTGGCCTACGACGGCCTGGGCGCGGAGCCCCATCTGGCAAGAATGAGCATCGGCCTGCGAACGCCGGATTACGCCGGGGAGTTGCCGCAGGTGCTGCAGGCGCTCGACGACGCGAATCGCGCCAACCCGCACTATCTGGGCTGGGCGCGGCACTCCTACAACGATACTTTGGTCTCCTCCGCGCCCTGAGCGCCCTCGCTTTTTATGCAGCCCGGAAAATCAGCTTCAACAGCGGCCATGCCGGTGGTATGTTGTGCGCGTCGAGAGTTCATCGAGCGCACGTCGGAAGCCCGTCGCGTTCCGTGCTCCCGATGCGAAATATCTAAGAAACCTGAGGAGTGAATCAAAATGAAAAATCTGCGAATCCTGGCATTCTTCTGCGCCATTTTCCTGGCGGCTCCGGTCTTCGCCCAATCCATCAAGGTCAATTGGAAGCAGGGCGCTTCGTTTTCCGGCTACAAAACTTACGCCTGGAAAATTACGCCGCAGGAAGCAAAATCCATTTATGTGAGCTGGGTGCAGGCTGACGTGAACGCGCAACTCGCGGCGAAAGGTCTGGCGCTCGCGGCCGCCGGCGCCAAGCCGGATCTCTACGTCGCCTATCATTTGACCACGCAGGAAATGATCGACGCGACCACGACCACCGACGGCGACGGATTCGGCGGCTGGGGTTGGGGCGGCGGTCCGTGGGGCGCGTGGGGCGGCTGGGGAGGATGGGGCATCGGAGCGGGATTCCCCGATGAGGCGGTTACGACTGAGTCGCCGCGCACCCTGGGCATCATGACTGTCGACCTCTACGACGTGAATCAGAAACAGCTGGTCTGGCGCGGCCAAGCCACGGTCGATAGCGTGTCCAACTCGCAGAGCGGCGACGAAAAGCAGGTCAAGAATTCCGTGGTGAAAATGTTCAAGAAATATCCGCCGGGAAAGTAACCGCAAATTTCGCACCGCCCGAGGGTTCGCCTTGATCGCGCCGAGTATAAATCGATGGTCGTGTGTTTACGGGTGTGTCGAGCCAGGGTTGGCGCTGCCCCATATCGATGATCGGGCTTCTATTTATACGGGCCACACAAAAAACAGGAGTGTATCGATGAAAGTTTGCAGATTGCGGCTTCTCTCTCGCGTGGCGAGCGTGGCCCTCGCCCTATTCGTGGCCGGCGCCGCCATGAACACGCGCGCGCAGCAGATTGTTCCGGGCTCGATGGACGTGCATTGGAATCCGGGCGCCCCGGATTGCCAGACGGATACGCAGCCACCGCTGCAGGTACACCAATACGAACCGCAAACCTTCATCCTGCGCCAGAATTTGTGCCTCAGTGCCGAAGGCAATTTTCTTTTCCTGCTGATCGGCGACCAGAAAGCGCTGTTGATCGATACCGGCGCCATCGCCGACGCGGCGAAAATGCCGGTGGCGAAAACCGTGCTCGGATTGTTGCCGCAGCGTGGCGACGCGAAACTTCCCCTGCTGGTGGTGCACACCCACGGGCATACCGACCATCGCGATGGAGACCCGCAATTCGCCGGCCTCGCCAACGTGCAGGTCGCGCCGTTCGATCTCGACGGCGTGAAGAACTTCTTCGGTTTCGCCGCCTGGCCCGAGGGCCAGGCACAAATCGATCTGGGCGGCCGCGTGGTCGACGTGCTTCCCTCGCCCGGGCATCATCGCGCGCACGTGGTTTTCTACGACCAGCGCACCGGACTGCTGCTAACCGGCGATTTCTTTTTGCCGGGTCGACTGCTGGTCGAAGATAAAGCGGCGGACCTGGTCAGCGCCGCGCGCGTAATCGATTTCGTCAAGACGCGCCCGGTGACCTGGGTGCTCGGCACGCACGTCGAAGTGAACCGGAATTGGCAGCTGTACGATCTGGGTGCGTCGTATCATCCCGACGAGCATGTCTTGCAGCTGACCAAGGACGACTTGCTCACGCTGCCCGCCACGCTCGCGGCCTTCAACGGTTTCTACACCACCGCCGGACATCTCACGGTGATGGATCAGAATCGCGTGCTGGGAGCGCTGGCCATCGCCGCGCTGGTCATTCTCATTCTGCTGATTTGGGGCTTGTGGCGTTTGTGGCGCCGAATGCGCCGGAAGCCTGCGGTGTCCGCCTAAGCCTCATTTCACTCGAACAGATCGCGTACCTCGCTGAGAAACCGCTGCGCGGCTGCTCCCGATTTTGTTATTCTCGCGGCCTATGAAAATTCCTGCGATGTGCTTGTGTGTGTTTGCCGTGATCGTCCCGGCCGCTTCTCTTTCCACTCCGGCGCAAACGAAATCTGCGGCGCGCGCTTCGGCTGCGGCGTCTGCATCAGCGCATGGCCAACCCATCGAAATCTCCATCGCGCCGGGGCTCGACCTAAAATATCCGCTGACCGGCCGAGTGTTGGTTTGCATTTCAAAAGAAGCCGAGGGCGATCCGTGCAAGCAGATCCAATACGACTTCACCTCGCAACAAATCTACGGGCAGGATGTAACCAATCTGACGCACGGGCAAACCGTCACGCTGAACGATACGGTTTTCGGCTATCCCATCGCGCGACTCGCCGATCTTCCCGCCGGCGATTACCGCGTGCAGGCCACCTTCAACGTCTACGAAGATTTTCATCTGGCGAATGGCCACACCGTTTCGCTGCCGCCCGATCGCGGCGAAGGCCAGCACTGGGGCAGCAAACCCGGCAATCCCATTTCCGCCGTGGCGAAAATTCATCTGGACCCGGCCAGCGCCACGCCGGTGAAAATCGTCATGGACCAAGTAAATCCGCCGGCGCCGCCGCCCGATGCCGACACCAAATACCTGAAACACGTTTCGATTCGCAGCGAAATGCTTTCGAAATTCTGGGGCCGCGACACCTACCTGAGCGCCTGGGTACTGCTGCCGCCGGGATTCGATGAACATCCCGACGCGCATTATCCCGAATTGATTTGGCAGGATCATTTCGCCGCGCATTTCCGCGCCGGCTCCGGCTTTCGCGATACGCCGCCCGACCCCAAGGCCGACGAGCGCACCCAGCGCCGCCAGCAAACCGCCTACAATTTTTATCTGGACTGGACCAGCGGCCGTCTGCCGAAAATGTTGATCATCCAGCCGAATCACGCGAACCCGTATTTCGACGATTCCTACGCGGTGAATTCGGCAAACCTCGGTCCCTACGGCGACGCCATCACCCAGGAATTACTTCCGATGATCGAAAAACAGTATCGCGGTATCGGTCAGGGCTGGGCCCGCGTGACCTCCGGCGGTTCTACCGGCGGATGGGAATCGCTGGCCGCGCAGATTTTTTATCCAGAATATTTCAACGGCACCTGGACCTTCTGCCCCGACCCGATCGATTTTCACGGCTACCAGACCGCCAACCTCTACGAAAATACCAACGCGTATTTCATTCGCGGCCCATTCGAGTCGGTGCCCATTCCCGCCGTGCGCAAAGGCGATGGCGACGTTATTTCCGAGATGGATCAGATCGCTCATTACGAATTGGCGCTGGGCACCCACGGGCGTTCCGGCGAGCAATTCGATATTTGGCAGGCGGTGTATTCGCCGGTGGGGCCGGACGGCTATCCCGCCGCGGTCTTCAACAAGCTCACCGGAGACATCGATAAATCCGTGGTGGATTACTGGCGCGAGCACTACGATCTGAACGCAATTCTGCATCGCGATTGGTCGAAGCTCGGCCCGCAGCTCGAAGGAAAAATTCACATCGCGGTCGGCGATTCCGACACCTACTTCCTGAACAAGGCCGTGCATTTGATGGAAGATACTTTGAAGCAGACCCGCAACCCGCACTCCGATGCCGTCTTCGACTACGGCCCCGGCGCGCCGCACTGCTTCTCCGGCACGCGCCCGGACTGGGCCGACGACGCCTACCTCAGCGTCACGTTGCGCATTTTGCCGGAAATGGCCAAGCACATCACGGCCACCGCGCCCGCCGGCGCCGACGTAAAAAGTTGGAAATATTGAGCGCGCGACTCGGTCTGAACTACCCGGCGATGAAAACATCGTACTTGTATCTGGCTCGATAACTGCTCGATAACTGGTCGATACCGCCTTGGCGTCGAGCTTCGCGCCCTAGTCGAAACTGCTCGAGGCCGGTGAATAGTTGATCGAGAACTCGTTCTAGGCTTCCTTCGAGCGTTTGGTCCAATCCCAAATTCCGCCGGTGACTTCCGCCGGCAGGCGGTGCCCGAGCTGGCGCGCCAGCAGGACGATCTGCCCGCGATGATGGCTTTCGTGTCCCACAAAATATCCGAGCACGTGGCCGACGTCGAGCGGTAGGTTGCGCCACGCGTATTTGGGCGTCGGCGGAATGATTCCGGCGTGTTCGCAGCCAAATCGCAGCAGCGCGGCCATGTCCGCGCCGCTCACTTCCAGCGCCGCCGTCAATTCCCTGGGTTTCACTTTGTAGCGATCGACGCGCTTCGGCACCCGCAGCCCGTGCGGGGCGCCCAGCGTGCGCAGCCAGCCGCTACGGCAATTGTGCAGGTGCGCGGCCAGCATTCGGATGCTGCGCCGCGGCTCTCCGGGAATTTTGGCGTCCCACAATTCCGCCGGGAGGCCACGCAGCAAGAAAATCGTGACGCGATTGCTGGTGTTCCAGGCACCGACGATGGAATCCGCCAAATCGATCGAGGTCGGCTTCGACGCGGAATTCTTGCGTACGCGTTCGGAGGTCTTGCGTGCGGGAGTTTTCGACCCAGATCGCTTCAAGGCGGATCGCTTCGAGGTGGAGGGCATACGGCCGCGATTATACTCCGTGCCAATTCCGATGCACCTTCGCTCGCACTATCGCGGGGAAAGCGGTGTCTAAAACCTCTGACGGCTCTCACCCATGCGACGGCTTAAAAGAATGCTGTTCTCGGTGATGGATGCCAGTGTTGTATTGACCGGTAGCTTCCTCACGGTTGCACTGACGGAATTGCTCAATTCCAACTTCGTATTCATATGCGGCACCGGGCTGACGATTTGCACCCTGCTGACCATTCGAAGAAAAACAAGAAAGTGGAAAATCAACTATGCCGCCGAGAAGTGGCTTCGGCAGCGTTCCAAACCGTCCGTCTCATCCGGTTACGCCAGACGATTCAGGAGGCTGCTCTAATCGTTGCTTTGGCTCCCCAGCCTCTGTGCGGCGTTGGTCCTTTGCTTCAGCCCGTTAGCGTCACACGTTCTATATTCCGGAAGACTAATCGATTTCCGCGTACCGATCCCGTGGGCTTGGGCGGTCGTTTACAGGAATCAAAATCCCGGTCTTTTCTCCAGCGTCGACGCTCTTATCGCGAGCAATGGCCTGGGCCGGTTCGGCGTCACACCTTTCTGGCAGAAACATGCAAACTATTCCGTCGCTTCGTTCGCTGTTCATACCTGGAGCCTCAACTCCGAAGACAAACGACAAATGAACTTCCTGAGTCACATGAACGCGACCGACATTTCGACCTCCGAGTTTACAGTTGGCGAATTCCACTTTTCGTGCGTTGAATACCTTACATACTACGCACGCTATCCAAGTCTTTCGGGGTTCTCCGTGCAGTGCGAGTCTCCCATTAAGGGCGGCAAGGGCTACATCAGGGCGAATCTGTTCGGCCGCAGAGAGGACGTCCCGGCTTTCTACGAAGTGCTCCGCAGCGTGCGCCGCGTGAACTAAAAGAAATCTAAATTGTGCTTCGGAGAAGAGGGTGAGGCCATGGCGGGCAGTTGCTCGGAGATCGTGTGGCAAACCCAGACGCCAAGCTCCCGCGTCGCTACTGCGTTTTGCCCTGCTTGATCTGCGCCAGCGCGCCCGAATAGTCCGCATTGGCGGGATCCAGTGCCACAGCTTTTTCGTATGCCGCAATCGCTTGCTCGCTTTTACCGAGCCCCTCATACCCAATTCCGAGGTTGTACCAAAGTCCTGCGTCATTCGGTCTATAGCGCAAAGCGTCCAGCGACCACTTCACTCCGTCGTCGTTCTGACCGTCTTTCAGNNGTAAGCGAGTTGCCCTTCCTGCAGCCCGGCCACGCTCGAAACATTAATTTTCGGCCGTCCCCACGCTGCGCCCCACACGCCAAAAAGAATGAGCGCGGCGACGGCCAGCGACAGCACTATGCGCCTTTGCGGCAACGCGATCGCAAAGCCGATCAGAATCCCGAGAATCGCGCCGGAGCCGTGCGCAATATTTCCCACCGCCCACACTTTGGCGACGGTAAGCACCACGCACAGAAAAAACCAGCCTACGAAAAGATTCACCGTCGACTTGTCCATCGCTCCGGCAAACCTAGGATCGCGCGCCGACAAAACCCACAACAAGCCAAACAATCCGTAGCCGACTCCGGAAAGCCCCACGCCCGGACCAAGAAACGCATACTCAAACGCGCCCGATCCGATGGCCAAAATCAGGAAAAGCCAAAGAGTATTCAAGTGGCCCAGGATTCGTTCGATCTTGGTCCCCAGAACCCAGAGCCAGGAGAGATTGAAAATCAGGTGCAATATGTTGATATGCGGCAACGCTGAAGTCAGCAGCCGCCACCATTGCCCTCGGCCCACTTGCGGCGATTCGAAAAGAATTGAGACGTCGATCTTTCCCCACCAGGCCAGGGTCACCGCTACGGCCAGCGCGGCGGTGGCGGATACGATGGGATACTGCATGAAATCGCCGTAGCTCGGTTGGGGCCAGGGCGAAGGTGCGATAGGCGCCGTTTGCGGCGCTGTCGTGCCCGGAGTATCGGATATAGATTGCGGAGGCGATGAAGAATCAGGCCGGGGCGATTGATCCATTTTGTCGCCAGGATGCTAAATCGGAGTAATGCCTAACTCAAGTTATTTCTTCCTATATTTTCCGAAACGTGCAGCCGGCTACGCCCCGCGGCTGATGGCACCTTTCCCTTGCGCTTCGACAGGACTTTGAGTATCTTCTCTCCTGTAGAAGTATCCGGGGAGCGCACGCGCATGGCCCAACGTAAAGTCGACCTGCCGCAGGGCACGCTGGATCTCCTGATCCTGCGGACGCTGGCCCTGAGCCCGGAAAATGGCTGGGCCATCTCCGAGCGTATCCATCAGGTCTCCAACGAAGTGCTGCGGGTGCAGCAAGGTTCGTTGTATCCGGCCCTGCATCGCCTGGAGCGCCGCGGCTGGATCAAGGCGCGCTGGGCCGCGTCCGAAAATAATCGCCGCGCCAAATATTACGAGCTCACCAAGGCCGGCCGGCGCCAGCTCGAAAACGAAAAGAGCGACTGGAAGAAATTAACCGCCGCGGTGGCGCAGGTTTTGGGCACCACCTAGGAGGCGCGTCCATGTTTGCCGATCTCCGCACCCGGTTGCGCGCTCTGTTCCGGCGCGACGCAGTGGAAGTCGAACTCGATGATGAGCTGCGTTATCACTTCGACCAGCAGGTGGAGAAATACGTCGCTTCTGGCCTGCCGCGAGCCGAAGCGATGCGCCGCACGCGCCTCGAATTTGGCGGCGCCGACGCCGTAAAAGAAGAATGCCGCGAAGCCCGCGGCGTTCATTTCCTGGAAGTCGCGGCGCAGGATATTCGCTATTCGCTGCGCATGCTGGCGAAAAACTGGAAGCTCTCCGCCATCGCCACTCTATCGCTGGCGGTGGCCATGACGCTGAGCGTCCTGGGGCTGAGCGTCGCCAACGGCGTCCTGCTGCGCCCGCCCTTCGCCAAAACGCCGCAACAGCTGGTTACGATTTATACGTCCACGCCCACCGCAGAATTTGAAGGCGTTTCGTATCCCGATTACAAATATTATCGCGACCACAATCGCTCGTTCTCCGGTCTCGCCGCGGTGCCGACCAGCATCTCGAAAGGGCGACTGGTCCACGGCGGCCGCGACGAAATGGGCACGACCGANNATCCGACAATTATTTCGCGGTGATGGGAATTCAGCCGCAACTCGGGCGCCTGTTTACCGCTGGCGACGATGAGCAGCATTCGCCGGAGGCGGTGCTGACCTATTCCTGCTGGAAACGCTGGGGCGCGGATTCGCACGTTGTGGGCCAGACCGTGATGCTGGGCCTGCAGCCGTTTACGATTGTCGGCGTTGCGCCGAAAAACTTTACCGGCACAGTTTTTGGTTTCAACGCAGACGTCATGGTGAATTTCGCGCTGGCGACGGCGCCGGACCAGCCGCAGACCGCGACCGACCGCACCAATCGCTGGTTTTTTCTGGTGGGCCGACTGCAACCGGGCGTCACCGCGAAGTTAGCCGGCGCAGACTTGCGCGCGCTTTCCGCGCAACTCGCTGCGGATTATCCCGCAGCGGACAAAGATCGCACGGCGCTGCTCGCTTCCACCACCGTGCTTCCGCC
>PMHK01000077.1 GCA_003156635.1 Acidobacteriota bacterium | reverse complement strand
CCGGCCGCGTCCAGGAGCAACGTCGTATCGCGCGTGGCCTGCGACAAACCGCCCAGAAATCCGCGCGTCGCCATCGACCGGATAAAAACTCCGCTGTCCGAGGCATGTCCCTGCATTCGGATGCGGTCACCGAGAATCGACCCGCCGGTGAACGGACTGGACGGATCCACCGCAATAATCCCGACGCCTTTTTTCGCGGCGCGGTAATGCGCCGCCAGGNNCAGTTCCCGGCGCGCCGGTGATCCCGACTCGATACGCCTTGCCCGTGTGCGGAAACAACGAACGTAGAATTTCCTCAGCTTCGGGCTCGCGATTCTCTATGGCCGAAACCGCCCGCGAAATCGCGCGCATATCTCCCGCGCGCACCTGCTCTGTCCAGTTTTCCACCGCGGTAGTCATTTCAGGTTTCGTCGCAACAAGTCGGACAGAAAGCATAGAGGAAAACGCGAAGGAAAACGAGGAGAGAAACGAAAACAGAAACGAGCGCATCCGCGGGCCGCGGCTCTTCACGCGGTCACNNTGGCCGTCATCCAGAGGAGCGCGGCGAGGAAGAACTCTCTTCGATCACACCGTCGCCCAGACCCCTACTTCTTCCCCAAAATTTGACGCGCAATCACCATCCGCTGAATCTCGCTGGTCCCTTCGCCAATCGTGCACAATTTCACGTCGCGATAAAACTTCTCCGCCGGATAATCCTTGATGAACCCATACCCGCCGTGAATTTGCACTGCCTCGTTGGCCACGCGTACGGCCACTTCTCCCGCGTACAGTTTCGCCATGCTCGATTCCTGGGTGATTCGTGCATCCGCATCGCCCGCCGCAATCCCGCGATCCGCCAGCCACGCAGCCTGATAGGTCAGCAAGCGCGCCGCTTCAATCTCGGTGGCCATGTCCGCCAGCTTGAATTGAATCGCCTGAAATTCGGCGATGGCTTTGCCAAATTGTTTGCGCTGTTTGGCGTAGCGCACCGAGCATTCATACGCACCCTGCGCCATTCCCAAGCCCAATGACGCGATCGAAATACGCCCGCCATCCAGAATCTGCAAGCTGTTGACGAACCCTTCGCCTTCCTTCCCCAGCAGATTCGCCGCCGGAATTTTGCAATCGGTGAAAATCACTTCGCTGGTGTCGCTCGCCCGCAGGCCGAGTTTGTTTTCTTTCTTCCCCGGCTTGAATCCGGTAGTTCCTTTCTCGATGATGAAAGCCGAAATTCCGTGGCTTTTCTTCGAGGGGTCGGTCACCGCCATGGCCACGCAAATATCGCCGTAATGCCCGTTGGTCGTGAACGTCTTCGACCCGTTGAGCACCCAGCTGTCGCCGACTTTCTTCGCCGTGGTTCGCGTGCCGCCGGCGTCCGAACCCGCTTCTGGCTCGGTCAGCGACCAGCATCCCAGCTTCTTACCCGACGCCAGCGGCGTCAGATACTTCTTCTTCTGCTCTTCGGTCCCGAATTTGTAGATATGATTTGAGCACAGCGAATTGTGCGCGGCGACGATGATCCCGATCGAGCCATCGACCCGTGACAATTCCTCGATGATGATCGCGTATTCCGCGTAGCCCATCCCCGCGCCGCCGTACTTCTCCGGGAAAATCACACCCAGAAATCCCATCTCGGCCAGCTTGGGAACCAATTCCAGGGGAAACTTCGAGACTTCGTCCCACTCCATCACGTGCGGCAGAATTTCGCCCTCGGCGAATTCGCGCACCGTGCGCCGCAACTGCTTCTGCTCGTCCGTCAACCCAAAGTCCACGGTCCCTCACCCATAAGAAAAAGATATATTCAACTGCGATGTTCATTTATACCATGCAGGTGGGAAAAGTCGAAGGCAATGTGTTCGAGAGGTGCTACGGCAGAGTGAAGGCGATCAATTCATCGCGCTGCTTCTCTTCTGTAACTTTCGCGTGGCCGCCGGCGGCAATCACTACGTACTGCTTCCCGCTCGCCCGAACCTGATAGGTCATCGGCGTCGCGCCGCCCGCCGTGGGCAAGTCGGTTTTCCAAACTTCCGCGCCGGTCTCCACATTGAACGCGCGAAATTCCGGATCGATCAAAGTTCCGGCGATGAAAACGAGGCCGCCTGCCGTCACGATCGGACCACCCAGGCTTGGCGCGCCCTTCGGCACCATCGATTTCGTCGGCGCCAGACTTCCCAGCGGCACCTGCCACTTGATCGTCCCGGCGTTCATATCCACCGCGGCCAGCGTGCCCCACGGCGGCGCGACGCACGGCAAACGATGCGCCTTCGCAAAAATAAAAGTTCGCACCATCCCGTACGGCGTTCCGTACTGGTCCGCGTATTCGCCGTGTTCCACATTCGCGTCCGATTCTTCGTCGAATTTGTCGCGCGGAATCATCCGCACGTACGCTGGCAAGTTATTTGTATTAACCAACAGCCAGCCGTGGACCGGATCGTACGCCGACCCGCTCCAATTCATCCCGCCCACATTCCCAGGAATGGTCAGCGTGCCTTTCAGGCTCGGCGGCGTAAAAATTCCTTCGTCGCGCAATCCGCTTAGGTACTGCCGGCAATAATCCCGATCCTCGTCGGTAACGCCCCATGCGTCGCTCGCGACGATCGATTGCGGCACCAGCGCCGGTGGCGCGGAAGGAAATGGCTGCGTCGGCGAAGTCACTTCGCCCGGCACGTCGCTTTGCGGCACCGGTTTTTCTTCCACCGGAAATACCGGCACGCCCGTGTCGCGATTCAGCACGTAGAGCAATCCGGTCTTGTTGCCCTGGATCACCACCGGCACATCTTTGCCGTCGTGCTTCACCGTCGCCAGCAGCGGGGGCGACGCCGTGTCGTAATCCCACAAATCGTGATGCACCAGCTGAAATCCCCAAGCCATCTCGCCGGTTTTCGCGCGCAGCG
>PMHK01000203.1:437-11515 GCA_003156635.1 Acidobacteriota bacterium | reverse complement strand
CGCTCGGCGTCGACCTCATCGATTGCTCCTCCGGCGGCAACACGCCCGACGCGAAAATTCCCGTCGCTCCGCTCTACCAGGTCGATTTCGCCGAACGCATCCGCCGCGACACCAACCTAATGACCGGCGCCGTCGGCATGATCACCACCACCGCCGAAGCCAGCGCCATCATCGCCCGCGGCCAAGCCGACGTAGTAATCATGGCCCGCCAATTCCTCCNNCACGGCGCGCCGCCCCCCGCGATTCGCCCACCCGCGAGCCCATTCCACCCCCCGCCGCCGCAAAATAATCCGGCCCATCGGAATTCTGCGTTTTTAGCCGCACGTCGAATGACGGCAACGGTCTCTCTATTCCGCCAAAACGAAGCGCCGAATACTGTTCGAACGTACAGTTACTTCTTGTTGGCAGGATCATCCTTCAGCACTCCCCAATCGTCCCTGCCTTGTTTAGAGTTTGACCATATGCTAAAAGCGTATCCTCGGATGAATCCACCCAGCGGTCCGTCCCTAGTCACGTATTTGCGTATCTGTCTCGTGGTTTTTCTTTCCCTCGCGCCCTTCGCGACTCCCTTGATGTTGGCTCAAAACCC
This sequence comes from Acidobacteriota bacterium, assembly GCA_003156635.1. Classification (GTDB taxonomy): domain Bacteria; phylum Acidobacteriota; class Terriglobia; order Acidiferrales; family UBA7541; genus Palsa-295. Next base: position 10,926 of record PMHK01000203.1, on the reverse strand, counting down.
GACTCCCGGGACGCAAGCCAACGACGAAGACAGCGCCGACGACAAGGTGCCATCCGTGATCGCCTCGGCTTACATAAATAACGATAGCGGCGTGTGGCTGGATGTCGGGTTCGATTCCGGCCTTGAACACAAATATGACTTTCCCAAAATATTTTCTGAGGTTTACGGCTGCAACTTTCGCGACGCAGACGTTTCACATAACAGCCAGAGTCGATTCACTTCGATTAACACGTTCTGCGAAGCCCCAATCCAGCATTCTTTTCTCACGCGGTCCGGCACCTTCAATCTGCAGCCCATCCGGTCGATTCAGAGTGCAGATCCCAGCGTCACTTTTAGTTTCGATTTGTGGTTTCCTCACGGGACGTTCGCCCGCTGCCTTCCCGCTGGTGAGCCCTCGCAAGATTCGGACGAAGTGGCGTGCCAGCATTCCTTCGATTCTCTCGCGACTACGCCCACCGCAATTCACTATGAGTTTGGATACCAACGCGTCTACGCGTTGCGCCTCATTGCCATTCTTGGATTCTTACTTCTCGTCCCTGTCGCTTTGACGTTCTGGTTCCGTCGTCGCGCCTCTACGGCGCCGGAAGAAGCAAGACCCGTCGTGTCGTTTGCCTACCGCCGGTTTCTGACCCGGCTGCTGCTCCTCGGAAGTTTGATTTGGTGGGCGGCCCTCGACGTACTCAAGGCGAATGAATTCGTCGCCTTCATCCTTCCAACCCATTGGAACCGCGCTTCCGACATGGCGGCCGTGTTGCCGTGGTTCTTGCTGTGGATTCCGCCGGCCGTCGTTTACTTCATATGCTTGGCGCTCTCTTCGCCGATGCACGGTCTTCGCGGCGCGAACTTCACCCAAGGTGAAATTCTCAACCGCGCATTTTGGTCCGTGGCGCGACTTGTGGTTCCCGTGCCGCTGATTGTTTTGGGCCTTACCGAATCTTTTTCAAACGTGCGCCTAGGCCTGCCGCTTGTGATCGCCGGATTCGCTAGCATTTGGATCATCAATGCCAAGTTTCGTCGCGTTCATGGCATGGAGTTTTATGCGCTCACCGCCGGCGAACTCCGCGACCGCGCCTTTGCCATCGCCGAAAAAGCCAAGACCAAACTAAACCAGTTGTACGTCTTCCCTATGTCGGCCATGCGCATCGCCAACGCGTTTGCTCACAGTGCCCAAAACGTTTTTCTCACCGATTACCTCGTTCACAATTTGTCCAAATCCGAAGTCGACGCTGTCATCGGCCACGAAATCGCGCATCTCCAGAAAAAACACATCGGCATTCGCATCGCGGTGATGATCTTTCTTGTTGCGATCATCAGCTCCGCCACGGGTCTCCTGGATCCTGTTGTCCCGCAGAACTTTCCCACTGGTCCCGTTTTGTACGCGATTTTGCTGCTCATCATTTTTTTCATTTCCCGCCGTAATGAGTTCGCCGCCGACGCCGGATCGGCCCAGCTCACCGGAAACGCCGAAGCCATGATGACCGCTCTCGCCAGGATCACCCGCTTGAACACCATGCCCCTGCAGTGGAGCAAACTCGATGAAAAATTGCTCGCTCACCCATCGACCCTGCGGCGAATCAATCGTCTCGCAGCAGAAGCGGGCATTTCCGAGGCTCGTACCGCCGAACTTCTCGCCCAATCAGCCTTCCCGCCGCACGATACGTATTCCATTCCAGCCACTGCGTTGCCCGCCGGAAAAATATTTTCGACGCGTTTCAAGACACAACTCAGCCGGAAGATAGCCTGGGCCCTGATCGTGCCCTCACTTGTTCTGCCAGCCGTCGTGGCCTCGCTCGTTCGTTGGGCAGGTTTCGACGGAACAACCCGCTGGCTCGTTTACGCGTTCGGCCTGCTTCTTACGCTGGCTATCGATTGGCTGTTGCTGGACCGTCTGCCGATGCTGAACACCTCTCAACTGGAGCGCCGCCTCCGTGAGAAATGCCGGGCTCAGAACCAGAACGTCTCGGAGTGTACCGGGGCTTTCGTCGGGCTGGCTCCGGATTCATCGCCGCGCATCTACGAGGGGAACTGGACTTGGGATATTGGTTTCCTGTCACTCGCGCCAGACGAATTGTGCTACTGGGGCGAGGAATCCAAATTTGTTTTGCGCCGCGATCAGATCACTTCAATCTCGCTCGGCCCGGGCCCCGCTGGTTGGTTGCGTGTCCCATCAATCTACTTTTCCTGGCGCGATTCTGCCGGTAACGCCAGCACATTCAATATTCGCGCTTTGAGCCAATCTTCCATCCGCGAAATGGGTGTCAAAACCCGCTTTCTAATGCGCGACCTGGAGAATTGGCTTAACCGCGCGCCTGCTACCGCAAATCCGTTTCTTCCACTGACTGGGGCCGTCAACGGAATTACCCAGGCTCCCGCCTTCGGTCAGGTTACCGGGACATCGCCTCGAACCCTCGTGCGCGGCAGAATGCTTTTTCGCGACTTGGTCTTTAATTCTTTTCTAGCGTTTGCCGTCGTCGTCATGTTCGGACTCAGTTTTCCGTTGATCCATGACTCCTGTGCCTGCCCAGACGCGAACGCATCAATCGGCGGCATCTACGTTCTCGTCGTTGTCTGGCTCACCCGTGCATTCGTATTCACCCCGTACTGGCGGTTTCAAGATCAGCTTCCCACTCCACCGAAACACCCCGCGCATACGCCCTAGTCCCGCCCCCGCAAAACATCTACCATATTCACCAACGTGTCCACGACTGACCACCTTCACCGGCGCATCGCCGCCGCCACCGGCATCGTCATGGCCAGCGTGCTGCTCAGCCGCATTCTCGGGCTCTTCCGCGAATGGACCGTCGCCCACCAGATCGGCTCCAACTCCATCACCGACGCCTACTATGCCGCCTTTACTCTCCCCGATTTCCTGAATTATCTGATCGCCGGCGGCTCGCTCAGCGTCACCTTCATCCCGGTTTTCGCCATGTACGTCGCCGAAAAAAATGAAGACGAAGGCTGGCGCGCCTTTTCCACCGTGATGTCCGTGATGGGCGTGGTCCTCGTCGCCCTGGTCTCGCTCGCCGAAATTTTCGCGCCCCAACTCGTCAAACTCATCGCCCCCGGCTTCGATCCCGCCGAACGCCAGCGCGTCATCTTCCTCACCCGCATCATGCTCCCCGCCCAAATCTGTTTTTACGAAGGCAGCATCCTCAGCGCGGTGCAATACGCCAAAGGCCAATTCATCATCCCGTCCCTCGCGCCCATCATCTATAACCTCGGCATCATTCTCGGCGGCATCCTGCTCGCGCCCCGCATCGGCATCACCGGATTCGCCGTCGGCGTTCTCGGCGGCGCCATCCTCGGCAATTTTTTGCTGCAGATTTATGGCGCGCACCGCGCCGGCGCAAAATTCTCGCCCGCCTTCAACGTCCGCCATCCTGGCTTTTGGATGTTCCTGAAACTTTCCATCCCCATCATGCTGGCGCTCTCGCTCTCCTTCGTCGACGACTGGATCATCCGCGCCTTCGGCTCCTATCTCCGCGCCGGCTCCATCACCTGGCTCACCTGGGGCAAAACATTAATGCGCGTTCCGCTCGGCCTGGTCGGCCAAGCCATCGGCGTCGCCTCTTTCCCCATCCTCGCGCAGCTCTATTCCGAAAAAAAATTCGACGAACTCAACAAAATCCTGAACTCCACCTTCCGCGCGCTGATCTTCATCCTCATCCCCATCTCCGCGCTGACCATCGCCCAAAGTCTCCCGCTCACCTACCTTGCCTTCTCCCACACCAAGCTTCGCGGTCCCGACCTCGCCTCCACCGCCGCGGCCCTCGCCGTCTTTTCCGTCGGCATGTTCGCCTGGGGCGCCCAAAATATTTTCGCCCGCGGTTTTTACTCCACGCGCGACACCATCACTCCCGCGGTAGTCGGCACGCTCACCACGGTTCTCAGCCTCCCGCTCTACTGGCTGCTCGTAAAGCGCCTCGACTACCTGGGCCTCGCCCTCGCCAGCACCCTCGGCATCATCGTCTACACCGTGGTCCTCTTCGTGCTCCTGAACAAACGCACCAAGAACCCCGAAAGCCTCAACGTCTTTCTGTTTTTTCTGAAAATGTCCGCGGCATCCTGCGTGGTGGGTTTGGCCTGCTACCAACTGACCAACTATCTCGAAAATTTCATTCCGTGGCAAAAACTAGGCGGCGCAGTCCTGCTCCTAACCATCGTCTCGACGGCAGGCCTCCTACTCCTAGCCGCCGCCCTAAAACTCCTCCGCGTCCCCGAACTCGACCTCTACCTCCGCCGCGCCTACAACTTCGCCACCCGCGCCTAACCCATCACTTGGATGTGTCCGGCTCTGCCGCCGTTCATCACTCCATCGCCAACCCGTTTTTGGCCGTCATCCAGANNGAGCGCCTTTCGCGACGAAGGACCTCTCTTCGATTGCAACCTCATCGCCGAATCCACCGCCTCTACGTCACTCCAAAATTCTCCGCGCCCTCATCCTTTTTCTCTGTGACCTCTGTGGTAAATCTTTGATCCTCGCGCCGTCGCCCAATCCCACGGGCTCCCCAATTTCCGCCCCTCAAGGCATTTCCAAAACCGCCCTCAAATTCACCTGCCCCTCCCGCACCACCGTCAAATCCCGCTCCCAATGCATCCTTCCCGCCGCCTTCACTTCCACATGATGCGTCCCCGCAGGGAGCGGAATTGTCGATGGCGTCTGGCCCACAAACTTCCCATCCACATAAATTTCCGCCCCCACCGGATCCGAAGCGATCGCGACGTTCCCCGTCTCCTTCGTCGCGCCCTCTTCCCGCAATTCCGTCCCATGCGGATGGATCGGCCCCACCCGACCCACACCCGATTCCCGTGCCACCGCCACGGCCTCCAACTTCAATTCGTAATGGTCCGCCCGCAGCAAATAATATTTCCCATGATGTTTTCCGGTAACGCCGATCCAATCGAACGGCCCATCCGTCAGCGTAATTTCGCGCAACACGTACCCATCCTTCGACACCCGCAGCCCCATGCGATGTTCCAGCCGCGCGCTGAACACCACATGGGTCATGTGAAAATATCCGCCGGGATAATCCACCCGAAACGGTGTCGTGCTCACCACCGCCCCATCGATCTCCACCGCCGCCCCAGCCGGCGAACTCGTCACGCTAAACGACTCCGCCCGCGCCAGCGGCACAATCGCCGAGAGCGCCGCGACCAACGCCGCCACCCCAACCACCGCCGCAAGCACCCGCCGCCAGCCAGCCAATTCGCCATCATCAGCAACCTCCGAGAGGCAAGCCGGCACACTGCCACCGCAGCGTAAAGCCGTCAATGCGTACAAATACCCACGCCCCCCCGTAAATCGCCAAGCAATTTCCCGCAAACCACCGCAAATTGCCGGGCCCACAACGAATCGCCAATCGCTTCGCCCACCGCGAGTCGCCATTCGCCACGTCCACGACGAATCGAACATCGATCGATTTGCGTCTACGGTTTTCGCTGTGATCCCGCTTGCCCTGACCAAGGAAGGGACAGGGTCGCGGCGCTTTTGCCGCGACGACGAGGGCTCTCTCTTCGCTCGAGGAATTTGCGCCAATTTGCCTTGACGTAAAGGAAAGAACGAATGCGGTGTTACTTCTTTAAAGAAGGCTGCCGACAAGTCAAAAACACCTGGCCCACTCCCGCCAAAATCAACAAAATCCCAAACGGACGCGGAAAAGTCACAATCCTCCGCGTCTCAATTATCGCCTTGCCGCCCGCCAATTCCACTTCCTGCTTCTTCGCCGGCATGCTCACCTGCGGCCAGATCAAAGTCGCCATCCCGGCCGCTACCAGCAGCACCCCCACAATCGCGATCGGATGAAATCTCATCTTCATTCCGTTACTGTGCCGTCGCCAGCGGATGCGTAATTTCGCCCAGGTAATCCGGCTTCGCGCCGTCCCGTTCGATGTGCGGAAATTTCAACCCGTCGTGATATTCCATCGACATGGTTTTGAACTGCGCCCCATTCGCCACGATGAACTGAATCGGGTTCAACACCGTCTTCGCGTTGCCGATCGCTTCCCGCAAATTCTCCGGAGAATATTGCGCGCCATTCACCGCCACGATTTTCATTCCCGGCGCAATCCCCGCATCATAAGCCGTCGCGCCATGCGTCACGTCCACCACCGTCCCGTCATCCGAGACCATCATGCCCACCGTGAAAGTGAAATCCGCCCGGTGCGCCAGCAGCTCTTCATCCGCCAACATTTCGTTGGGCTGCTCGTTGTACACCAGCTTCCAACCGCTATTCTCCAGCGCCTCGATCGGAGTCTTGGTCGAAAGTCCGTCCAGCCGCGCCCGCAGGAACGCCGCCCAATCGTTCGGTGCCACCTCATTCAACGTCGACACCACTTCATCGAAGTCGTACGGTTTCAGTGCTGGCTCGCCGCTCGCCCCGCCGTGGAAAATTTTGCAGAAATCGTTCATCGATTTCTTGTCTTTGGTCAGCGTCCGAATCGTCGTATCCACATCCAGCCACAACAACTCGCCTTCGTCGTAAAAATCCGTTCCGCGCCGCCAGTTCGCCCAATCGGGAGTCGCATCGTAAAGGAACGGCGCCGCGTCCGCCGTGTCCTGCAGCGGCCGCCACTCGCGCCCCGGCCGGTGCGTGTAGGACGCCACCAGATACGCCAGCCCTTCGCGCCATTGCTCTTCTTTCAGCAATCCACTCCGCGCCGTCAGCACTTCGCCCAAATATTCCGTCAGCCCTTCGTAAACCCACAGCAAATCGTCCTTCATCGGCGTCTGATAATCCGGCGTCGCCAGTCCCACCGGCCGCCGGTATTTTCCGTTCCACGAATGTACGTACTCGTGCGGCAGCAGGCCCGCAAATTCGATGCGCTCCGTCTCATCCACCAGGCTGCGCTCCGACGTCCGATCGTCGCTTGATTCGTGATGTTCCAATCCAAAATGCGCCACGTCATCACTCAGCGTCAGCAGAAAATGATAATCGCGATAATGCCGCGCCCCGAACAACGCGCCGGCTTCTCCAATCAGATTGTGCAGATGCAGTTCGGTGTCCGGCGTCATCGCCAGCGCTGCCGGGCTGTCTGCGGCGATATCGATCTCGTGCGAAGGAGTCTGCCCCGGCGTCAACTGAATCGCCCGGTAGTATTTCCCGGCAATCACCGGCGAATCCACCAGCGTGGTCAGCGGCACCTGCGCGAATTCGATCGTGTCGCCATCCTGCTTGGTCATCGGCAACGCCGTCCCAAATTTCCATCCGGCGGGAAGTTTCAAACTGGCCGCGAACGGAATGTCTTTCGCCGCCGCGCCCGCCGGATAGAGCAGCACCTGATTCCAGCTCAACACATCGAGCGATGCCGTCGCCGACCCGCCGCCCGTAAATCCTCCCGCAGGCGCCGAAAGCAGAAAATCCAGATCCGCGTCCAGCGTCGTCACTCCCGCCGGAATATTCAGATGAATCGAAAACATTTCCACCAGGTCGCGCCGCCACGGAATCAACTGGCCGCCCGCCGTGAATTTAATTCCGGCCACATTGATGATCGGCCCATCCGGCATGTGTTCGCCCGGAATCCATTCCGGGTATTGCAGCGTCAACGCGCCGGCCTGCACCGGAAACTGCATGTGCGCATGGAGAATTTTCTGCGGAGCCTGCGTCGCGTCCACCGCCAAACGTATCGCAGCCGGTCCAGCCGGCGCATTCGCCTGTGCAGTCGTGGCCGCCGCGGGCTCAGCCTGCTGCGTAGCCGCCTGCGCCCGCACATTCGACGCCCAACTCAGCGCCAAAACTCCCGCCACCGCCACGCCCACTCCAATTCTCCGCGTCATTCCAAACATGAATCCTCCGGACCCAATTTCCAAAACATTAAACTTGTCGCCAACGCGACGGATTCGAGCCAAATCTACCCCATCCCTAACAACTCTCGCCCAGCTGCGATCTTTGTAGGTCGTGGCTTTAGCCACGACACTCCGCGCGCCAAGCGCACCCCGGGCTTTAGCCCCTGAAGCGAACTGGAACTTTCGCAACTACAATTCGGCGCAAGCCTTGCGTCAAGTCCAAGCATTCTCGTGCCACCGTGCACGCGCCGGCCCCGTAGGGGCTGGGTAAAATGCCGTTCGTAAAAATTTCCTTTCGCGGCGCCTTTCCCGCGAGCCTTCCTACCGTCCAAGCACGATTCGTCCGCCGCCACCCGCGTTTCGTGAGTTTTGGCGTTAGGATCCCTGACCCTGCCAAACTCCAAATTACCGGGTCAGTTGAAATCCTTCACGCCGATTTGCCAAAAGAAAAACCCGAGGACCTGGGTGTCCTCTTCAATAATCTTACCCACCGGCCGGCCTTCACTATGGCCCAGCTTGGTGTCATATAAAAGCAAAATGGGTTTGTCACCGCCCTGCGCCGCCTGCATTTCTGCCGTCATCTTCCGCGCATGCGAAGGCGCCACCCGCGTGTCGCTGTCCCCGGTCAAAAACAGCACCGCCGGATACTTCGTGCCTTTCACCACATGATGATAGGGCGAATATGCGTACAGGGCAGGGAATTGCGCCGCATCATCCGACGAGCCATATTCCGTCACCCAGTAGCGCGCCACCAGAAATTTCTGGTACCGCACCATATCCAGCAGCGGATACCCGCAAACAATCGCGCCATACAAATCCGGACGCTGCGTCATCGCCGCGCCCATCAGCAACCCGCCGTTGCTGCGCCCGGTAATCGCCAGCTTCGCCGCGCTGGTGTAGCGATTCGCGATCAACCACTCCGCCGCCCCAAAAAAGTCGTCGAACACATTCTGCTTCTTCTCGAGCATCCCAGCGTGATGCCAGTCCTCGCCGAATTCTCCGCCGCCCCGCAAAGAAGGCAACGCGAACACGCCGCCGTGTTCGGCCCAGATCACCGCATCATCCCGGAAAGCAGGCGTTTCGCTCACGTCGAATCCGCCATACGCCGTCATCAACGCCGGATTCGTCCCGTCCAGTTTCAGTCCCTTCTTATAGAAAAGAAACATCGGGATCCGCGTCTTGTCTTTCGATTCGTACCAGATCTGCTTCACTTCGAACGCGTTCGCGTCCACCGGCACATTCGGTTTGGCCCACGCCGTCAAATCGTGCCTCGCAATGTCGTAGCGATACACCGTCGACGGCACCGCGAACGACTGAAACCCAAAAAACGCCTCATCGCTCTTCCACCGTCCGGTAATTCCTTCCACGCTGCCAATCTGCGGCAGCGCAATTTCCCCCGCCGCGCTGCCGTCGCCATTAAACACTTTCAGTTCCGACGACGCGTTGTGCGAATACTGCACGAGGATCTTTTTTCCCACCAGCCGGAAATCCTCCAGCCGTGACGGTCCCTCCGGCACCACTTCCTTCCAGCTTTCCTGCGTCGGTTTGGCCAGCGGCACGCTCAAAATCTTCCAGTTCGGCGCCTTCCAGTTGGTCTGCAAATAAAGGGTATCGTCGGCGATGGCTCCCTGGAAACACGCGCTGATCGTGGTCACGATCGGCGTAATCGCCCCGCCCGTTTTCAAATCTTGAAAATACACTTCCGATTTTTCGCAGGCCGATCCGTAGAACACCGTGATCATCAAATAGCGTCCGTTCTCCGAAACGCCGACGTCGATAATCTTGTCCTGCGCGTACCCGTCCCCGAATATGGTGGGATCTTTTGCCGCCGGGTCGGCTCCGAAGGTGTGATGAAGCACCCGCGGCCCCTCCACTCCTAATTCCGAATAGTAAAACCCGCTCTGGTCGCGATTAAACGAAACCGCCGAGTATCTTCCGCGCGGCAGCACATAAGCCAGCTCTTTCCGCGTATCCGTATCCAGAAAATGGATCGAGGTTTCGTCCTCGCCGCCTTTCCGCACTCCGTACGCCACCATTTTCCCGTCGTCCGAAAATCCCTCGAAATTCACGCTCACCGTGTGATCCGCGCTCAACCCCGCCGGATCCACCAGCACTTCCTCGGCGCCCGTCGGCCCTCGCCGCATATAAAGGACGTACAAATCCTGCCCCGCCAGCCGCTTCGCATAAAAATACCGCCCGCCCCGCTCCACCGGCTGGCTGATCGTATCCACCTTGATCAATTCGCCCAGCCGTTTCGCGATCGCCTCGCGCCCCGGCAAATCGCCTAGCGCCTTCTGCGTGCAAATATTTTGGGCCGCAATCCACGCCCGCGTTTCCGGACTGTCCTGATCCTCCAGCCAGCGATAAGGATCGTGCACCACCACGCCGTGAATCGTTTCCTTTACATCCTCAACCCGCGTCACCGGCGGGCACTTCCCCTCAGCACTCTGCGCTTTCACGGCACTCCCGCACGCCAAAGAAACCAAACCCAAACTCAACGCCGCCACCACCACCGAAAAATTCTTCACCCTCAACCCCGCCTCCGCTTAGATCCGTTCTTGGCCCTCATCCAGTTCGCCTCAGCACAATCCGGTTTCTGCCGTCATCCTGAGCGCAGCGAAGGATCTCAACCAGTCCAATTCCTTCTCGCTTAATTCTCGTTTGCACCACCGCCACAAATCAAAAAACCAGCGCCGGAGGCGCGGC
>PMHK01000203.1:0-341 GCA_003156635.1 Acidobacteriota bacterium | reverse complement strand
CACCGCCTCCACCGTCAGTTCCATCTGCAATTCCGTCCCGGCGCTTGCATGCTCCCGCGCCAGACTCGCCAACGCCACCATCTTCTTCAAGGTCGGCGACCACGTCGTCGACGTCGCCTTGCCCACCTGCAATCCGCCGCGATACACCGGCACCGCCGTCCGCGATGCCGTGCTCTGCACCTGCGGACCCAATCCAACCGAATCGTAAATCCGCTCCACGTCGTCCCAATTCACGTCGAGCCCCATCAGCAATCGCTTCGGCCCGCGCTTGTGTTCTTCCGCCAGCGCCTCACGCCCAATAAAATGTTCCTTCTTCAAATCCACCATCTTGCCCAGCCCCA
>PMHK01000170.1 GCA_003156635.1 Acidobacteriota bacterium | reverse complement strand
GTGATTTCCTTGCTGGGATATTTCAGGTAGCGGTAGATACCGTCTTCGAGGCCGAGTTTCTGCGCGGCGGTTTCGAAGCGCGCTTCAGCGGATTGGTAAACGTTCAGTTCATCTTGAGCAGCCGCGGACATGTGAAGCCTCCGGAAATATTGAAGACGATCGAGATAATTTGGCGACCCAGAACCTAATTATGCCGCTTATGGGTTGCATAAAACAAACCGTGGGGACGCAGCGCCGCCCAGTATACGAATCCGTTTATTAAGGCGCAAGAAAGGCGTTTGAGAATTGAACGTAGCGGTCACGTGGGACGCCGCCGTTTCGATGACCGAAGCGTGCGGCCGGTGCGCTGCGATTCCTGCTGGAGGAACTTATCCAGGAGGAGGCGGGCCAGGCGCGATTGATCGTGGCGCACGACTTTATCGTGGTGCAGAAAATCGCCCGTAATGTAGCGGATTCCCATGCGCTTCAGTTCGGCAAGCGACGGTTGCACCGGCTCGGCGCCTTGCAAACGATATTTGCGAAGCAGCGCCGGCGGGACCGGCTTGCGATTGATGACCACAAAATCAAAAATATGCCGACGGGTGTGATCGTAAATTGCCCGGACGTGATCGGCAACGGAATAGTGTTCGGTTTCGCCGGGCTGGGTCATCAGATTGGCGATGTAAACGCAGGTGGCGCGAGAGCGGGAGATGGCGTCCACGACTTTTTCAATCAGCAAATTGGGAATTATGCTGGTGTAGAGCGACCCGGGGCCGATCAGGATCAAGTCGGCTTCGCGAATGGCCTGCAGGACTTCGGGAACGGCGCGCACGCGGCGAGGAACCAGCCGAAGACGGCGAATGGGCTTGCGGGAGCGCGAAATATTGGTTTCGCCGGCGACGATCCGGCCGTCGGCGAGTTCGGCTTCGAGAGTGACGTTCTGAGCGGTGGAAGGATAAATGCGGCCGCGAATGGCCAGCACGAGCGAGGAAACACGAACGGCTTCGGGAAAATCGCCGGTGACGTTGGTGAGCGCAGTCAGAAACAAATTTCCAAAGCTGTGGCCGGCCAGTCCGCCACCGGCGGGAAACCTATATTGAAAAAGCTGGCTCAGAAGATGTTCGTCTTTGGAGAGCGCGACCATACAGTTGCGGATATCGCCGGGAGGAAGCACGCGATATTCGCGACGCAGCCGGCCGGAGCTGCCACCGTCATCGGTGACGGTAACGATCGCGGCCAAATCGGAGATGGGCCGACGCACGGACGGGCGGTGCACCAATTCTTTTTTGCGCGCGGAAACGTATTCTTTCAGACCGCGCAGAACGGTGGAAAGACCGGTGCCACCGCCTAAAGCGACGACACGAATCGAGCGACCGCGAGCTTGCGGAGGATTTTTCATGCAGATTTCATGCGGGAATCTGGGTCGCCAACTTCAAAGGATGCCGCGGAGATCAGCCGGACGAACCGTCGCGTTCCGGATAGAGCAGTTCGGTGAAACGCGGGTCTTCCTGCAAAAAGGCGAAGTCCTCATCGTTGCGAGCGTGATAACGATTTTCGGGACGCAACTGGATGGCTACTTTCAGATTTTGCATGGCGGATTCGGCTTCGCCGGTAAGGCAATCGAGTGCGGCCATGGCGTACACAATATGGTCGGCCTTGGGCGCGGACTTGCGGGCGCGATCGAGATGTTCGCGAGCTTCGTCCCAGCGACCGAGGTTCATGAGCGCGACGCCCTGGGTGTAGTGATCTTCGGCGGACTTCGCAGCGGGGACCGGGGCGCGGGCGATGCGCTGATCGCAAATGCGGATATGCATTTCGGCGCGGTCGTGGAGTTCCTTGGAGGGACCATCCAGGACCTTTTCGAGGGATTGCTTGGCGCGCGGGAACTTCTGCTCCTGGAAAAGCTTGAGAGCTTCCTCATAGGCCTTGAGCTGGGCTTGCTTGGCCGGCGCGTCCGGATCGGGAGGCGGAGCCTTAAACTTCGTAGTGGCCTTAGCCAGCTTAGTTTTCAATGGTTTATGGCTCTTTGCGGCAGCGTTTTTAGTGCGGGTCCCGGAGCGTTTCAATTGGTGTCCTCGCAGGAAACGTAGTGGACCATAGCAAAGTCGCGGGGGCGCGTCAATGCGGTGAATTCGACGCGGGACCGACAATGAAACTTCCCAAAGGACGAGCCATCCAACGATTGGCGGTTGTTCGCGGCGCGGGTTAGAGGCGCGATGAGGGTGGTGCACATGAGAACCATGATTTTTGCGGGCGCGTTGGTTTGCTCGGTGATTTTGGTATCGGCGGCGGTGGCCCACCGGAGCACGGAGGCGGCGAATAGCGTGCCGCGAGCCGACGGGGTTCGTTCGCCAGTGCTGGTGGAGCTATTTACTTCGGAAGGCTGCTCGAGCTGTCCGCCGGCGGATGAGCTTTTGCGGAAGCTGGATCAAACGCAGCCGGTCGCGAGCGCGGAAATCATCGCACTGAGTGAGCATGTGGATTATTGGGATGACATCGGCTGGAAAGATCCATTTTCGGCGCGGGCGAATAGCGAGCGGCAGGATCGATACTCGGCGCAACTGGGAAGCGGCGTGTACACACCGCAAATGGTAGTGGATGGAGTATTCGAATTGGTGGGCAGCGATGCGCGAAGCGCGGTGCAAGCGATCGGAAAAGCAGCGGCGGCGCAGAAAATCGCGGTGAGCTTGAATGCGGTAAAAAGCCCAGACGGAAAAATCTCGTGGCAGGTGCAAACCGGGCCGCTGCCGGAGTCAAGCAGCGCGACGTCGGCGAATGTGGTGGTAGCAATCGCCGACGACAGCGACGTTTCGAGTGTGGCACGGGGCGAAAATTCGGGGCGCACCTTGACGCACGTGGCGGTGCTGCGCGGGTGGAAGATGGCCGGAACCGTGGATAAGACCAAGGGATTTTCGCAGACGGTGGACATCGAACTTTCGGCGTCGGGAGCGAAAAAATCGCGAATCATCGTGCTGGTGCAAGAAGGCCGCGAAGGAAAAATCGTGGGCTTGGCGACGACCCGGTATCCGAGTTAGAGCGAAGCGCAACCCCGGCGCACCCACTTCTCCTCGAATATCAGCTACACCCTAAAAGGGATGGACGTTCTCCGCCAGTTGCTCAATGATGCCCTGGAGATTTTGGGCCGGTTGGCTCACTGAGCGTCCTGGAAAGTCCCACTGATTCATATTCTGATTCCGACGCTGTTGGGAAACATCGTCGGAGGAGTTTCGCTGGTGGCATTCCTGGGTCATGCACAGGTGGTCGCGGGAAAAGAAACGTACTCGTAGGGCCCTGCCTAATACGCTGATTAGCGGTCAGATGCGGCATTTTGAGGGATTCGGCGGCGCGGCAGCCGAGGCGATGGACCAGGCGGGTTATCAGTTGCGAAGCATGGGCGATGGGGCGCGTTGGCCGGGGAGAGGCGCTATGCTATAAGTAATGAGCGTCGCTAATCCGAGGAAATTGTGCCGTTTATAAATTTTCCCGCACGGGAAATTAACTGCAAACTTGTGTATTACGGTCCTGGCCTCGGCGGGAAAACTGCGAACCTGCAGTGGATCTACGAGCACACCGGAGCGAATCAAAAGGGAAAGATGGTTTCGCTGGCGACGGAAACCGATCGGACTCTTTTCTTCGATTTTCTGCCGCTGGACCTGGGTTCGGTGCGCGGATTCCGCACGCGGTTTCACCTGTACACCGTGCCGGGGCAGGTTTTCTATGAAGCCAGCCGGCGATTGATTTTGAAAGGCGCGGACGGCGTGGTTTTTGTGGCGGACTCGCAGGAAGAACGGCTGGACGCGAATCTGGAAACGCTGGACAACCTCCGCGAACATCTGAAAGATCACAATCTGGATTTCGCGACGATTCCGTACGTGCTGCAATTGAACAAGCGCGACCTGCCGAATGTGCTGCCGATCGAAGAACTGCAGAAACATTTACTGGTGAAAGGTGAACCGACGGTGGAAGGTGTGGCGGTCACCGGTCAAGGCGTGTTCGATACGTTGAAAGAAGTCGCGAAGCTAGTGTTGGCCGAATTGAAAAAGAACGCGTAGCCCGCCTGAACTGCCGATCCTCAATACAAGTGGAATGATACTTCGATTGTCTGCTGTACGGCTATGGGAGCTCCTTCCGCTGTCGACGCGGGCCGGAAAGTCCACTGAGTAACGGCTTCGATTCCTTGCTTGGTTAACCCGTACGGCAAACCTTTCAGCACAGCAATGTCGTAGGCCCGGCCATCCTCTTTGACCACCGCAGTGAGAACCATTGTGCCCTCAAACTTCTGGTCCACAGCTTCCTGACTGTATGTTGCTTGGGGGCAACGCAGGCACTTCGGATAGGAGTAGCCAGGCTGTCCTGGAGCGAGAGCACGCGGGGGTGCGCCCGAAGAAGAGAATGGCGGCCCCGGTACGCTTTGGTTCAAAAGTTTCGACATTTCAGGAGTCAGGTGCAGGGAGGCCTGGAAACCGAAAAGTGGCTTCAGATCACGGATGCGGTAGAGCTTGACGGTAAGCTCCAACCCGTCGCTTTGATTGGACAACTCGCCAACGACTGCCGCTTTCGCGCCCATACCCGCACCGACCCAAATCGCCGTGGACGGGTCATTAAGAACCGACGGCAATACTCTGCGGTCGGCGCAGGCTGCGTTAATTTTGGTGCGATCCAAGACCTCCAACGAAGGCACAGCTTTTTTCAAAGCGTCGCTAAAATTCTGGGCCAGATATTCGCCTAACTGGTTGGTTTTTTCGGATGGCCCGGCAAAATTGAACACGATAACGCTCTTCTGTTTGGAGTGAATCATCGCCTGGGCGATTTGACCGGCGAGATCGTCCATCTGAGGTAATTGAGCCTGGGAACTTGGGCAAACGGGAATTGACAAGAGGAGGAGAAAAAAAATCCTCGGAAGCCTCATGAGGAACCTAGGCGCGAGCGATGTTGCTGCGGAAAGCTGCGACTGCTCGAGATTCCTCGTAAAACGTGGGAATGGCGTGGATCAAGCGGGTCAATTCGAGGACTTCCTTGACGTGACCTGAGGGGTTGAGAAGTTTTACGCCGCCGCCCTGGCGGTCGAGAGTGACGAACGAGCGGACCAGGGTGCTGATGCCGGAGCTATCCATCTGGGTGACGCCGGCGAGGTTGAGGACTACTTCGGAAGCGCCGGCATCGGAAAATTTGCGCAACTCGGCGACGAGTGCATCGTTGCTGACGCCGATGACGATGCGGCCGACCAGGTCGAGAATGGTAACGGCTCCGGATTTACGCTCTTCGATTTGCAAACCCATCGCTACCCCTCCAGATGGCCTGCCGACCGCAATACCGAATGCGGGAACCTCGACACGGGCGTATGGCAAGCGCGCGGGCGAGTGGGCGCATTATAACCTTTTCGTTAGATTCTGGAATAGTTTCGAGAAAATCGGGGCCATGGGGCAGGAACCAGGGCGCCAAGTAGCGGCTAAGGCTAAAAATTTAAACGGGAGGCGGAAACCTAGCGGTGACCACCTCCCGGGGTGGGTGGGGTGTTGCAGGAGCGTCGTTAAAACGGCTTGCGTGAGCCTAGACGATCCGGCAATCCAGCGTTTCCGCCGGAATCCACAGTTGAATCATGAATAACACGCGCCAAGAAAGAGTGTCAACAGCATTTGGGCAAGGCGAACGGAGAATTTTAGCGAAAAAGAAGAGTTGCGCCGAAGCGGAACAGCGTTAGGCGCGATGTTTAAGCGCGCTGGTTTTGGCGGGTTGAAGATCGAGAGTATCGCGAATGCGGCGGGCGAGATCGCGCGGATCGTAGGGTTTCTGCAAGACGGTGAGTCGCGAAAAGCTGGCGGCGGAAGAACGGAGACTGACCTCCAATTCGCGGCGCTCTTGAATTTCGCTTTCCAAGGCGGCATTGGCGGTCCGCCATTTGGAGATACTGGGCACTTCGACGGCCTGCGGAAGCAGGCGAGCTACGACGACAGCGGTGCCGATGGAGGCCACCGCGGTAATGGCCTTCAAGATGCCCACCAGCCAGTATTCCGAATGCCAGAGATTCCAGACTTCCAGCACATGGGTGCTGCCACAGGTCAGGATAAAAACGCCGAAAAGAATAAAAACGAAACCGAAGGGAAGATCGCGGCGCTTACGGACCAACCAGAGGAGCGCAAACGGAATGGAAAAATAGGAGAGCGCAATCAACGAGTCCGAGATGACGTTGAGCCAGACCAAGCCCGGATTCCACAGGTAACAGTAGCCATGGGGCATGAAATCGCCGGGACCGAATATCTGCCTTAAGAGCTCCATGATTCTCCGGAAAGCGTGGCGCAGGCAATCGATTCCCGGAAACCCTGCGAAAGCAAAAGAACAAGTAAGCGCAGTATCAGGCACAGCCAACGCCGTTAGGAACCTCATCGGGAAAAAAAGCGAATACTTCTAGGTCGCACCGAAGAGGGACACTGCTGAGGTGCCGGGGGTGTGCGGAGGATGAACGAGCTGGAAAAAGAAATTTCTAATCAAATGCTGCAAGGGTCGAGTCCGATCTTGCGGAGCGAGGAAACGCCGGTTATTGTCCAGCCGAAGCCTGGGGCGGATGGCTGGCGAAATACTGGCTGAGACTTGCGCTGAGTTCTTGCAAGCCCGCATTAATGTTCTTGTCCATAGCGAGAACGATGGACGGAACGGTCTTGTCGGCGACCGGTTCATCGTGAGTGTAGGTCTGGCTCCAGGGGATACTGCGGGCCGTCGGATCGTACAGTTCGAGGTGCAGCGAGAAGCGGGCGACGAGAGCGGGCTGGTCTACTCCATACATCTGGAGCAGATGGCCACGAATGATGTAATTGCCACGGACGCTGGCCGCGACTCGAGAAACTGCGGCATATTGCCCGCTGTTGCGCAGGACGCGAATGAGCGCGTCCTGAACCATATCGGCCGGAGCTTCGGCCCAACGATCGTATTCGTAGGTGCCAAGCTGCACCTGGCCGGAACCGTAGACCAGGCGATCATCGCGGTAAAGATGCGAGGCGGTAAAGCGGCCGACCAGCAGGCTGATGGGCAGCGGCGTGGCGACGGCGGCGGCGGGGGTGGGGGGAACGTCGATGACGTAGTACTTAATGGGGCGGGGCGCGCCGCAGGCGGCGACGAAACTTGCGACGACGGAAAGGATCACAATCAACTGAACGCGACGCCTGGACACTCTTCGCTCCTTCTCGCAAAATTCCGCGCGATACAACGAAACTCTTCCTGCGACTACCTGGGCAGCGCCGACCCGGGTTTGTGCTCCTTGGGCGAGGAGTCACGAATTAAAGTGTAGGGCCGGGTCTTGATGGTTTCGGTAAACGCATTCAAATTCTCGGTGGTGGAACGCAAGTTGTCGATAATCTCTTCGAGATTTTCGGCGTTGCTATCGACCAGATTGTTCAGCGTGCCGACCATGTCGTTGGCTTTGGCCAGTGCCTGGCGCAAATCGATAATCGACTGGCGAATATCGGCGCGATTTTCGGAGAGCATGCCGTCGAGCTTCTTGAGAGTTTCGTCGGCCTGGGCGGCGGTCTTCTGGAAATTATCGACGAGCTGCGGCAATTTCGCGGACACGTCATTGACATGAACCAGGGTGGAATGAACCAGCGGACGATCTTCCTGCAGCATGCCGCGGAGGTGGGACAGACTGGCCGAGACGTTTTCGCGATTCTGGTCGTTAAGCAGATCGTTGACGCGGGCCAGAGTGACTTTCACTTCGGTGACGCGATCGTTGAGGTTGTGGATGAGTTCGTTGGCGGCCGGGGTCAGCTCGTTAATCTTGTCGGCAATGTCCGAAAAGCTGGTGGGTTCTTTGGCGCGAAGAGTGGCATCACGCGGCGCGCGCGGAGCCTGGGAAGTACCGGCGAGAATTTCGAGGAAATTTTCGCCGAGCGGGCTGGTGCTGGTAATGGCGACGACGCTGTCGGTTTTTACGGGTATGTCCGGTTTCGCACTGAAGTCGACTTTCATGCGACCCGGATCCTGGGGATCGAAATTGACTTTGCCGACCCGGCCGATCGGCGGACCGTTCAGATAGCGAACTTCGGCGCCGGGTTCCAAACCGCCGGCATTCTTAAAGTAGGTATGGTAGGGGGTATTGTCCTTATCGAGCGTCCCGGATTTGATAAAGACGGTGACAATCAACAAGGCTGCGACGATCAGAACAAAAACACCGACCAGTGCCTGTTCCTTCTTCGAATCCATCCGTATCCTCGTTGAGTCCGCGCGGTGACCCGCGCGGTCGTCCCCTCAATTTCGGGGGAGTATAGCACGACCCTTCGGCTTAACCAGACCTGCGCGAAAATGAGCGGCGCGCAGGAGGGCACCAATACACCGGCCTTATTGACGCTGCGGCGGAGTGTCTCCCGTGAGCATTTGCAGATAGTCAATTTCGCCAGTCAGTTCCGGCTCGGGGACGCGATCGAGAAACTGGCGAACGCGGGGCTGGGTGCTTTTCTGCAAATTCTGGGCGGTGTCGTCGGCCACGATGACGCCCTTGTCGAGCACGATCATGCGATCGGCGATCAAGAAGGCGCTGGCCAGCTCGTGGGTGACCACGACTATGGTCATGCGAAAAGCCTTTTTCAATTTCAGGATGAGCTCGTCGATGCCGGCGGCGATGATGGGGTCGAGACCGGCGGAAGGCTCGTCGAAAAATAGCGTGGCGGGGTCCATGGCCAAGGCCCGGGCGATGGCGGCGCGTTTCTTCATTCCGCCGCTCAACTGCGCGGGCATATAGTTTTCAAACCCGGATAGGCCGACCTGATCGAGCTTGAGGCGCACCATGATTTCGATGGTGGAATCGTCGAGCTGGGTATGCTCCTGCAAAGGCAGCGCGACATTTTCGCCCACGGTCATGGAGCCGAACAAAGCGCCGCCCTGAAACGACATGCCCATTTTCTTGCGGAGCTCGTCGCGCTCGGCATCGGGAATGGAGGCAAAGTCCTTGCCTTGAATCCAAATTTCGCCGGAACTGGGTTTTTCGAGGCCGACGAGGGTGCGCAGCAGGGTGCTCTTGCCGGAACCGGAGCCGCCGAGGATGACCATGGTCTCGCCCTCGGGAACCTCAAAATTGATGCCGTGCAGGATTTCGCGCTCGCCGTATTTCACGCGCAAGTTGCGGACGGAAATCGCGGCGTTGCTGGAGGGCTTGGTGGGCGTGAGATTGGGCTTGGGCGGCGATGACATTTTTTAGTGAGCGGCGGTTATATAAAAAAGCGTGGTGAAA
This sequence comes from Acidobacteriota bacterium, assembly GCA_003156635.1. Lineage (GTDB taxonomy): Bacteria > Acidobacteriota > Terriglobia > Acidiferrales > UBA7541 > Palsa-295. The sequence continues at coordinate 4,410 of PMHK01000170.1, read as the reverse complement.
ATCAGATCGACCATGACCACCATGAAGATCGATTTCACGACGGCTTCGGTGGTGGAACGGCCGACTTGTTCTGAACCTAAGCCGGTGGAGAACCCTTCCTGGCAGCCGACCGCGGTAATGACCAGGCCGAACATCATGGCCTTGATCAGGCCGGTCATGATATCGCGGATCACGAGCGCGTCGAGACTGGCGGAGATGTAGGTTCCCCAGGTAAAGCCGGCGGTGATAACGCCGAACATGCCGCCGCCGAGAATGCCCATAAAATCGGCCCAGGCGGTGAGGCAGGGGACCATCAAGAGCATAGCGAGGAACTTGGGGGCGACGAGGAATTGCACGGGTTCGAGCGCCATGGTTTCCATGGCGTCGATTTCCTCGTTGACCTTCATGGTGCCGATTTCGGCGGCGAAGGCGGAGCCGGAACGTCCGATGACCACGATGGCGGTCATCAACGGGCCGAGTTCGCGGGTCATGGAAACGGCGACGGCGTTAGCGACCATATGCAGGGCGCCGAATTTACGCAACTCGTAAGCAGCGTTGACCGCCAAAATGGCGCCGACGAAAAAGGAAATTAGAGAGGTGATGGGAAGAGCGCCGACGCCGACGGACATGGCTTGATGGACGGCGCGACCGAAGTGAAATTTCTTACCTTGAAAGGGCGCAACGAAAACAGCGCGGGCCGCACCGCCGGTGAGGCGTGCGAGTCCCCCGATGTAAGCCAGCCCATCAATCGTGGCGGCGCCGATTGTTTCGGTGAACGGCATCTGAGAATCCGGGCGGGTGAGGCATTGCGTGCTACCCGCTTGAACCTGCCCGGAACTTTACCTCGCTGGGGCGACGTTGGTGCTGCCACCGCGCAACGCATCTGCTTCGTTGTCGTACACTTCAAAAACTTTGATGAGCCGGGTCAGTTCGAGCACTTCGCGCGCGGTGCGGCTGAGGCCGAACATGGCGAAGGTGCTTTTCATATCGCGCGAAACTTTCAAGCCCTCGACGAGCGAGGCCACGCCGGCGCTGTCAATGTAGCGAACCTTCTCGAGATTGACGATGACGCGCGGAGATTTTTTGTCCTTGAGCAGATCGAGCAGGACTTTGCGAACTTGCGGCGAATTGTAGAGGGTGATGTCGCCGACGATGTCCACAATTGTAGCGGTTCCGGATTGGCGCGTTGAGATGTCCATGAGGCCTGCCCCAAAGGGGGATAGAGAGTTTTGCCAGAGATTCCGCTCAGATGCAATCAATTTTAAGTTGTACGCACCGGGCGGAGGTGCGGATGTAGGGAAAGCAAGGCGAAGGCCATCCGTGGAAACGCGGGTTTCGTCGGCGAGAGCGTGCGGAGACGCCGCCAAAATTAAGAAAGATTAAGGTTGGTGCGCCGGCGAGGTGCGAGGTGAGCGCATCTGGCACGAGGGAAACCAAAGGCGCACTGTTGCGATTTTCCGCGCGCGCTAAAAACTAGCGGCACAACGAGAGGGCCGATGATGGGCCGAATTGCTACTTGCGGTTATCGAGTGGAATGTAGCCGCGCAAATCGCTGCCCAGATATACCTGACGCGGACGAGAGATTTTCTGTTCGGGGTCGAGCAGCATTTCTTCCCACTGCGCGATCCATCCGGAAGTGCGCGGAATGGCGAACAGCACGGGGAACATGGTCATCGGAAAACCCATCGATTGGTAGATGAGGCCGGTGTAGAAGTCCACGTTGGGATAGAGCTTGCGCTTGACGAAATATTCGTCTTCGAGGGCGATGCGTTCGCACTCGAGGGCGATTTCGATCAGGGGGTTAATGCCCATCACGTCGAAAACCTCGTAGGCGATGTTCTTAACGATGCGCGCGCGCGGGTCGTAATTCTTGTAGACGCGATGGCCGAAGCCCATCAGCAGCTTTTCTCCGGCTTTGACGCTCTTGATGTAGGCCGGGACATTCTGGATGGATCCGATTTCAACCAACATGCGCAGCACAGCTTCGTTGGCGCCGCCATGCAGCGGGCCGTAGAGAGCGGCGGTGGCCGCGGCGGTGGCGCAGTAGGGATCGACGTGGGAACTGCCCACCAAACGCATGGCAGTGGAAGAACAGTTTTGCTCGTGGTCGGCGTGGAGAATGAAAAGAATATCGAGCGCGCGTTCGAGGGTCGGGTTCGGACGATATTTCGCTTCGGTGGTGCGGAACAGCATGTTTAAGAAATTGCCGCAGTAGCTGAGATCGTTGTCGGGATAGACGAACGGCATGCCCAGGCTATGGCGATAAGCGAACGCGGCCAGCGTGGGCATTTTGCCGATCAAACGATAGGTCTGCTTGCGGCGCGATTCCGGATTAAAAATATCCTTGGAGTCGGGATAGAACGCGGAAAGCGCGGCCACGGTGGAAATCATCATGCCCATGGGGTGGGCGTCGTAATGAAAGCCGTCGATAAATTTCTTGATGCTTTCGTGGATGAAGGTGTGGTGGGTGACGTGATAGGACCAATCGGCTAATTGGGATTTGGTGGGCAGCTCGCCGTGGAGCAACAGATAAGCCGTTTCGATGTAAGTACTTTTTTCGGCCAGTTCCTCGATGGAATAACCGCGGTAGCGAAGAATCCCTTTGTCGCCGTCGATGTAAGTGATTTTGCTTTGACACGATGCGGTGTTGGTGAAGGCCGGGTCGTAACCCATCAAACCGAAATCGTCAGGCTTCACTTTTATGGGACGCAGATCGATGGCGCGAATCGTATCGTGCTTGATCGGAATTTCGATCTGCTGGCCGGTGCGATTATCGGTGATCGATAGGGTGTCGCGCGTCGTCTTGGACGCAGACTCACTGCTAAGGTCGGTTGCAGGTTTGGTGGGATTCATGCCGGAACCTTTCGGGGCGGACAATTAAAACTTGCCGCGACGCTCGTACCAGTAGAATGTACACCAAATCGAGTGAAAGCAAGAATGGGTTTGCGAGAAAAACAAAGTCTAATGCGACGGAAAACATACGCAGGCGTATGTGCAGGCTACCGGCACTTCATTAGTAGGGCATCGGCAGGAAATCCTCGGGAGGGTTCATTTTGGAACCATACGCATCCGTACGGTTCTTTCCGTGTACTTTATTTGGATAAATCGTCGATCAACGCGTCGGCGGCTCGGCGTCCCGAAACCATTGCGCCATTGATGGATGCGTTGTCCCGGTAATCTCCGCAGACGTAAACGCCGGGCCGGATACGCACCGGGCGCTCGGGAGGGTCGAGCACGCCCGGGGGCTGGGCGGGCTGCGCGTGGGGAATACGGTAGCTGCGGAGAAACCGCCAGGAACGGACGACCGGGCCAAACCAGCCTTTGAGGTCGGCGATGATGAAGCCGCCCAGCTGGTCATCAGTGAGCGGGAAGTCGCCGAGAACAGAAACGGAAATCAGATATTGCCCGGCCGGAGCGTAGGCGGGCGCGATCGCGTTCAGGACGCAAAGATTGTTCACGGTGCCGCCGCGGGTGCCGGCCAGCAGCAGAATCGGTTCGGTGGTCGGCGGAGTATCCGTGGCGTAGTAAAAACAACTGACGCTGCGGGAGCCCGGCAGCGGAATTTCGCCGAGCAGTTTGGCCGCCGAGGGACCGTCGGCGGCGACCACGACCGCACGTGGGGTGATTTTTTCGTTTTCGCCGAGAGCCAGGGTGTTGCNNCGTACGGCGCCGTCTGGAAATTTGGCCGCAAGCTGGGCGGGAATGGCACCCATGCCCTGGGCCGGAACGCTGACTTTGGATTTGGCCATGGTGCTGAAGACAAAATCGAACATGCGGCTGGAGGCGTGCAGGTCGCGATCGAGCATGATGCCGCCAAAGAACGGTTCGAAAAAATGCTGGATCATCACCGCTGAGAATCCGGCGGACTTCAGTGCGGCGATGGTGGATTTTTCGGGGCGGCTGAATATTTTTTCGATCGAGGCGTCTTTGAGGCGCATGCGGAGGCGAGCCATGCGGAGTTTATCGGCCAGCGAACCAACCGGCGAATCGTAGGCGGCGCGCCACTCTCCGGTTTTGCGCCAGGGATCGATAAAACGATTGAGGCGGCCGGCAAACCAAATCAGGACGCCAGGATCAAATGATTTCAAACTGAGGGCGCTGTAATCGAGGACGCGTTGCGCTTCGGGATAGCCTTCGAGCAAAACCTGAAAGCCGCGATCGAGCAGAAAGCCGTCGAGGTGATCGGTGCGGACGCGGCCGCCAATTCCGTCGGAAGCTTCGAGGATTTGAAACGAAATTCCTTTTTCCTGCAGGCGGCGGGCGCAACAGAGGCCGGCGAGCCCAGCGCCCACGATGATCACATCGGGATTTGCAGTCATTCTTTGGAGGAGTCCTCGTCCCAGGCCGGCCAGCGGCCAATGGCACGGTATTCTAGCTGGTTCATGAGGTTTGGGCGTGAACTATTCGCCGCGGGCCGCGCTACGCGCCAGC
>PMHK01000207.1 GCA_003156635.1 Acidobacteriota bacterium | reverse complement strand
AGCCGGCTCCGGAAGGCACGGGAGTGATTGCCGGGGGCGCGGTGCGCGCGGTGATGACCTCGGTGGGAATCCAGAACGTGTTGACCAAGTCGATCGGCACCACCAACCCGCACAATGTGATCAAGGCGACTTTCGACGCACTCCGGCACCTTAAGAGCCGAGAGAGCGTTGCCACCATGCGGGGCAAGACGCTACAAGAGATTTAGCAGCTAGTAAACCAGTACTAGTAAACCAGTACCGAGTACCCAAGAAACGGCGCTCGGGGTGGATCGAGGAACCAGGGATGACGACGAAGAAACCGAAGGCGGTCAGCGGAAAGATTCACCTGAAGTGGGTGGTTTCCGCCATATGTGCTCCGGTGAAACAGAAACTGGTAATCAAAGGGCTGGGGTTTACCCGGCTGAACCAGGTCATTGAACGCCCGGACAATCCGGCCATTCGCGGCATGGTGGCCAAGGTTCCGCATCTGGTGGTGATTTTGCAGTAGAAGCTATCAGCTTTCAGCTGTCAGTCATCGGCGCAAACCGCTCCTGGCTGAAAGCTGATGGCTGAGAGCTGAAAGCTGAAAGCTTATTATGAATTTATCCAACATTCGAGCACCGAAGAAGGCGTCGGAAAAGCGCAAGCGCGTGGGGCGCGGCATGGGCTCCGGCATGGNNAAGCGCGGCTTCACCAACATCTTCCGCAAGGAATTCAATATCGTCAGCCTGGCGCGACTGGCGGCGCTCGGCGCTGAATTGCACGCCGCGCCCATTACGCCCGATGTGCTGCGCAAGGCGGGAGTGATCAAGGCCAAGCTTCCGGTAAAGATTCTCGGTGACGGCGAACTGACGGTTGCCATCACCGTGCACGCGCACAAGTTCTCCAGGTCGGCACAGGAGAAAATTACCAAGGCGGGCGGCAAGGTTGAGGTCTTGCAGTAATGGCTGAGAGTGGAGTGTTCCCAATTTGGGGGAAGATGGCGAACATCTTCCGCATCCCCGACTTGCGGAAGCGGGTTCTGTTTACGCTGGCCATGCTCGCGGTCTACCGATTGGGCGGACATCTTCCCACTCCGGGCGTCAACTTCCTCAAACTCGAAGAAGCCTTCAATCGAAGCGGAGGATCGCTTCTCGGTTTCGTGGATCTGTTTTCCGGCGGCAGCCTGCGCAAAATGACCATCTTTGCACTGGGCATCATGCCGTACATCACGGCATCGATCATCCTGCAGCTTTTGACCGTGGTGTATGAGCCGCTGGCCAAGCTGCAAAAAGAAGGCGAGATGGGCCGCAAGAAGATAACCCAGTGGACTCGCTACATTACCGTGATTCTCAGTGCGGTGCAGTCGTTCGGCATCGCCATCGGCTTGCAGAAAGCGGGCGACTTTGTGCTGCACCCTGGGGCCGGATTTATTCTGATGACCATGCTGACCCTGACCACGGGCAGCGCCTTCATCATGTGGCTCGGCGAACAAATCACCGACCGCGGGATCGGCAACGGTATGTCGTTGCTGATTTTTGCCGGCATCGTGGTCGGTCTGCCGCGCGGGGTGCAGGACCTGACGCAAAAGGCCATGAACAGCACCTGGGGAGCGATCACCCCGGTGCTGATGGTGTTCCTGATTGTGTTCATGATCGCGGTGGTGGCGTTCATCGTGTACGTCGAGCGCTGCGAACGCCGGATTCCGGTGCAATACGCCAAGCGGGTGGTGGGGCGTAAAGTGATGGGCGGCCAGTCCACCCATCTTCCCCTGCGGGTGAATGCGGGCGGCGTGATGCCGGTGATCTTCGCCTCTTCGATTCTTACTCTGCCGCAGACCATCGGCTATGGCGTCAGGAATAGCCGCTACTTTGGAGACTTGTTTCGCGCGCTGGGCTGGGGCGAACCGCTTTATACGGTGTTATATGCGGTCGGCATCATTTTCTTTGCTTACTTCTATGTGTCGATCGTTTTCAATCCCAGTGAAGTCGCCGACAATATGCGGAAGTATGGCGGTTTTATTCCGGGCATCCGGCCGGGCCGCAACACTTCGGACCACATCAACCGGATATTGACGCGGTTGACGTTCGTGGGCGGCGTGTACCTGGCGATTGTTTGTTTGCTGCCGGAATGGATGATTGCCGGTATCCATTTGCAGCATTTGCCGCTGGTGGGCGTGTGGTTCGACTCGCACTTCCCGCGGTTCATTCTGTCCGGGTTGAACGTGCAATTTTATTTCGGGGGCACGTCGCTGCTGATCGTGGTCGGCGTGGCGATGGATACGGTGCAGCAACTGGAAGCGCAGCTGGTGATGAGGAATTACGACGGTTTCGTGCGCAAGGGCCGAGTGCGTGGCCGTCGCAGCTAACAACGTGAACCTGTCGCCGGAAAAAGTCACCGCGAAGCTGGCGCTGATTTTTCTGGGGCCTCCGGGAGCGGGAAAGGGCACGCAGGCCAAGCGGATTTCGAATGAGCTGAACCTGCCGCACCTTTCGACCGGCGACATGTTGCGGGACGCGGTGACCCGCGGCACGGAACTGGGTTTGCTGGCCAAGCCGATCATGGCCCGCGGCGACCTGGTACCCGATGAGATCGTGCTGGGGATGGTGGAAGAGCGGCTGAAGCGGCCGGATTGCACCTGCGGATTCATCTTCGACGGATTTCCGCGGACGATACCGCAAGCGGAAAAGCTGGACGAGATTCTGCATCGCCGGGGATTCGGCAAGCCGCTGGTGATCGAGTTCATGGTCAACCCGGAAACGCTGCTGAAGCGGGTGGCGGGCCGGTGGACCTGCAGCATAGGCGGCGAGACGTACAACATTTACGAGCGCGCGCCGAAAGTGCCAGGGATTTGCGATAACGACGGCGGGAAGTTGGTCCAGCGTTCGGACGACCAGCCGGAAATTGTGAAGGAACGATTCGCGGCGTACCAGAAGCAGACTTTGCCGCTGGCCGATTATTACCGGGGCCACGGAAACCTGCAGACGGTGGATGGCGGCGCGGAAGTGAATCAGGTAACGCGAGCGCTGAATGAAATACTGAAGCGCGCGGCAGGAAGCGATGGTCATCTGTAAATCGCCGGCGGAACTGGAAAAGATGTACCGCGCGGGGCAGGTGGTGTACGGCGCTTTGGCTGAGATGCGCAAGATGGTGAAGCCGGGAATTTCGACGAAGGATCTGGACGCGTTCGCCGAGGCTTACACGATCGAGCACAAGGCCAAGCCGGCGTTCAAGGGCTACCGCGGGTATCCGGGCTCGGTGTGCACTTCGATTAACCAGGAAGTGGTGCACGGGATACCATCGGCGGCGCGGAAGTTGAAAGAAGGCGACATTCTTTCGATGGATTTTGGCGTCGAGCTGGATGGTTATTTTGGCGACGCGGCGCTGACGGTTCCGGTAGGGAAGGTCAGCCCGGAGCGCGAGAAGCTGTTGCGGGTGACGCGCGAATCGCTGGAGCAGGCGATCGATAAGGTCCGGCCGGGAAACCGGTTGGGCGATGTTTCGGCGGCCGTGCAGCAGTGGGTGGAGAAAAGCGGTTTTTCGGTGGTGCGGGAATTTGTAGGTCATGGCATCGGCACCAAGATGCATGAGGATCCGCAGCTGCCGAATTACGGATCACCCGGGCATGGGCCGAAGCTGCAAGAGGGAATGGTCCTGGCGATCGAGCCGATGGTGAATACCGGCGGACCTGGAGTCAGGGTGCTGGCGGATGACTGGACGGCGGTAACGACGGACGGCAGCGATTCGGCGCATTTCGAACATACGGTGGCAGTTACGAAGAACGGGCCATGGATCTTGACGCGGCCGAAAGAGGCAGCGGGGCCGGTTTGGTGAATCCCGGAAGCATCTAATATGTAGCGGGACAAGCGGCGGGAAGCAGGGTGGCAAAAGTTTCAGACGGGTGGTACCTGGGAGCGCATGCAAAGACGGCCAGAACAGAAGGTTAAGAAACCGGGCGATTCGAGCGGGAAGGAAGACGCCATCGAAGTGATGGCCACCGTGATCGAGCCGCTGCCGAACGCGATGTTTCGCGTGGAGCTGGAGAACAAGCACCAGGTGCTGGCGCATATTTCAGGAAAGATGCGGAAGAATTTCATCCGCATCCTGTCAGGTGATCGCGTGGCGGTGGAGCTTTCGCCGTACGACCTGACGCGCGGGCGGATCGTTTACCGGTACAAGTAGACGGCGCAGCGTAATCGGACGCCAACGGCTTTTTGAGCGCGGTGGCGAGCAAGTGGGAGAAAGAAAATGAAGGTTCGAGCATCGGTAAAGAAAATCTGCATGAAGTGCAAAGTAGTGCATCGGCGCGGCGTAGTGCGGGTGATCTGCACCAACGCGAAGCACCGGCAGCGCCAGGGTTAGGGAGAAAATTATGGCTCGTGTTGCAGGCGTAGATTTGCCGCCGAACAAGCGGCTGTGGATTGGGCTCACCGCGATTTATGGCATCGGACAGGCGCGCGCGCGCTCCCTGGCGGAGAAGGCCAAGGTGGACGCCACCAAGAAGATCAAGGACCTGACCGAAGAAGAGTTGACCGCGATTCGCGCGGCGATCGAATCGGAAGGGCGCATCGAAGGCGACCTGCGCAAAGAGCAGCAGATGAATATCCGCCGCCTGATTGAAATTCAGGCGTACCGCGGGATTCGTCACCGCCGCAGTTTGCCGGTTCGCGGTCAGCGCACGCACACCAATGCGCGCACGCGCAAAGGCCCGCGGAAGGGCGCAGTGGCGGCGAAGAAGATCGCGGCGCGCAAGTAACATCGCGAAGTAAATCGCGGTAAGAAAACGGAAACGCACGGAAACGAAGCAGGGCAAGTCAGGAGAGAGACAGCGTGGCAAAAGAACCGAAAGACGCAGCAGCAGCGCCAGGCGGAGCAGCCGCAGCAGCGGCAGCGAAAACTTCGAAGCGCAAGAAGGAGTTTCGCAAGAAGCGGGAGAAGCGCGTGGTCCCGCACGGCGTGGTGAACATCCAGGCGACGTTCAACAACACCATCGTGACGCTGACCGATCCGGACGGCCGCGCGGTGAGCTGGTCGTCGGCGGGTTCGGTCGGATTCAAGGGCTCGCGCAAAGGCACTCCGTACGCGGCGCAGCAAGCGGCGGCAACGGCGGCGGGCGTGGCGCGCGATCAATACGGGATGAAATCGGTGGAAGTGCGGGTGAAGGGACCGGGCGCCGGGCGCGAATCCGCGGTGCGCGCACTGGCCTCATCGGGGCTGCACATCAACGCGATCAAGGACGTGACGCCGGTGCCGCATAACGGCTGCCGCCCTCCCAAGCGCCGCCGCGTATAACGAGCGGGACGAATGAGATTCAGTAAAGAACCAGATTTGCTTTAAAGGAGAGTAGGACCTTGGCAAGACATCGTGAAGCAGTCTGCCGGCTGTGCCGTCGGGAAGGGCAAAAACTCTTTTTGAAAGGCCTGCGGTGTTTTACAGAAAAGTGCGCGATTGAAAAGCGCAACTTCGTTCCGGGCCAGCACGGGCAGGCCCGCAAAGCGAAGATGGTGGGCTACGGCGTGCAGTTGCGCGAAAAGCAGAAGGTGAAGCGCACCTACGGCTTGCTCGAGCGCCAGTTCCGCAACTATTTCGAGAAGGCGGAGCGCGAGAAGGGCCCCACCGGTTCGAACCTGATGGTGATGCTGGAACGCCGGCTGGACAACGTGATCTACCGGACCGGCATTGCGGGGTCGCGGGCGCAGGCTCGCCAGCTGGTGTTGCACGGCCACATCCGGATCAAGGGAAAGAAGGTGAACATTCCCAGCTATCTGGTGAACGTGGGCGACGACATCGAGCTGAAGAGCAACATGCACGAAAATGCGATGGTGCTGGAAGCGCGCAACCTGGCCAAGACCCAGGGGGTGGCTCCGTGGCTGGACATCGACCCGGCGAATTTCAAGGCGAAGGTGGTCGCTATGCCGCGCCGCGAAGACGTGCAGACGCCGCCGATGAACGAACAGCTGATCGTCGAACTGTATTCGAAGTAAGACCAAAATATTATCAACGTCGAAAAGTGAGTTGGTCCGCCGCAAGCGGGCCAGAGGAGTGTCGAGATGTGGAAGGGCTTCCAGAAACCAAAGCGATTGGCAGCAGAACCAGAAACGCTGACCGACAAGTACGGGAAATTCTCAGCGCAGCCTTTTGAGCGCGGCTGGGGAACCACGGTCGGAAATTCGCTGCGCCGGGCGCTGTTGAGCTCGATTGAAGGTGCGGCCATTACCGCGGTGAAGATTGAAGGCGTGTTGCACGAATTCTCGCCGATTCCGGGCGTGGTGGAAGACGCGACCGACATCATTCTGAACTTGAAGCAGGTGCCGCTGAAGTTGAACACCGACCAGCCCAAGACGATTACGCTGGTGGTGGATACGCCCGGACCGGTTACGTCCGCGAAGATCGAAGAAGATGCGGACATTGCCGTGCTGGACAAGAACATTTACATCGCGACGGTGAGCGAAGGCGGAAAATTCGAGCTGGAGCTTCGGGTGAAGAACGGCCGCGGCTATGTCGCTGCGGACCGCAACTTCGACGAAGATTTGCCGATCGGATACATTCCCATCGATTCGATCCATTCGCCGGTGCGCAAAGTGAATTACGCGGTGGAAGCGGCCCGTTTGGGTCAGATGACCGACTACGAAAAGCTGACGCTGGAAGTCTGGACCAACGCCGCGATCACGCCGCAGGATGCGATTGGCCTGGCGTCGAAGCTGGTGAAGGACCACATGAGCATCTTCATCAACTTCGAAGAGACCCCCGACCTGCCGGACGAGATCATCGAGAACTACAGCGATCCACGCCTGGAATTCCTGGACCGCTCGGTGGAAGAGCTCGAGCTTTCGGTGCGTTCCTACAATTGCCTGAAGAATGCGAACATCCAGAACCTGCGCGAGCTGGTGCAGAAGACCGAATCCGAAATGCTGAAGACCAAGAATTTCGGACGCAAGTCGCTGAACGAGATCAAGGACATCATGCACAAGATGGGCTTGAGCCTCGGAATGAAATTCGACGAGCACGGCCGGATCATCTGGCCGCCGCTGCCGAGCCAGACGGCGCCCGCGCCGTCCGAGGGGGATGCCTCGGCGCTGTAGTTTCGCAACGCTAGGGTAATCGCATATGAGACACCTTAAGTCAGGCTCCAAACTCGGGAAGCAGCCGGCGCATCGGCGGGCCGTGCTGCGCAACCTGGTGACGAACCTCATCGAGAAGGAACGCATCCACACCACGATCCTGCGGGCGAAGGCCACCCGCCGGATCGCGGAGAAGATGATCACCCTGGGCAAGCGGGATTCGTTGCATGCCCGGAGACAGGCCGCGGCGTTTCTGATGACAACCGTGGCGACCGAGAAGCTGTTCAAGGATTTGGCTCCGCGTTTTGCAGATCGTCCAGGCGGCTACACCCGGATCATTCATGCCGGCTGGCGCTTGGGAGACGGTGCGGACCTGGCGATTCTGGAATTCATCGGTTCGGAACTGAAGAAGAAGGAAAAGCCATCGCGGAAGAAGACGCGGGTGGAAGAACCGGAAGAAAAAGAAGCGGCGGCCGCGAAGTAGTATTCGACCAATCTAAAATTTTGACGCCCGCTGGGAGACGATCCTGGCGGGCGTTTTGTTTTTTATGGGCAGCGAGCCATCGTTCACTTTGGCCTCGCCGCCGGAGTCAGACGCGGGCCATCTCCAGCAGCTTTAATACCGTGCGCCAGTTGCGGGCCGTGCTGGTGGTCTTCAATTTTGAATCGAAGTACGCGTTAGTGAGCTTAGAGTTGCCGGCGCCATTCGGGAGCAGCAGATAGATTTCGCGACCGAGCACTTTAAAGGTATCGCCGGGAGAGCGGTTCGGATCGAGCGAAGCGATCTGAGCGGCGGTTGGCGCGGATACCAGGAAGCTTACGTGCAGGCGCTCTTTATCCGGATCGGCCTTGGGGAATGGATTTCGACGGATGACTGCTTGCATTTCGTCCGCGGTGCGCAAAATAACCGGAACCGGAAAACCGAAGTTCATCTCGATGCGCGCGGCGATCGTCGCGGCGTCCAATTTTTTACTCGTGCAGAACACCACGTTGCCGCTTTGAATGTAGGTCGCTACTTCTGAACAGCCGCACTTGGTGAACAACGCCGCCAGTTCTGTCATCGGCACACTGTGCTTTCCGCCGACGTTGATGCCGCGCAGCAAGGCCACGGAACGCTGCGTCGTTTTGGCGGTTGGTTTGACGACCGTTTTTGCCGTGCTCATCGGCCTTCCTTCGAGATAAAGAACCGCGTATCGCGGCCTATCTAATCCCCAGCCAGGAATTGTAGATGGCCTTCTGCTTTTCGGTTTGATTCTCCATGGGCTTCAGCGAGTAGGTCGGATTCGGGTTGGTGGTGGGCGTGACCAGAAATTCCTTGAATTCTCCCAGACGCAGGACGGTGATGCGTAAGGTGTCGCCGGGCTTACGGGAGGACAGCTGGGCGTTCACGCCATCGGCCTCGAGCGCACGGGTGTCGATGGCGTAAATCACGTCGTCGTTGCTCAGGCCGGCATTCTCGGCGGGGCTGCCGGGAATTACATTGCGGATCTGGGCGTGGCCATCGTCCGATTTTTTGACTTCGATGCCGACCCACGCTTTGTCCGGGTCTACTTTTTTGGTCACTTCGATTCCCGCCAGGGCGAAATACTGCTCGTAGGGAATCGGCTCCAGGCCGGAGATGTAGCGGCGAAATACATCGGAGAGGTCCTTGCCGGCGACTTCGTTGGCGGCGTGAATGGCGTCTTCCGGGTTGAATCCCGGCTTGGGCAGCGCGTAGCGGGAATAAAGCAGACGCATCCAGTCGTCGAGCGATTTCTGATTATTGGTGTTGTCGCGAATGGCGAAATCGAGAATGTGGCCCATGATCTGGCCGCCGTCGTAATACGAGTAGTAGGTGTTGGCGAGATTGTCGGCCTGGGAAATGGACATGGGGTTGGAGAACCAAGTATCCCAGCTGGTGTCTTCGATGCTGCGTTCCTTGCGGCCGGGCTTGGCTTCAAAATTGGTGATCAGGCGAGCAATGCCATCGAGATATTGCTGCGGCGGGACCAGTCCAGCGCGTTCGACAGAGAGGGAGCCGTAATAACTGGTCAGGCCTTCGGAAATCCAGAGCGAAGGCGTGTGGACCATTTGAGTGTAGTCGAACGGGCCGAGGGGCAAGGGACGCAGGCGTTTCACGTTCCAGGCGTGGAAGAATTCGTGGGCCGCGACGAAAAGTTTCAGGTCGTACTGATTTAGGGTGGTGCCGGGCAGAGGCTCGGTCGAATCCCAGTCGGTGGTGAAATTGATTTGAGTGGAATTGAGGTGTTCCAGGCCGCCGCCGGTCTTGGGCCAGACGTGGAAAATGAAATAGTAGTCCTTAAAAGGAGCAGCCTGGGGCGTGCCGGTTACGGATTGAAACAGGGGAACAATGGTGGCGACCGTTTTCTGCAGGTCGTTGGCAAATTTGGTGAAATCTTTTTTGTTTTCGACGTCGTGAACAATGACGTGGTAGGTGGTGCCCAGGACTTCGAAGTCTTTTTCGGCGAAATCGGAAATTTCGAAAGGCGCATCGGCGAACCAGTTGTAATCCGCGGCACCGAAGGTGTGGTCGGAGGTGTGCTCCATGCCGGTGGCGATTTTCCAGCCGGAGGGCACGGCGACGGAAAGCTGGATGGGACGGTCTTTGCCGTCGACGAGATACATCCAGACCGAAGGGCCCCCGATGAAAGCGTGGCGTTCGTTGTACTGGGCGATGTTGTTCTGGAGAGTGTTGGCGAACACTTGATACGAGATAGTCACGGCGGTGGCGCCAGCGAGATCGATTTGCCAAGTCTGGCTATCAGTTTTGCGCCAAGTGAGCGCTTTGCCGTTGGCACTGATGGCGCGGAAGCGCTGGACGTTCGCCGAATAGTTTTCGATGTAGTAGGAGCCCGGCGCCCAGTCAGGAATGGCGAATTCGACGGTTGCGCCTTTTAGATCCGAGGCGTGGATCGTTAGGTCCAGGAGATGGGTGTTCGGGTGTTCGAAGGCTAGCTCATATTTCAACGGTGCAGCAGAAGGCTTCGCGGCGCGGGCCGCTGCTGCCGCCAGATGAACCGAGAGCGCCGTCACCGCGAGAAACATAGCCATACCAACCAGCCGCTTGGTCATCGATCACCCTTCGCTAGCTTAGGATTTACTGGGACTCGCAAGTTTAGACTGCAGCGCCGCCGCTTCCGTTTCGAGGCGGTTTCGCCGGACGCCGCCTAGAAGCACGACGAGGGAGGCGATGAGTTGCGCAGCGATCCCGCCCGAGGCGTCGATCAGCACGTCAGTAAAAGCAGCCTGACGGCCGGGAACGAAAGACTGGTGAAATTCGTCGAGGGCGGCGTAGCCGAAGACGATCAGAACCGTGACCAAAGCCCAGCGCAAGTGCCAGCCTTTTTCGCCAGCGCGGATTCCGCGGAAAATCAGCAGGCTGAGAATGAAATATTCGGTGAAGTGGGCGCATTTACGAATGATGTGGTGAAGCAGTTCGAGCGTTTGGTGCGAAGCGCTGGGCAGCAGCCAATGCAAGAAGGGAATGAGGTAATGGCTGGTGTGCTCGGAGGAAAATCCGCTAGTCGAAAAGCCGGAAATGGCAACGGCCCAGAGCAGAGCAGGCCACCATCGTTTGAGCCAAGCCATCAGCGGCCCACACTGAGAGCAGGCCGCGCGGCGGCGTCGCGGATTAGAGTATCGAACACTATTCGAGCCGGTAGTTGGGAGCTTCGCGGGTGATGATGACGTCGTGCACGTGGCTTTCGCGCAGGCCCGCGGAAGAAATGCGAATGAATTTCGCGCGTTCGTGCAGCTCTTCCAGATTCGCGGCGCCGCAATAACCCATACCGCTGCGCAATCCGCCGACCAGTTGGTCGACGAGCGCGGCGAGCGGACCCTTGTAGGGAACCTGGCCTTCGATGCCTTCGGGAACGGATTTGCCACGCGCGACGCCCTCCTGCGCGTAACGGTCGGCGGAGCCGGCTTCCATGGCGCCGAGCGAGCCCATGCCGCGGTAGGACTTGAAAGTGCGGCCCTGATACAAAATTGTTTCGCCGGGAGATTCTTCGGTGCCGGCGAAGAGGCCGCCGATCATCACGGACGATGCGCCGGCGGCGATGGCTTTGGTGATGTCGCCGGAGAATTTGATGCCGCCATCGGCGATCACCGGAACGCCGGTGCCTTTCGCGGCGCGAGTGGTTTCGATGATGGCGGTGATTTGGGGCACGCCAGCGCCGGTGACGACGCGCGTAGTACAAATGGAGCCGGGACCGATGCCGACTTTGATGGCGTCGACGCCGAGGGAAATTAGATCGCGGGCGCCTTCTTCAGTGGCGACGTTGCCGGCGATGACTTGAATGTCGGGATACTTCTGCTTCACGGCGCGGACGGCTTCCATGACGCGGGTGGAGTGGCCGTGCGCAGTGTCGACCACGAGAACATCGACTTTTTCGCGGGCCATTTCTTCGGCGCGCTCGAGGAAGTCGCCGGTGGCGCCGATGGCTGCGCCGACGCGGAGTCGACCGTGCTCGTCTTTAGTGGCATTCGGAAATTCGATTTTCTTCTGGATGTCTTTTACGGTGATCAGGCCTTTCAGGTTGAAATCGGCGTCGACGACTAGAAGTTTTTCGATGCGATGCTGCTGCAGAATCTTTTCGGCATCTTCGAGCGTGGTGCCGACTGGCACCGTGACCAGGCTGTCCTTGGTCATGATGGCGCTGACCGGCTGATCGAGATTGCGCTCGAAGCGCAGGTCGCGATTGGTGAGGATGCCGACGAGGCGCTGGCCACGGGTGACGGGCAGGCCCGACACTTTGTACTTGTTCATGATGTCGAGCGCCTGGCGCACGGTCAGCTCGGGCGAGATGGTGACCGGATCGACGATCATGCCGCTTTCGGAGCGTTTTACTTTGTCGACTTCTTCGGCCTGACGGTCGATGGTCATGTTGCGATGAATGAAGCCGATTCCGCCCTGGCGCGCAATGGCGATGGCCAGGCGCGCGTCGGTGACGGTGTCCATGGCCGAGGCGACGATCGGAATATTCAGCGCGATTTTGCGCGAGAGACAGGTCCGGGTGTCGGTCTGGGTGGGAAGCACGGAAGACTTGCCCGGGAGCAGCAGCACGTCGTCAAACGTGAGCGCTTCGGGAATAGGTCCATCAATCATTCAAACTCCTATGATGCAAAGAAAGGCGCCCTAAAACGCAAACGCCCAGCAACGATCGCTGGGCTGAAAGAAGGTGCAGATGTGACAAATAGGTTCCATCAGGGAAGTTTATATTTTAGAGGCAGAGCGAAATGAAATCAAGTTGCACGGAGGGCGAGAGCGAAATCGAGTCTTGTTCCGGCGCGCGAGTTCGGTTACGAATGTACGGTGCAAGCTGACGACATTCGAGTGCGACGGCTGCTGCCGGAAGACGCCGCGCGGTATCGTGAAATTCGGTTGGAGGGGCTGCGAGTGAGCCCTGAGGCATTTGGAAATACGTTCGAGGCGGAGAACGCGCGGCCGATCGAGTTGTTCGCGGACCGCATTCGGGATTCCGAGACGATGGGAGCTTTTGAGGGCGCCGAGATTTTGGGTGTGGCGGGGCTGCGGGCGAATCAGGGGCCGAAGGAGTCGCACAAAGGGATGCTGGTGGGCATGTACGTGCGTCCGCAGGCGCGAAATCGGGGCGTGGGGAGGCGGCTGGTGGAGGCGGTGATCGAGGTGGCGTGTACGCGAGGAGTTGAGTTACTGCAGCTCGCGGTGGTCAGTGACAACGAACCGGCGCGGAGACTGTACGCGCGGCTGGGATTTGTGGAATACGGAATCGAGAAGAAGTCGCTGAAGCAGGGCGGGCGATACACTGATGAAGTTCTGATGGTTAAGGACTTCTCGTTGGAGTCGCGATGAGAGTTTGCGGCGTAGCTCGCAGACATTGTGCGAAAGGCGGCGACTCCTTACGATGGAAGTGATGCAAGAATTCAAACCACATGCTCTGCTGCGAAATCCCCACGCCATGACCATCGCCGCGAATTTTTGGAGGCGGCCGGTACCGTTGCTCGCAGGGAGTGTGACGCGCTGGTTCGAAACCGAGCCGGGGACCAAGGTGCGCGCGGAATGCCACTGGCGAGGGGACGCGGTGAAGCGTCCGACGCTGGTGATTTTGCATGGACTGGAAGGCTCGTGCGATTCGGGCTACATTCGCGGGACCGCGGAGAAAGCGTGGGTGGCCGGGTTCAACGTCGTGCGGTTGAACCAGCGGAATTGCGGCGGGTCCGAGAAGATGTCGAACACGCTGTACCATTCGGGGCTCAGCGGCGACGTGCTGGCGGTGGTAACCGAACTGATCGAGCAGGACGGCATGCCGGAAGTGTTTGCGGTGGGATTTTCGATGGGCGGAAATTTGGTGCTGAAAATGGCGGGAGAATTGGGCGGCGACGCGCCGGATGAATTGCGGGCAGTGGTGGCGGTGGCTCCGGCGCTGGATCTGGCGGCGTGCGCCGACGCCCTGGCCGAGCCGAGGAATTTTATCTATGAGCGGCATTTCGTGAAGCGGTTGAAGAGGAGAATGCAGCTGAAGGCGAAACTGTTTCCGGAATTGTATCCGCTCGCGGAAATTGGTGGATTCGGAGAGATCGCTACGGTGCGGGATTTTGACGATTTGGTTACGGCGCGTTTTTGCGATTTTCGGGATGCGGGAGATTATTATGCGCGGTCGAGCGCGTCGGTGGTCGCGTCCGAGATTCGGTTGCCGACGCTGATCATCACGTCGAAAGACGATCCGTTCGTGCCCTTTGCGCCGTTTGAGAATCCGGCGATACGGAATAACCCGAACATTACGCTGGTGGCGACCGAGCGGGGAGGGCACTGCGCTTTCATTTCACGGGAAACGGGCGCGGAGCGTTTCTGGGCGGAAGCGCGAATCGTGGAATATTGCGTACAGCAGTCGCGGCTGATGAATCAGCGGGACGGCGCGGTACCTTTGGCCGCGAGCGTCTAAGCGATCGGTTTTTCCAGCGAAGGCTGAAAGCCGGCAGTGAGCAGTTGCGCTGGACCGGATTCGGCGATGACCATATCGTCTTCGCAGCGCAGGCCGTACTCTCCCACCACGTAAATTCCCGGCTCATTCGAAAATGTCATTCC
>PMHK01000015.1 GCA_003156635.1 Acidobacteriota bacterium | reverse complement strand
GATTGCACCTGACCCTGTACCTACCGAACGCACCAACTCCCGCACGTAGAAAGATTCACCCGCCTTGCCATAGAATAATAAGAGCAGGGCCTTCTTGGTTTGCCCGAACAGTGCGTCAGATGCATCCATGCCGGTTGTCCTTTTTTGCTTAGATCACCATCGTACCCAATTTGGGTACGTTTGTCACGCTGAAACTTAACAGCGGTTTCTTTGTACGGTCTTGTGACTGCCGGACCTGGGTCCAAAGTGAGTCCAACAAACTTCTTTTGGCGAGGGAGCTNNCTCGAACCCGCGACCTCTGCCGTGACAGGGCAGCGTTCTAACCAACTGAACTACGTCCCCCGCGTGGGGCAAAACTTGGTGGGCGGTCACGGATTTGAACCGCGGACCTTCCCGGTGTAAGCGGGACGCTCTAACCGCTGAGCTAACCGCCCGAATGAACCGAAACATCGTAACAGATTCGTGACAAGAAGTGGTAGCGGACAGGCCTCCAGGCCGAAAATTCTGAAAATATTTCAGCCGTTTCGGGCCTGGAACACGACGATCCCTGGCTAAAAGATTCTCACCGCGATCGTTCCCGTTTTTCGCGCAAAATCCGATAGACAGAAAGTGACGTAAGTGACTGAAATTGTTACACCTGTACCTTCGTACAGGTGCCACAAATTGACTGTTCTTTGGTACAGGTTTTGAAGCGGCGTAAGGGCTGTTAGCTGATTCACTACGACAAACGCACGCCGCAACGATTTCCAGCGGGGTGCATGCTACGCTCGCTCATCGAGTGGTTCTAGTACCACTCCCGGACAATCATGTCTTCACGACTCGGCGAAATTCTGGTCAAAGACAGCCTGATCACTGCGGATCAGCTTAAGCAGGCCCTCGAGCACCAAAAGAAGAGTGGCGGCCGCTTGGGCACCTGCCTGGTGAAACTGGGCCTCGTGAACGACGATGACATCACCGCGGTGCTTTCCCGGCAGTACGGCGTGCCTTCGATCAACCTGAAATTCTACGAAGTGGACCCGGCGGTCATCAAGTTAGTCCCGCAGGAGACCGCGGTCCGCTACCAGATCGTCCCGCTTTCGCGCGTGGGTTCGACTTTGACCATCGCGATGACCGATCCGACGAACGTCTTCGCCATGGACGACATCAAGTTCATGACCGGCTTCAACGTGGAGCCGGTGGTGGCGTCGGAAACGGCCATCAGCGAAGCGATCCACAAATTCTACGGCGATGTAGAGAGCGTCGGCGAACTCGACAAGGTGATGAAGGACCTGGCCGGCGATGAAGCCGCCCTGGAAATTTCCGCGGACGAAGCGGAAATGGATCTGGCCACGCTGGAGAAGGCGGCCGAAGAAGCGCCGATCATTAAGCTGGTGAACCTGATTCTGACCGACGCGGTGAAGCGGGGTGCGAGCGACATTCACATCGAGCCGTACGAAAAAGAATTTCGCGCGCGGTTCCGCATTGACGGCATCTTGCAGAACGTGATGGCGCCGCCGATGAAATTGAAGGACGCGATCACCAGCCGCATCAAGATCATGGCCAAGCTGGACATCAGCGAGAAGCGCCTGCCGCAAGACGGCCGCATCATGATCAAGTATTTGAAAGACGGCAAAAAGAAAGAACTCGACTTCCGTGTTTCGACCGTCCCGACGCTCTTCGGCGAAAAAGTCGTCATGCGTTTGCTGGACAAAGAAAACCTGCGCCTGGACATGACCAAGCTGGGCTTCGAGCAGGAATCGCTGACTAAATTCGAGCGCCAGATTCTGAAACCGTACGGCATGGTGCTGGTCACTGGACCGACCGGATCAGGAAAAACCAACACGCTGTATTCGTCGGTCGCGCGGTTGAACACGCATGAGACCAACATCATGACGGCAGAAGATCCCGTCGAATTCCAATTGCCGGGTATCAATCAGGTACAGATGAAGGAGCAGATCGGGCTGAACTTCGCGTCCGCTTTGCGCGCTTTCCTGCGCCAAGACCCCAACATTATTCTGGTCGGCGAAATCCGCGACTTTGAAACGGCGGAAATCGCGGTGAAAGCCGCGCTCACCGGCCACTTGGTGCTTTCCACGCTACATACCAATGATGCGCCTTCGACCATCAGCCGATTGATGAATATGGGTATTGAACCTTTCCTGGTGGCGACCTCGGTGAACCTGATTTGCGCCCAGCGCCTGGTGCGCCGGATTTGCGTGGGCTGCAAGGAACCGATGCAGATCACGCCGGAAGCTCTGGTGGAAGCGGGATACACGCCGGAAGAAGCGCAGGTGACCACCGTGCAGCACGGCCGCGGCTGCGGCACCTGCAACAACACCGGGTACAAAGGCCGCGTCGGTTTGTACGAAGTCATGGAAATCACCGACGAACTGCGCGAATTGATTCTGGTCGGCGCGTCGGCTCTGGAATTGAAGAAGAAAGCAATCGAGCTGGGAATGATTACCCTGCGCCGCAGCGGCCTTACCAAATCCGCCCTGGGCCAGACGACCTTAGAAGAAGTGGTACGCGAAACCGTACTGTAAGCGGAGGAAATGATGGCTGGCATCACATTAAGCGAGCTCCTGAAAAAGATGATCGAAATGTCCGGGAGCGACTTGCACCTTTCGACCAACAGCGCGCCGCGCGTGCGCGTGCACGGCAAACTGAAGCCATTGGACATGCCGCCCTTGACTGCGGCGGATACCAAGGCGCTGGCCTATAGCGTCTTGACCGACGTGCAGAAGCACCGGCTCGAGGAAAATCTCGAGCTCGACTTCTCGTTCGGGTTGAAGAGCCTGGCGCGCTTCCGCGGCAACATTTTCCACCAACGCGGCGCGGTCGCTGCCGTGTTCCGAACCATCCCGTGGGAAATCAAATCGTTCGACGCGCTGGGTCTGCCGCCGGTGGTGCGCGGCTTGTGCGACAAACCGCGCGGGCTGGTGCTGGTCACCGGGCCGACTGGTTCGGGTAAATCCACGACGCTGGCGGCCATGCTCGACAAGATCAACAACGAGCACGAAGAGCACATGATTACGATCGAAGATCCGATCGAATTTTTGCACAACCACAAGAAGTGCCTAGTCAATCAGCGCGAAGTGCATTCCGACACGCATTCGTTTTCGAATTCGTTGCGGGCCGCGTTGCGCGAAGATCCCGACGTGGTGCTGATCGGCGAAATGCGCGACCTGGAAACGATCGAATCGGCGCTGCGCATCGCGGAAACCGGCCACTTGACCTTTGCCACGCTGCACACCAACTCGGCGATCTCCACGATTAACCGTATCGTGGACGTTTTTCCGGCGCACCAGCAGCCCCAAGTGCGCGCCCAGCTTTCGATGGTGCTGGAAGGAATTCTTTGCCAATCGCTGCTGCCCAAGCCCGATGGCCGTGGCCGCGCGATGGTCATGGAAATCCTGATTCCGACCGCCGCGATTCGCAACCTGATCCGCGAAGACAAAATTCACCAGGTTTATTCGGCCATGCAGACCGGAACCGGCGCATCCGGCATGCAGACCTTCAACCAGAGCCTGGCCAACGCCTACTTCCAGAAACAGATCACGCTGGAAGTAGCCATTGCGCGCTCATCGCATCCTGACGAGTTACAAGATTTGATCAATCGCGGGGTCACTTCGGCTCCGCAGACGGGGAAAGTTCCAGTCCGGCGCTAAGCGCGGGGACGAGACAAGAAGAGGAGGTAACAGATCATGCCGGTTTTTACATATCGCGGAGTGAATAAGACGGGGGACACCGTCGCGGGGGAACGCTCCGCAGCGAACAAGGCCGAACTGCAGGCCGCGCTGCGCCGCGAGCAGATCAACGTGAGCAAGCTGTCGGAGAAGGGGAAGGAGTTCAATATCCCCTCGTTCGGCGGCAGCGGCGTTAAGTCCAAAGAGCTGGCCATCTTTACGCGCCAATTCTCGGTCATGATCGATGCCGGGTTGCCGCTGGTGCAGTGCCTGGAAATTCTCGCTGGGCAACAGGAGAATAAAACTTTCCAGAAAGTGCTGAACGGGACGCGCGCCTCGGTGGAAGGCGGCTCCACGCTCTCGGTGGCCATGCGCCAATACGACAAGGTCTTCGACCCCTTGTACTACAACATGGTCGAAGCGGGCGAGACGGGCGGTATTCTCGACACCATTCTGCAGCGGCTGTCGAGCTACATCGAAAAGAACGTTAAATTGAAGCGCGCCGTGCAGTCGGCCGCGATTTATCCGACCGCGGTCATGTCCATTGCGGCAGGCGTCATCATCCTGCTGCTGTGGAAGGTCGTGCCGATTTTCACCACCTTGTTCAACGGTTTGGGCGTCGATCTGCCGTTGCCCACGCGCATCGTGATCATGCTCAGCAATTTCATCGGCAGCATCTACGGCCTGGTCATCTTGATGTTCATGATCGGCTCGTTCTTCGCCGTGAAGTTCTGGTATGGCACGCCGATCGGCCGGATGACACTCGACACGCTGGTGCTAAAGGTTCCTCTGGTCGGACCGCTGCTGCGCAAAATTGCGGTGGCACGGTTTACCCGGACGCTCGGAACCTTGATCTCCAGCGGCGTGCCCATTCTGGAAGGCTTGGACATCACGGCCCGGACTTCCGGAAACGCGGTAGTCGAAAAAGCCATTCTGGCCACGCGCAAGGCCGTCGAAGCGGGCCGCTCGTTGGTCGACCCCCTGAAGGAAACCGGCGTTTTCCCCGGGATGGTGACCCAGATGATCGGCGTCGGCGAACAGACCGGTGCCATGGATGCCATGCTGCAGAAGATTGCGGACTTTTACGAAGATGAGGTCGACGCGGCGGTCAAGGACCTGCTCACGGCGATGGAGCCGATCATGATCGTGGTCTTGGGTATCGTCGTCGGCGGCATCGTCATCTCCATGTACCTGCCGTTGTTCTCCTTGATCGGCAAGTTGGCGGGACACTAGATTCTTGCCTCAGGCTGGCTCGCGGACCGGGCGACGCGC
>PMHK01000128.1 GCA_003156635.1 Acidobacteriota bacterium | reverse complement strand
ACGCCACCCGCCACACCCGCGCCGCGCTCCCCGTCAACGGCCGCGTCTGGCTCGCTCAGCGCTACGCCGTCGACTGGGAACAACTCGACGACGCCAACCGCATCTACCACGGCCCCCGCGAAAATCTCGCCAGCTACACCATCTTCGGCAGGGAAGCCATCGCTGTCGCCGACGCCATTGTCGCCTCCGTCACCGACGGTCTCCCCGAACAAACGCCCGGAAAATATCCCGAAAATATTTCCATCGAGCAGGCCGACGGCAATTCCGTCGTTCTCGATCTCGGCAATCACCGCTACGCTGTCTACGCCCATCTCCAGCCCGGGAAAATTCGCGTCCATCCTGGTGACGCGGTAAAACGCGGCCAGGTCCTCGGCCTCGTCGGCAACACTGGCAACTCCGTCGCCCCTCATCTCCACTTCCACGTCGTCAGCAATCCGTCGCCGCTAGCCGCCAACGGCCTCCCCTACCAAATCGATCACTTCGAAGTCACCGCCGCCACTCCCGGCACCGCCGCCTTCGACCAGGCCGAAGAAAAAGGCACGCCGCTGGCCATCACGCCGATCACGCCCCCGCGTCCCGTAACCAACGGTCTCCCCCTCGACCAACTGATCATCAACTTGCAACCGTAATCTGGTTTCGTCGTCATCCTGAGCGCAGCGAACAATCTCACCCTCGCCCTCCACGCAACCCGCTTTCGTCAGGGCACGGTTTTAGCCGGGTGCCGCACTCTTCGCGCACCTCAGCAAGAGGTGCGGGTTTAGACGATCCTCTTCTCCTAGTCTTCCAGTCCTACCGTCCAACCGTACTTGGCCGTCATCCAGAGGAGCGCTTTTGCGACGAAGGATCTCTCTTCGATTGCGTCCCAAACGCTTCCGTCCCTCCGCACAAGACCAGCACCGGAGGTGCGGCACACCCCTTCCGCCGCAGCCGAAAATCCCGACAAAATTGCCGTTGGAATAAAACAGGAAGGGAACTAAGGCTGGCCCGCGGTTGCGTTGTTATTCTTCGCCGCCGGCGTCAATTTCCGGATCACAAATTCCTGCAACAAATTCGTCGCCGCATTCTCGCCAATTCCAATCAACGTATTTTCAAAAACCAAATCCGCCCCGCGATCCTTGTCCGGATAATACGCATTCGAAATCCCGCCCGAAATCAGGCTCCCACCAATCGCCGAATAATTGAACTGCCAGCGCCCGTTGTCGCCCTTGCACATCACCGCCATCGACACCGCGTACCATACCCGCGCCCGCACCGTTCCGGTTCCCTTGTAAAAATATCGCGGGTCCTGCTTCAGCAACGACGGCAAAACCGCTCCGCCGAAAAATGTACCGGTCACGAAATCCGCGTACGACGCCCCGTAACGTTTTGCATACCCCTGCGCGCCTTCCCCGTAATCCTTGAAATTATCTTGCCACTGCTGCACGCCCGCAATCACGCCCACCACCGCGAAATTCACCGGATCGATCGTCGTCTTCCACGCCAGCCCGAATTTCTGCTTGGAAGTCAGCGGCGCCGCGTCCTGCACATAACTCACATAAAAATTCGGAATCACGCCCAGCACCCGCTGCTTTTCCTGCTCCTTAATCTCTTCCGCCGCCACTTCCACGGTGGGCACCACCACCCGCACCTCAGTCGCTTCGGTGGCCAGCGCCAATGCAATCGTCGGCACCGTGAAAATTTCTCCAGGATGCAAAATCCCGTTCGCCGTCTGCTCCGCAAACGACGCCGCCGTAATCGTCACCGTGAACGTCCCAGGCGCCACCGCCGCAAACGAGAATTGTCCATCCTCGCCGGACATCACCTCTTGTTTCGTCGCCACATTTCCGCGTGTCAACGTCACCCGCGCTCCCACCACGGCCGCGCCCGACGGATCCACCACATACCCGCTGATGCTTCCCGCCGCCTGCGGATCACCTTGCCGCTCGCCAACGGCAGCCACGGCTCGCGGCGCATCGGGCAATCGACTCGCATCAGCTGGCACCGCCGGCGCCGCCGGCGTCGTCGACTGCGTTTGCGCCGCAGCCGGAGCAAGGAACCCGCAAAGCAAAACAGCCAAACCCGCCCACGCCGCGCTCTTGACGCCGAACGCCGCAGTCCCCTCGGCCCTTCGCCGCGTCCACCCACGCCAATGTTTTCGAGCAAGCTTCACGCCCAATATTTTATCGTGTCCGCCCATAGTCCCGAAGATATGACTACGATTAGTTGTTTCAGGTTGCACCCGTCCCAATAGATTGGCGCTCCGTCCTGGCAACCTACCGGGTGTTGCACCCTCACTAACGCGGATTAACCTGAACGTGTTTACCCTGGCCATCGCGAAGGCCTTCGAATTTCGGCCGCCTTTTGCGATATCCTCTACCGCACCAGCGCCACCCTGAAGCACGCTACGGAGCCACTCATGTCTCAGCCCGGCAAAGCGCGCCCCACCACCACCATCGATCGCGCCCGCCTCCACCAACTCCTCTCCCGCGAAGAAAATAATTTCATCGCGGCTCATCCCAAATCCGCCGCGCTCTACGAACGCGCCCAGAAATCCCTCCTCGGCGGGGTCCCCATGAACTGGATGAAAAAATGGGCCGGCAAATTTCCGGTCTTCGTCGCCGAAGCTCGCGGCGCCACCTTCACCGACGTCGACGGTCACCACTACGTCGACTTCTGCCTCGGCGACACCGGCGCCATGACCGGCCATTCTCCCGCCGCCACGATCGATGCCATAACCCGCCAGTCGCAGCCGGGAATCACCCTCATGCTTCCCACCTCCGACGCGCTCCTGGTCGGCGAAGAACTCTCTTTCCGCTTCGGCCTGCCGTACTGGCAATTCGCCCTCACCGCCACCGACGCCAACCGTTTCGCCATCCGCATCGCTCGCGAAATCACCCAACGCCCAAAAATTCTCGTCTTCAACTACTGCTATCACGGCACCGTCGACGAAACCTACATCTCGCTCCATCCCGACGCCACCTCCGGTCCGCGCCGCGGCAATATCGGCCCGCCTGTAAATCCCAATGTCACCACTCGCGTCGTCGAATTCAACGATCTCGCCGCCCTCGAAAGGGAACTGGCCCATCGCGACGTCGCCTGCATCCTCGCCGAACCGGTCCTCACCAACGTCGGCATCGTGCATCCCGAGCCCGGCTACTGGGAAAAAACCGCGCAGCTCGCCAAAAAATTCGGCACTCTTCTCATCATCGACGAAACCCACACCATCTGCACCGGTCCCGGCGGCTACACTCGCGCCCACGGACTCCATCCCGATATTTTCGTCATCGGCAAAGCCATCGCCGGCGGAATTCCCGCCGCCACCTACGGCTGCACCGCCGCCGTCGCCGAAAAAATCACCAAAAGCATTCAGCTCGAAGATTGCGACACCGGCGGCATCGGCGGCACGCTCGCCGGTAACGCGCTCTCCCTCGCCGCGATGCGCGCCACTCTCGAAAATGTCCTCACTCCCGAAGCCTTCGCCCACATGATCCCGCTGGCCGAACGCTTCGCCGCCGGCGTCCATCAAGCCATAGCCGCCGCCAAACTTCCCTGGCACGTCTCCCGCCTCGGCTGCCGCGCCGAATATATTTTCCTCCCCCACGCCCCGCGCAACGGCGGCGAAGCCGCAGCCGCCATGGATTTCGAACTCGAACGCGCGATGCACCTCTACGCCCTGAATCGCGGCATCCTCCTAACGCCGTTCCACAACATGGCCCTGATGTCCCCAGCCACCACCCCAGCCGACGTCGACCACCACACCCAAATCTTCACCGCCGCCGTCACCGAATTAACCCACTGATCCGCAGCAGCGCACTCGCCCGCCCAGAACCTTTGGAGTGCGGTGGCTCTGCCATCGCTTTGCCTGCACCCAAAAAAATCCCACAAAACGTCGGAACGAACGCCAAGAAGTATTTGCGTCCGAAATTTGCTCCACTCCGCCCACGCAGCTAAAATCAACCAGATGCCCAACCCACCCCGCGAACGCAAACGCGCCCGAGAACTCGCCGCCGAATTCAACCAAAAAAACGACCCCACCGGCTGGTTCGAAGCCCTCTACCGCGAAGCCGAATCCGGCACCACCACCATCCCCTGGGCCGACCTAGCCCCCAACCCGCATCTCCTCGATTTCTGGCAAGCGCATCCGCAACCATCCGCGCACAAAACCGCGGTCGTAGTCGGCAGCGCTCTCGGCGATGACGCCGAGCAACTCTCCCACTGGGGTTTTCAAACCACCGCCTTCGACATTTCCGAAACCGCGATCCGCCGCGCCCGCCACCGCTTCCCGGATTCCAAAGTCACCTACGCCACCGCGAACCTTCTGACCCCGCCGCCCGAGTGGCACCAAAAATTCGATTTCGTTTTCGAAGCCTACACGCTGCAAGCCCTACCCGAACAAGTCCGCGCGCTAGCCGAGACCAACGTCGCCGCCTTCGTCGCTCCACAGGGCCACCTCCTCGTCGTCGCCCGCGCCCGCGACGCCAGCGAGCCCCCGGCGACATGCCCTGGCCCCTCACTCGCCCAGAATTCTCCGCATTCATCGAAGCCGGTCTCGCTGAATTGTCTTTCGAGGACTACATCGACAATCACGAAACTCCGCCTACTCGCCGGTTTCGTGCCTTCTACCAACGCGGTTAAAGTAATTACTTCGAGGCTCACTTCGAGGCCCGCTTGAGGATCGGATGAATTCGAACCGCCGCCACTTCCTAAAAACTCTAGCCGTGTCCAGCGCCGCACTTGCCCTAAATCCGCGCGCCGCGCTGCTGGGCTCCGCCACCACCGAAATCGAAAAGCACCCCACCCCCGGCTCTCTCGATTTTGTTTTCTTCACCGACACGCACATCCAGCCCGAACTCGACGCCGCCCACGGCTGCGCCATGGCCTTCCAAAAAATCGCCGCACTCAAACCCGAATTCGCCATTCACGGCGGCGATCTGGTTTTCGACGCCCTCGCCGTCAATCGCCCCCGCGCCGACCTGCTCTTCGATCTCTACCAAAAAACGGAAGCGCAGCTCAACGTCCCGCTCTACCATGCCATCGGCAATCACGACGTCTTCGGCATCCTGGCCAAAAGCGGCATTCAGCCCGCCGACCCGCAGTACGCCAAAAAAATGTTCGAAGACCGCTTCGGCGCCCGCACCTACTCTTCCTTCGACCGCCAGGGCTACCACTTCATCANNACTAAAATCAGTCGCACCCGCCACGCCGATCATCGTCATCAGCCACGTCCCGCTCGTCACCGGCTTCCTCGGCTATTCGCCCAAGCCCGAAGGCCGCCAGAAATACAATACCTACAGCGTCGAAAATTCTCCCGACGTCATCGCCCTCTTCGAAAATCACCACGTTATTGCCGTCCTGCAAGGGCACCTGCATGTAAACGAAACCGTCCACTACAAAAATTGCGTCTTCCAGACCTGCGGCGCCGTCTGCGGCAATTGGTGGCACGGCTCGCGCATGGGTTTCCCCGAAGGTTTCACCACGGTAAGCCTGCGTAACGGAAAAATCTCCATCCAATACCAAACCTACGGCTTCCACTCCGTGGCCCCATTCGAAAAGCCTTAAACCCCGCCGCGTCGGCATACCCTACGCGCAGTACCTCCGGAAGCCACTAGCCACTACCCACTAGCGTGCCCTCTACTTCTTCTCCATCACCGCCGCAAAGGTCTGCCTCACAATCTTCCCCCCGCGAACCAAAAACGTATCCGTCGCGAACGGTATCTTGTATTTATCCGAACTCCCCGACCACAAAATGAACGCCACCTCCCCCTCCACCACTTCCTTCTCCAATTTCGCCGTGCTGGTCTTCGCCGGCATAATCTCCGCGAACAGGGTCTCGAACGCCGCCCGAATCTGCGCCACTCCCTTACGCGTAGCCTGCGCCGTGATCACCATCGCGTCCGGCGCATAATCCTTCAGAATCGATTCCACGTCGCCCGCCTGAAAATCCCGCCAGTGCCGCGCCAACACCTCTTCCGTCGACCCGCCCGACCCCGCCACTGAATTTGTCATCGCTATCCCTCGCCTCCAGATTTTTTCAAACTCTGCCAAAAGAGATGTTACCGCCGCTCACTTCGATTCGTAAGTCTCGCTCCTCGTCGTGGCTCGTCCCGCCAAGAACTTTTGGAGTGCCGCGGCTTGCCACCGCCTTGCCTCGGTGCCCGAAAATCCCCCAGTCGCAGCCTTGCCCAAAAAAAGTATTTGCGCCTGTAGCGGCCACCTTTAGGGGGGCAGCCTTTGCCGTAGTTGGGGCCGTTGCCTTTCGCTGCGGTTCACGTTGTCATCCCGACAGNNACTTCCTCCAATGCCCGGAGTATCCTGCCGCGGCACAAAGACACATCGAACCGCGATGCCCAACGAATCGAATCCAATCGTCCCACTCGCCTCCAATCAAATCCGCGGCTTCTGGGCCTCCTGGGGCGGCTGGGCTCTCGACGGCATGGACTCCGTCATCTACGCCCTCGTTCTCGTCCCGTCCCTCCGCGATCTCCTCCCTCGCTCCGGCATCGCCGCCACCAAAGGAAACATCGGCTACTACGGCGGCCTCCTCTTCGCCCTTTTCCTCGTCGGCTGGGGTTGCGCCTTCCTCTGGGGGCCCATCGGCGATAAATTCGGCCGCGTCCGCACCCTGCTGCTCACCATCGTCTGGTATTCCGCNNGCTTTCGTCACCAACATCTGGCAACTCGCGATCCTTCGTTTCCTCGCCGGCATTGGCATCGGCGGCGAATGGGCCATGGGCGGCACTTTCGTCGCCGAAGAAATGCCCGAAAGCTGGCGCATCCGCGGCGCCGGATACCTGCACACCGGCTACTACTTCGGCTTCGTCTTCGCCGCGCTCGCCAATTTCACCATCGGCACTCACTTCGGCTGGCGCGCCATGTTCCTATTCGGAGGCTTGCCCGCGCTCCTGCTCGCCTGGCTCCGTCGCGGCGTCACTGAACCCGAGCGCTGGCTGCAAAAAGAAAAAATCGTCCACGCCTGGTCCTGGTGGCGTCCGCTGGCCGCGCTCTTCACTCCCGCGCTCCGCCGCCGCACCATTTTGAATTCGCTGTTCATGATCGTTTCGATCTGTGGCCTCTGGGCCGGCACCGTTTACGTTCCCGCCGCCATTACTGCCCTCGCCGAAGCCAGCGGCCGCGTTGGCCCCGCCGCCGCGCAACTCGCTTCCTACGCCACCATGCTCGTCGCCTTCGCCACCATTCTCGGCTGCCTCGCCATGCCCGCGCTCGCCGAACGCCTCGGCCGTCGCGGCGCTCTCGCTTTTTTCTTCGCGCTTATGACCATCTTCATTGCGCTCACTTTCGGCAAAGTTTTCTACCTCCCGCAAAACGCGCTCCCCTGGTTCTTCCTCTGTCTTTTCTTTCTCGGCTTCGGCGGCGCCAATTTCGCCGTCTACACCCTCTGGCTCCCCGAGCAATATCCCACCGAATGTCGCGCCACCGCTTTCGCCTTCTCCACCTCTTTCGCCCGTTTCATTGGCGCCGGCATCACCTTCCTGGTAGGCGCCGGCGTCCGCCACTTCGGCTCCCTCGGCACGCCCGTAGCCCTAACCGCCATCGCCTTCGCCGCCGGCCTCCTCCTCACGCCCCTAGGCGCAGAAACCAAAGGCCGCCCCCTCCCTTCCTAAGTTGCGCAGTGGGAGAGCTACATGTGAATCTAAGAAGTTTTCAAAATCGAGGAGAAGCACTTGCGCCTGTAGCGGCCAGCTTTAGCTGGGCCAGTTGCTTTTGGTTTTGTGTTTGGCCGGCGGAAAAGCTGATCTCAAAAAGTCTAGACTTCTACAATCACTGCGCACTCTACAGCCGGGGATCCACAGGTTCGCTTTCCAGCGCCAGCACGCCAAACACACACTCATGCACTCGGCGCAACGGTTCATGCCGAACGAACCGTTCCAATGCCTCAATCCCCAGCGCAAATTCGCGAAGCGCCAACGACCTCTTCGTCGCCACGTTGCGATTCCGCAATCGGCCCAGATTTTCCGGCAGCAAATATTCCGGCCCGTAAATGATTCTCAAATACTCGCTGCCTCGGCACTTGATCGCCGGTTGCACCAGCCCGCGTCGTCCGCGCGCCACAAAATCGAACGGTTTCACCACCATGCCTTCGCCGCCCCGCCCGGTTAATTCTTCCCACCACGCCGTCGCCTGGTTCACGCTGTCGCCGTCCGCCGTCTCAACGACCTTGTACGCAGTCGCCAGCATCAACCCGTCGCTGGCGTTGCACACTCGCCCCAGCGTTTCCATGTGCCAGACATGATCTTGATGGATGTGAACTTGGCCCTCGGTGGCCAGCAGATGGAATGGCGCCAGCTTCAAATCGCGCACCGAATTCACCGTCCAGCAATAACGGCGGTAGGACTCGACGTACAGATTCACCGCCTCAAGCCGCCGTTCAAATTTCTGCTTCAGGCTCGCCGCGTCTTCGTTTTGTCCCGCAATCCCTTCGATCGCCGACACCGTCGTCGCCAGCGAAGCCCGCGCCGCTGCTCCGAGCGCGGCGTATTGTTGCCGCAAAAGCTCCTGAGCCTTCGCCGACCACGGCATCAACTCCGCGTCCAGGCACACCCAGTCCGTCTTGAATTCCTCCCAGAAATTCACGGCGTTGAAAGCGGCGCGCACGTTCTCCAGTAATTCCTTTTCCCTGCTCCGATCGTCGAAGAAACGTCTTCCCGTGCGCGTGTAGGAAATGCCAATTCCTTCTCCGACCACGCCGAAACTCCGCCGTGCGGCATCCTCGTCGCGGCAAACGATTACCACCGTCCGCGAACCCATATGCTTTTCTTCGCAAACCACCCGCGAAACGCCCTCACTCCGAAAATAAGAGAATGCTTCCGCGGGATATTCGAGCAAGTTCACGCGCTCCGATGTTCCGGTCGGCGCCATGGTCGGTGGCAAATAGATGAGCCATTTCGGATTTGCCGCGAACCGGCTCATCACTTCCAGCGCCGCCAGTCCGTTCTCCTCGCGAATCGTCACGTTGTGGTGCAGCCGGGTCGTTACGATCCGTTTTCCAATCACGTCCTCGAGATCGAGCAGATCATCGTGCTGCTGTTGCGAAGTAAGCTCCGGCTCCGCGGCGACCGCCGCTGCCACCAGCGGCCGGACCGGCTGCGCGTAAGCGCTTTTCGCCGCGACCGAGACAATCTCCTTCTCCGGATAACGCAGCGCCGTCAGTCGGCCTCCGAAAACACAACCGTTATCGATGTTGATCGTCCGGTTCAGCCAGTCTGAATTCGGTACCGGAGTGTGCCCGTAAACCACCATGGCTTTTCCGCGATACTCGGCAGCCCAGTTGTAGCGTACCGGCAGTCCGAATTCGTCCGTCTCTCCGGTGGTCTCTCCATACATCGCGAAATCGCGCACTTTTCCCGAGCCCCGCCCCTGCATCTCCTCCTTCATCCCCGCGTGCGCCACCACCAGCTTTCCGTCATGCAGCACGTAGTGACTCACCAACGAGTCGATGAATTTGCTCACCCGGTCACGAAATTCCGGACTTTCTTTCTCCATCTGCTCCAGCGAATCGGCCAGCCCGTGCGTGATCTGAACGTCTTTTCCACGCAGCTTTCGCATCAGCTTGACGTCGTGATTGCCCGGAACACACAACGCCGTCCCGGCCGCGACCATGCTCATCGCCAACTTCAAAACCTCGGGAATTTTTGGCCCCCGATCCACCAGATCGCCAAGAAAAATAGCCTTCCGGCCCTCCGGCGGCTGCGCGGTGTAAGCAGGCGCGCCATCGCCATTGGCCTGCTTTGCGATGGAGTAACCGAGGTTGGTCAGCAAATCGACCAGTTCGTCAAAACAGCCATGCACGTCTCCGATAATGTCGAAAGGTCCGTGTTCGTGCTTCAGATTGTTCCACAGCGGCTGGCGCTCAATTTCCGCGGCGTCTACTTCTTCCAATGAATGCAGCACGTGAATCGTTCGAAAACCTTCCCGTTCCAGATTTCGCAACGCTCGGCGCATCTGTTGCGCTTGTTGGCGCACCACATGCGGCCCAAAATCGCGCTCCGGCCGGATTCGATTTCGTTCGTGGCAGATCTTTTCAGGCAAATCAAGGACGATGGCCACCGGCAGGCAGTGGAATTGTCTGCCCAGCGCGACGATCGGCTTGCGCGCCTCGGTTTGCACGTTCGTCGCGTCGATCACCACCAGCTTCCCGGCGGCCAGGCGTTTTGACGCGATGTAATACAGCACGTCGAATGCATCGTTGGTGGCCGCTTGGCTGGTCTCATCGTCGGACACCAGTCCGCGGCAGTAGTCCGAGGACAAAACTTCCGTCGCTCGAAAATGTTTTCGGGCAAAGCTCGATTTACCCGATCCCGAAGGACCGATCAGCGCCACTACCGCAAGCTCGGGAATCTTCAGTTTCATTGAATCGAGAAAACTCCCATCTGGGTCGGGCTCCCCACCGCCGAATCTTCCGGTCCGATCGGCAAAAACTGGACGGTGTACCCAAACCGTTTGGCGATGCCCTCCGCCCATGCGCGAAATTCCTGCCGCGACCACTCAAACCGATGATCTTTGTGCCGCATTTTCCCCGCGGGCAGCGTCTCAAACTTCACGTTGTATTCCACGTTCGGCGTCGTCACCGCCACAGTCTTCGGACGCGCAAATTCGAATAGCACCCGCTCGAAGGCCGCCAGCCGCGGAGGGTCAAGGTGCTCGATCACCTCCACGACGGCCGCGCCGTCGTAACCTGCCAGGCGCTTGTCCCGGTAAATCAGTGAACCGTGGAGCAGTTGAATTCGCTCTCTTTGCCTGCCCGGCATGTTTTCGAAATTGAGTCTCCTGGCCGCGATCTCCAGAGCGCGATGTGAAACATCCATGCCCACGATCTCCGAAAATGTCTTTTCCTTTAGCAACTCGCGCAGCAGCCGCCCTTCGCCACATCCAAGATCCAGAACTCGCTGCGCGCCGCGGGCCAGCAGAGTCCCGACCACCTTGTCCATGCGCTGTTCCGCCAGGCTGATCGGTTTCTCGATCGCCTCCTCTTCGCGCGTATGAGTTTCGGCCGCCTCATCCGCCTCCGGCTCTTCCTCGCCGATCAGCCGCTCCATCGCTTCTCGCGCCAGTCGTTTCTGGTGTTTTAGATATCGCTCCGTAATGAGCTCGCGCTCCGGATGCTCGCGCAGCCAACCCTCGCCGTGCCTCAATAGTTTTTCCACCTCGTCGTCGCCGACCCAATAATGTTTGTCGTCGTCCAAAACCGGAATCAGCACGTACAGATGAGTCAGCATTTCACTCAGCCGGACCTCGCGCCTCAGCGTGATCGTGAAATATGGGCTCTCGCCCCACTCGGGGAATTTGTCGTCCAGCGGATGCCTTCGAGCGTTAACGTCGTAGCCCAATGGTTCGAATAGTCGCCGAAGGAGTTTTTCTCCGCCGCGGCACGGCACCACTGAAATTTGCGCTTCAAGCTGCAACGCCGAATCGGCCAGCTCTTGCCGATCCTTGCTTTTCCCGCCGAGCGCGCTGCCAAACGTCCGCGCAATCGCTACGCTCAAGAATGACGACGCAGCGTACGGTCGGTCGTTGACGTATTCCTCCAGGACTCGCCCCTCGCCCCCCGGTCCTCGCCGCCCTCGAACCAGTCCAATCGAGTCAATCTCCAGAACCAACGCAGCCGTGCATCGTTCCGCCGTCGCCTCCGGATAGAAAACGTACGTCTTCCCGAACGGCTGCTCGAAAGAATGAACGCGGAACGGGCTCTTATGCAGCAGATAGCCCAGATCCGTGGCGTTTTCTCCCGCGTATGTCATCGTTAGAATCATTTCGTATGCGTCATTTTTTCTGGCTCACACCAGACCAGCAAAAAATGTTGGCGCGAACCTCAAGTAATACCAGCTATCGCTAAAGTAAACATCGCACCCCGATTTTGCCGTCATTCCGAGCGCCGCGAAGAATCCTACCCTCGATCTCGAAATTCGCATGGCGGCACCAGGCACGCTTCCGTATTTTTCCCATCGCGTGCTAACATCCCGCAAATCATGAAAACTCGCCAAGCCATTCGCAAACTCTCAGCCGTCGCTGCAACTCTGGCTTTTCTGATCTTTGCGGCCTCATTCAGCCCGCTCCGCGCGCAATCCACCACCGCTACGCCACCGGCGCATCCCATCGTGCTCCACGCCGCCCGCCTCCTCGACGTTGAATCCGGCCGCATCACCACGCCTGGCGAAATTCTCGTCGACGGCAACCTCATCAAGGAAGTCGGCGCCAAAGTTTCGCGCCCGGCCAACGCCGAAGTCATCGACCTCGGCGACACTACGCTGCTTCCCGGCCTCATCGACGCTCACG
The DNA here is from genome assembly GCA_003156635.1 of Acidobacteriota bacterium. GTDB lineage: Bacteria > Acidobacteriota > Terriglobia > Acidiferrales > UBA7541 > Palsa-295. Next base: position 8,580 of record PMHK01000128.1, on the reverse strand, counting down.
TTCATCTTTTCCTGCACCCCGGCCCCGAGGATTTGCAAACCGTCCAGGAATCAGTGCCGCAGCGCGTCATCGTCGCCACCCTCGCGGCCCGCGACGACTTGATGGGCGGCTTCACCGCCGAACGCGACATGGGCACCGAAGGCGNNGCCGACACCGCCGTCCGCAACGCGATCAACGACGGCCTCATTCCCGGCCCGCGTCTGCGCATTTCCGGCAACGCCGTCAATATTCTCGGCGGCCACGAAGACGCCATCGGCTTCAATCCCGAGCAGCGTGTTCTCCCCAACGCCACCTACGCCAACGACATTCCCGAACTCATCGCCGTCATCCGCGAACAATTCAAGGAAGGCGCCGACTTCATCAAGATTTACGAAACCGGCGAAGACCGCGCCGTCAACGGCCAGTTCGTCACGCCGTATCAATATTCCGAGGAACAACTAACCGCAGCGGTTCATGAAGCCGCCCGCGTTGGCAAAAAAGTCGCCGTCCACGCCACCGGTGAACCCGGCACCGGTTACGCCGCCCGCGCCGGCGTCGAATCCGTCGACCACGCCTATCAGCTCAGCGAAGAAACCATGCGCCTGATGCGCGAAAAACAAATCTTCGCCGTCCCCACTTTCACCATCTCCGAATATTTCGCCGAGCATCCCATCGCGCCCGGCATGGCCGCGCTCGAGCAACAGCTCATCGCCTACCACGCGCAGGAGTTCCAAAAGCAGCTCGCCGCCGGAGTTCCCATCGCCATGGGTTCCGACGTCGGCCCCTTCCCGCACGGCACCCAGGCCCGCGAATTTGTGCTGATGGTGAAATTCGGCATGACCCCCCTGGCCTCCATCCAGGCCGGCACGGTAAACGGCGCGAAGCTCCTGCAGTGGGCCGACCAGATCGGCGCGCTAAAACCCGGCTACTTCGCCGATGTCGTCGCCGTCCCCGGCAACCCCCTCGATGACATTACCGCACTGCAAAAGGTAACCTTCGTCATGAAGAACGGCGTCGTCTATCGCAAATAGCGCAAGCAACATCCGTGGCGCAAATAGCAGCTGTAGCGCAAGCAGTGCAGCGCGCCGAGTTGAATCCGCAGCCGCTGCCTCCCTAAGTGCCGCGGCCGAGTCGACGCGTTTCGCCTGACGAAAAATGAAGACCGCAAAAAGCCACGCCCACTTTTCGTGAGCGTGGCTTTTTAGTTCGCAAACCTGCGCGAAATTTATGGCGCGTCACCTGGCGTTTCCACCGCGCCATGCTGCAGCGCCCAAGCGCGAAAGCCATCCGGCAAATTGGTCATCCCGCCGATATTCGCGCCTTTGATATTCGCGATGTCGCGCCAGCGCGCGCCATTCAAATCCGTCCGCCGCAGATCGGTATTGGCCAGCGACGCGCCGGCCAAATCGGCACCCGCCAAATTCGCGTCGACCAGGTCCGCGTCATCCAGTTCCACCCGGCGCAGCACGGTGCCCGAAAAATTGCTGCCGCGAAAATTCGCGCCGCGCAAGTTCGCGTCGGAAAAATCGGCGCCGCGAAAATCGCCCATGCGCACGTCGGCATCGCTGAAATTCGCGCGCAGCAAGCTGCTGCGCTCCAGGCGAATCCCCTGCAGGTACGCGCCGACCACATCCACGCCGACCAGCGGCACGTGGTCCGCGTTCAATTCCTGCATCGCCTCCAGCCGGCCGCCGCTGCCGCCCTTACCCTGCGCGGTGTTGATCACCTGCCAGGCCTGATAATGTTTTTGCTTGGTGCGGTCGCCCGCCTCCGAAAAATAAAAAATCGCCGCCACCAGAATGCTCAAGCTGCTCAAATATTCCAGGACTTCCAGCAGCTTCCACTGGCTCAAACGGTAGGCCACCCAGTCGAACACCCATTCGAGCGCGATGAACGGCCGCGCCCAGCGGCTGGGCACTCCGGCTTTTCGTTCGGCCCAGGTGGGCGGCTTATCCCGCGGGATTATGATGCGCATCGCGACCATCCTTCCTTGCTACTCTGAGTCACGAGCCCCGCGAAAGTTGCAAACGTTGTAAAAGTTGCGAAAGTTTCGCGCGCAACGCTCATCATCGCGCGCCGCCGTGGCGGCACCACACGCTCCAGCCCAGCACCCCGAGCTGCGGCTGCGGCGCGTCCGGTAGCATGGCCAGAAATTCGATCAGGTTCCCGTCGGGGTCGCGGAAATACAGTGAGCCCGCCGGCATCCAGGCCAGCACCACCGGCTCCTCGGCGGGGTTCCCGGCGAAATCGAGCGGCGTGACGCCCGCGGCGCGCAGCGCGGCCGGCGCCCGCAGCAAATCCGGCAGGTCCACGCGCAGCGCGACATGCAGGCCCAGCCGCTGCGGCGTGGTGCCTACCTGCCACAAACCCAGCATGGACGCGCCGCGCCCGCCCAGCCAGTAGAACGCCACGTCGCGCTCCGGAAATTCCTGCGCCAGTTCGAGGCCCAGCACGTCGCTATAGAATTTCTTGGCGCGCTCGAGGTCGCTCACCGTCAAATGCGTTTCAAAAAGTTCGCGGATCGGAATCATCGCCATGGTCTTATCCTTCGGGACTCACCGGACGGTGCTCATGGTGCGGGCCTGGCGGCTTTTCGCCGTTTTCCATTTGCCGTCTTCTTCGATGCTCAGGCGCACGCGCTCGGCCACGATTTTGCGGATCAGCGCCCGGGGCAGCGGCTGATCCAGCGGAAATTGCACCGCTCCCCGCGACTTTTTGAATTTGGCTAACTCCTTGGCAAAGGGCTTCATGGCCCTGCCGGTGGGGTAGAAACCAATGTGATTTTTGAACCCGCCGAAAATGACCAGGATGCGCTGGTAGCAAAACGCCGGCATCCCGTACTTCAAGGTTTCCTCGGCGCCGGGCGCGGCCTTCGAAACGCAGGCCCGCATCTCCAGCAATTTTCTGCGGGACGCTTCGGGCGCCACGTCGATGTAGTCGTCCACGTTTTGCGGCCGCGGCCCATTGCGTTTCATATGCGTTACAACGCTCCTCTCGCCGCGAGGTTACCACGCACATTCCGTTTTTGCCCTTGTCGTTTTGTCGTCATTCTGAGCGCAGCGAAGAATCCCACCCGCGATCCCCACGCACCACCGCATCCCACGCACCACCGCCCGTTGTCGCGTACACATTGCCCGCAATTTACCCACCTGCTAATCTGGCCGAGGGTCCAAAAAATGAAATCCTTTCGAAAATCGGCCGATACCGAAGGAAAATTTGCTCTCACCACTCCACAAAATCCGCTGGTCAATGCGTCGCCCCGCGACCTCGCCGCCCTCGCCATAAAACAATTACAAGAATTGAGCGCCGCCACCGAACGAAAAAAGCAACTGGCTGCCGCAGCCGCTCCGCCGCAGAAATCGAAGCCCCCCGTACTGTTCGCCGATGAGGCAACTCCAACCGCACCGACCCAGTCCCACGAAGGGCATCAGGAAGTCGCTGCGCCCGACGAAGCGAACTCCATTCCACCCTCGCCGATGTTTCTTTCCGTAACGCCTTCACCGAATCCCACCACCCAGCGCACCGCCGCACCACCGGCCCGCCCAGTCCGTGGAACGCCTCGCCGAGCGACCAAGCCCAAATCGAAGTCGAAACCACCTTCCCGCCGCCNNCCTCGCGCGAATATCACCAGCGGAAATGCCAGATCTGCAAGCATCCCCGCCGCGAGGAAATCGCAGAAGACTTCATCAACTGGGCCAAGCCGGACCACATCGTCGAATTCTATGAACTCGAAGGTTACCGCGCCGTCTACCGCCCCGCGCACGCCACCGGGCTCTTCGACCGCCGTCGCCTGAATCTCCGTTTCGCCGCCGAAACCTTGGTCGAAGAAGTGAACTGTGTCGATCCTTGCGCCGATGCCGTTCTCCGCGCCATCCGCATGTGTACTCGCTTGGACGACCGCGGCGGCTGGAACGAACCTCCCAGCCGCGTNNCACTTCGCGCAATCTGAAAACGAGTCCAAATGACTGAAAACAAACGCCAACCCCAAATCCAGATCGACAGTCTTTCGGCCGGGCCAGCTTCGACGATTTGGGGTCAAACGCAAGTTTTCGGCTCCGGCGCCTATCCGCGGACAAGGCGATGCGGAACTGTACGAGTACGTTACAACCTGATATACGTTGGGCCGCATCGTTCATCCCAAGGGAGAACACCGTGACCGGAAAATTTCGAACGATGATCTTGGCGGTCGGGTGTTTTTGCGTAACGACTTCGCGGCCCGTGTGGGGACAACAGGGTGGGGCGACGTTTGTGCAAGACACGATTGTGGTGGAGGCGGAGGGGAGTTTTGAGGCGGACCCGGATTTGGCGACGCTGACGTTCGATGTAACTTCGCAAGATAAGAATATGAAGAGGGCGTACGAGATGGCGGCGCAGTCGATGCAGAGGATTGTGGATCTGGCGCAAAAATCGGGAATCAAAAAAGAAGATGTCTCGACCGGAGTACTCCGGGTGATGCCTTCCTACGAGGGCGATCGAAACAAGGCCAAGTCTTACTCGGTGCGGGGATTTTTAACGATCAAGGTGCGGGACTTTTCGCAGCTGGGACCGCTAGTGGACGCCGCTGTGCAGGAAGGCATCGTCGATTTTCGGTCGCTGAGTTATTCGTTGCAGGATGAGGAAGCGGCGAAACAGAAGGCGGTAGGGGCGGCAATGAAAAACGCGATGGGGCGAGCGGCGGCGGCGCTGGCGCAGACGGGGCAGAAGGTGGGTGCGATCCGGTATGCGAGTGTTGATGTCCGGCAGATAAATGCCCCGCGAGTGTCCATTTCCACGGACAGCATTCAATCGCTGGAAAGTTTTGGGCTGAGGAAACGAGATACTGCCGGAGCTCCTCCGCCTCCTCCTCCGCTTCCCTCGGTATCGCCGGAGAAAATCATGGTCTCTGCTACGGTGCAGTGCGGGTTTCAGATTCAGTGATCTTTCAGCGTGTGCGCCGGATCGTTCGGCGTGCCGCGCCTCGGGCGCGGGATGTGCGAGGTGTCAATGTTGTGGAGACGGACGCGTTCGGCGGAATGGCTGCGGCCAGAGGGAGAATCGGATGGAGGGGCGCGGGCGAATTTTTGTTTTTGCAATGGCGGTTGGATTGGTGGTCTGGGCTGGCTTCGAGGCCCGGGTGGGAGGCGCGGCTCAGAACGGTCAAGCGGCGGGCGGGGGCACCGCGATTGATTTGAAGCCTGGGCTTTGGGATACGGTGCTGCATATCTCGACGATATTGCCGGTGACGGAGGTGGATACGCCGGCGCTGGAGAAGCAACTGGCGAAGCTGTCGCCGGAGGAGCGGGCCAAGACGATTGCGGGCATGAAGCAGCAGGAGGCGAACACGCGCGAAGTGATGAAGAAGGGTTCGGACAGTAAGGCGAAGATGTGCTTTACGGCGAAACAATTCGAGAGCGGGAATTTGTTTCAGGACTTACAGGGCGGGAATGACTGCCGGAAGAAAATGACTTCGACGAGCGGGAAAGTTTCCATCCAGGTGTCGTGCGCTGGGCCGGGGGGGACGGCGAAGACCTGGGTAGCGGAGCAGACGATGGAGATACAGCGCGTCGATGCGGAAAATTTTACGGCGACGGAACGCACGATGCAGGCAGGGGATCCGGCGGTCGGGAGCGTTCATACGCTAACGGCGAAGTGGGTGCGCGAATCGTGCGCGAACGAACCCTCCGCCGCGCAGAAAGCGGAAGCGAAGATGGAGGCCGACGCGCCGATCGCGGTGCGCGTGGATCGGATAGGGAATAATTACCGGACGGTGGTCACCAACCGGTCGAAGACGCCGCTGGCGGCGTACTCGATTGGAATGGCAGGGGCGGGCGGGGCAAACGGAATTTTGCGGGTGTACGACGCGCGGATGAATGGCACCGCGCCGACGGGGCCGGGCGGAACGATTCCGGAAGGGCAGCAGGGGATTATTGCGGGAGCGAAACCGGTGGCGGCGATTTTTACGGACGGCACCACTTTTGGGAATGAGAGGGAAGTGACGTTGTTGATGGACCGGAGGAGGACGCAGCTGAAAACGCTGCGGGCGATTCTGCCGGTGTTATGCAGTGCGTCGGCGAAGAGCGAGGAGGCCAGCGCGACGGTGGGGACGCTGGAGAGTGCGCGGAAGAATTCGGGGAAAAATGGGAACGATATGCAGAATTCGATCGTGGCCAACACGTTTACGGCGGCGATTAATGTGCTGCGCGGGCGGAAGAAGGGGCGTCCGGCGACGGTGGCGGATGCGCTTCAGTTTGTGCAGGCGGCGGCGCGGCAGATGTCGGCTGATCCGGTGAAGGATGCAACGGGGAAGCTCTTTATCACGGCGGCAGAGACGGACTTGAAGTGTGGCGGTGGGAAGTGAGGCGCGGATTGCGCGGGCTGATGGCGGGGAGATAGAATGGTAGATGTTCATACGCGCGCATTGAGCGCGGAACATCCAGTGAGGCTTAGTCCATGACATCGACAGCTACTACCAGCGGCGCGGCCACAAATCCATCTTCGACGGCGGGGGTGAAGCTCGCCCCGGTGAATCTGCAGCGCGGGGAATTTGCGAATGAGGCGTTCACCGATTTTTCGAAGCCGGAGAACAAGGCGGCGATGGTGGCGGCTTTGGCGCAGGTGAAGGCGATGTTTGGGCGCGAGTATCCCTTGACCATTGGCGGAGAGCGGGTGTTTACCGTGGCCAAGACCGAATCGCTGAACCCGTCGCAGCCGGAGCAGGTGATTGGCGTGTTTCAGAAGGCCACGGTGGAGATGGCCAACACCGCGGTGGACAAGGCGCATGCGGCGTTCGAGCGCTGGAAGCGCGTGCCGGTGGAGGAGCGGGTGGCATGCATTTACCGCGCGGCGGATATTTTGAGCAAGCGGCGGTACGAATTGAATGCCTGGCTGAGCTACGAAATCGGGAAGACCTGGCCGGAAGCGGACGCGGACATCGCCGAGCTGATCGATTTCTGCGAATACTACGGGAGGGAGGCGCTGCGGCTGGGCGCGCCGCAGAAATTGACGCCGTATCGCGGCGAAAATAATTATATGAAATATATTCCGCTGGGCGTGGGCATCGTGATTCCGCCGTGGAATTTTGCGGCGGCGATCATGGGCGGGATGACGATCGCGGCGATCGTGACCGGGAATACGGCGATCGTGAAGCCGTCGAGCGATTCGCCGACGATTGCGGCGATTTTTATCGATATTTTGTACGAGGCCGGCGTGCCGACGGACGTGGTGAGCTTTTTTACCGGGCCGGGCAGCACGGCGGGCGAAGCCCTTGTTACCAATGCAAAAACAAGGTTTATTGCGTTTACCGGTTCAAAGGAAGCCGGGCTGCGGATCGCGGAGCAGGCCACCAAGACGCAGCCGGGGCAGGTGTGGATCAAGCGCACCGTGCTGGAGATGGGGGGCAAGGACGCGATTATCGTCGACGACGAAGCGGATGTGGACGCGGCGGTGGAAGGCGTAGCGCTGTCGGCGTTTGGGTACCAGGGGCAGAAATGCTCGGCGTGCTCGCGGGCGATTGTGGCCGAGAAAATTTACGACGAATTTTTGGGCAAGCTGATCGAGCGGGTGAAGAAGATGACGGTCGGGTCGATCGAGGATCCGGCGAATTACATGGGGCCGGTCATTAATAAGGCGGCGATGACGTCGATTCTGGGATACATCGACCAGGGGAAAAAGGAAGGGCGGTTGATGACCGGCGGCAAGCGGACCGACGCGGCGGGATATTTTATCGAGCCTACCGTTATTGCGGATGTGGATCGCAAGGCGCGCATTTTCCAGGAGGAAATATTTGGGCCAGTTTTGGCGGTGACCAAGGCTAAGGATTTTGATGAGGCGTTGTCGATGGCGAATGACAGTGAGTTTGGGTTGACGGGCGCGGTGTACTCGCGGAACCCGGAGAAGATTGCGCGGGCGGAAGAGGAATTTCATGTGGGAAATTTGTACATGAACCGGAAATGCACCGGGGCGATGGTGGGGGCGCATCCGTTTGGCGGGTTCAATATGTCGGGGACGGATTCGAAGTCGGGCGGGCAGGATTATTTGCTGCTGTTCACGCAGGCGAAGACGGTTTCGGAAAAGCTGGGCGTGACGCGCTAATTCGTTAGCGGCGTGGGTTTGAGTTTGAAACCGTAACGGAGGATCACGTACGCTACGGGGCCGGTGGCCAGGAGCCAGGGGGCCCAGCGCCAGACGTAGTCTTCGCTTTGCGCGACCTTCAGCGCGCACAAAATTACCGGAAAAATCAGGACGTAGGCCAGGCCCAGCTTTCCGCCGGGGATGCGGAACGCGCGCGGGGCGCTGGGGTCTTTGCGGCGCATTTGCCAGGCCGCGAAGAGGGTCAGAATCGTGGTGGCGATTCTGGTCCATATATAGATGTTCACCAGATCTTCCACGTCGAACCTCGCCAGCACGCAATAGACAACCAATGAGACCGCGATGGCGCGCACGGGTGTGCCGTAACGCGGGTGGATGCGGCCGAGCCATTTAGGGAGGTAGCCGTCTTCGGCCATGGTGGCCGGGACGCGCGTGGTGTAGAGGATGGTGCTGTTGGAAAGGGAGAGTGTGCCGATCATGGCGGCGATCAGCATGGCCGCGCCGAGGAGCGGGCCGCCGATCAGGCGCGAAGCC
>PMHK01000152.1 GCA_003156635.1 Acidobacteriota bacterium | reverse complement strand
CAGCGTACGTGGGCCGAAGACGACGGGGCGAAGCCCCCACCATAGCTTTTGCGATATCGACGAGCAAATCCGGGCTGGGTCAGGAAAAGCAATGGAAACATAGCATTTTCGGCCCACGTACGTCCGGTTCCTATCACCTCAGCCCCTGCCCCTAGTTCTTAACCCGAACCGTAGGCTCCACTGACAATCCCGGCCTCAGCAAGTGGTCGTTGTCTTCGTTCCGATCCGTCAGGTCGATCCGGACCGGGATCCGCTGCACCACCTTGACGTAATTCCCAGTGGCGTTTTCCGGCGGAAACAGGCTCAGCACCGAACCGGTCGCGCCGCCAATCTGGGTGACAGTTCCGTCGTAATCGCGCCCGTACGCATCCACGTGAATCTTGACATGCTGTCCGGGACGCATGAACCGTAGCTGTGTCTCCTTAAAGTTGGCCGTGATCCAAATATCGTCAAGCGAAACCAGGGTCATTAGATTTTGCCCCACGCTGACGTTCTGCATCACTTCCAGGCTCTTCTTGGTGATGATCCCGTTGACCGGGGCAACGATGCGTGTGTACCCCAGGTTCAATTTGGCTTGCGCCAGCGCCGCCTGAGCCTGCTGCATCTGGGCCGCCGCCTGGTCGGCCTTGGCCTTTTGAATCTTGACCTGGTCCGGCGCAGTCTGCGCGTTCTTTAAATCTGCCTGCGATTGGATCACCCGGTCGCGCGCAATACGGACCGCATCCTCAGCGGCAGCCTCGCTCGCCTTCGCGCCTGCCAGTGCCGCTTTGTCTGCATCGGCTGTGGCCACGGTAGCGTCGAACTGCTGCTTCGAAATCACGTCCTTCGCCACCAGCGGCGTATAGCGGTCAACATCCAGCTTTGACTTCANNAACGGTCTGTACCGCTCAAGGTCCAGCTGGGCTTTGACGTTGTTGGCTTCCGCTTGCTGCACCTGGGCCTGGGCGGCTAGCAATTGTCCCTGTGCCTGCTGCACCGACGCGGTCGATGTGCGCACTCCCGAGTTGGCAGACTGCAGAGTAGAACTTGTATTCACTCCGATCACGGGCACGTTCACCCGCACTGCCTCATAGTTCGCTTCGGCACTCTGCAGGCTGGCTTCGTCCTGCTGCACTGCCACTTCAAAATCTTTCGGATCCATCTCAGCAATCTCGGTTCCGGCCTGTACAACCTGGTTCTCTTCCACGTTGACCTTGATCACCTGCCCGGCAACCCGGGCGCTGATCTGGATCAGGTGACCATCCACCTGTGCGTCATCCGTGTCTTCGTAATACGTGGAGTGCCACCAGAAGAGCAGCGCGCCCACCACCAGCACCGCGACCACGCCGATGACAATAAAGCGCCGCCTCCCCTTCTTGCGCGGCGGATTGTCGAGATCCTGCTGGTCGTTGTTGCCGGCCTGGGGACCCTCTTCTTCTACGGTAGTTGCACGGCCTGATTCCGCATTCTGTTCCGCCACCGCTACTTACCTCCCACGTAATCCTTGTAATTCGTTTGTGCGATGCCCATGGCCCGGGCGAGAGACAGCTTCGCCACGTTGTGCTGGTAAAGGCTCGAGACCAGTTGGTCATCAGCCTGGGCCATCGATGCCTGAGCTTGCGATACCGCAAGATTGTCGGCGACGCCGGCTACGTATCGTTGTTGCGCTTCGCTCAAAGCCTCAGTTGCCAGTGCTGCGTTGCTGGTGGCAACCGATACCTGCTTTGCTGCTGCCTCAATGTCGAGAATGCTGTTGCGCACATCGGCGCCGATTTGTCCGCGCAGGTCGTTCAACTGTGCCTGTTTCTGTTCCAGTTGCGCTTGCGCGTCGCGCGCATCCCCGCGCAATTTAGCCTCTTCGAATAGAGGCGCCGATGCTGTGCCGACTGCGTCAAACGTCCCGTGAGAATGGCCCAGGGTCGGCCCGATGTCTCCATAGTCGGCCGAAAGGGCGATGGTCGGGTAGCGTTCGGCGGTGGCTGCGGACCGCGAAGCCCTGGCGCCCTCTACCTGCTGCTGCAACGCCTGCAAGTCCTGCCGGTGGGCTAGCCCCTGCTGCACCGCGGCGTTTACATCCACGTTGTCCAGGGCCTTGAAAGGCGCCTGGTCGGCCAATTCGTAGCTCTGTTCCAGTGGCAGTCCGATGGTGCGGGCCAACGCGATTTTGTCTTTCTCATACTGGTTTTGCGCCGAAATTAAGGTCTGCTGTTGAGTCTGGTAATCCACCCGGGCGCGCAGCTCGTCCAGCAGCGGGGCCGTCCCAGCCTGGTGATTCGCCACGGCCTGATCGAGGGACACTTTGGACGTGCTGACCTGCGCTTGCGCCGATTGCACGCGCGACGCGTCCGCGATGCAAAGGAGATACGCATTGCCGACCGTAAGCACCACCATGTCTTTGGCATCCTCGACCGAGAGCTTCGATCCCTGGAAGTTATGTTTCGAGGCCAGATAATTATCCAGCGACGACAAGTTCAAGAGCGACCACTGCGCCGAGGCCCGGATGTCTGTATAAGCATAGGGCCCGATGATGGTGGGGAAACCGGGAATCGACAGGCCTTCGGCCCTCAGGTTGGTTTGCTGTGCTGACTCCTTCACCGTCCCAGTCACCGTGGGCAGCAAGGCTTGCAATTGCTGCAGCTGCTGCGCCCGCGCCGACCCTGCGTTCGTGCCGGAGAGCACCAGGCCCAGGTTGTATTGCAATCCCATGTGGATGGCCTGATCGAGGGTCAACGCAAGAACACCCGGCACAGGAGCCTGTTTCACCAGGCTGCCCTGGTACGTGTTGCTGTTTACCTGCGCCGGCTCCGCCTGCACCGATATGCCGTTGGAGCTACCGCTGCTGGGCGCTCCGCTCCCCCCGAACCCGCCGGCTCCCGAAGGCTGCTGTCCCGGCGACGGGGGCGGGCAAAGGGTCAAGCTCAGGAGCACCAGCCCCGTACCCCACAATGCACCCGAATTACGTCTCATCCGGCAGTCAACCTCGGCAAACAAACCTGTGGCCCAAAAAAAGCAGCATCAACTCTGATGCCGAATGGCCCGTGAACTATTCAAAATAAAGCCTATCCCGCGCTCTAGAAACGCGCCGGTTCAGGAAGGGCGGAACAGGGTAGGGAAAGGCTTTATCCGGTTCAGGCCGGCAGGAGCCCAGTCTGCGCACTCATCAGGCAGGTCGCCAGCGANNCACAGCGCCTGGCGATAGGCAGTACCCACCTGGTCTCGCCGCCACGCCTGGGCCCCCCGCGCTCCGCTTTGGCGGAGGCTCTCCGCCGTCTGCTCGCCGTCTTGTCCGGCCACCGCACGCAGGACAAAAATTGCCCGCAAGGCGGGCGTCAACCGTTCCAGCCATTCGCGCATTCTGGCCCGGCCGGGACCGGAAATCATCGCTCCAAACTGGTCCCCGCTCAAACCTACGGCATCCAGATCATCGGTTTCAAGGCAAGCGGCATCCGCCGGCGGCGCACTCGGCACCGCGAATGCTTCGGGGTAAAGACCGGCCATTCGTTGGACCGCGGTCTGCAGCAGCAAAGTGCGCGCCTCGTCATACGCCAGCGTTCCGTCGGCACAAGGATCGGCTTCCACTCTGGCCACGCTCTGCTCGACCAGGGAAACGGCTTCCTGCTCATCGCCCAACATCAAGGCCGCGATCTGAAAAAGGTGCAACGCCGTATCCTCGGCCATCAATTGTCCCAAATCCTGCTCGTTCATCCGTGACTCCTTGTAGTTCGCCCCGTGACTTTGTATCTTCCATCCTCCCGCAACCTCTCTCCGGGCGTCAAATCCTGACAAATTTTAACTTTCATCCTCGACTGCTTTCCCATCGTGTTTAGTAAGGTAGACAAGGCAGACTATATGAGGACTATCGTGGGCCATTCTCCCTTATGGACAGTGTGACGAAGGATCTTCAAAGTTTATTCATCGGCCGCGATCAATCGTGGCTGAGTTTTAACCGGCGCGTGCTCGAAGAAGCACAGGATCCTGAAAATCCCTTGCTGGAACGGGTTAAGTTCCTCGCCATCACCGCCAGCAACCTGGACGAATTCGTGGAAGTACGCGTCGCCGGAATTCTGCAGCAGGTGGAACACGGCAAGGCGGTTGACCCCGGCCCCGATGGCCGCACGCCGCCGCAAGTCCTGACCGAACTGGCCGCCAAAATTCACGAATTCGTGAAATCGCAATACGATTGCTGGCGGGATGAGCTGGTACCGGCTCTGGCCGAGGAATCGATCCGCATCGTTACCCTGAAAGATCTGAACGCAGCGGATCGAGAGTACATCGAATCGTTTTACCGGAAATCGATCGAACCGCTCTTGACCCCGGTCACCGTGGACCCCGCTCATCCTTTTCCGCATGTGTTGAACAAGGCGCTGTGCCTGGCCTTTTTGCTGCGCCGGAAGCGGCGCGGGGTTGTTCCATATCTGGGCGTGGTCACTGTGCCGCGTGCGCTTCCCCGGCTGGTGCTGCTGCCTTCGGACAACGGGGCAGTGAAGTACGTTTTCCTCTCGGATGTCATCCAGGCCTTCGCCGACCGCCTTTACCATGGGTACGAGGTGCTTTCCGCGGCCGGATTCCGCGTCACTCGCAACAGCAACCTGTACATGGAAGAAGAGGAATCGCGCAGCATCATGGATTCGGTCGACGCCCAGTTGCACCGTCGCCGCAAAGGCGAAGCGGTGCGCCTGGAAATTGAGGCCAGCGCGAATCAGGAAATCATCGACCGCTTGGTCCTGAATTTCCGGCTGGAGCCCTGGCAGATATTTCGGGTCGACGGACCGCCAAACCTTACGCGCGTTTCCTATCTTTACGATCAGGTGGCGCGGCCGGATTTGAAGTTCCGTCCTTTCGTCCCGCGGGAATTGGCGCTGAAATCGGGGGCCTCCGCGATTTTTGAACAGGTTCGCAAGCGGGAAATCCTGCTGCACCATCCATACGACTCGTATTCCGCGGTGGTGCGATTCATCGAGAGCGCGGCCAAAGATCCAGACGTGCTGTCCATCAAGCAGACGCTCTACCGCACCAGCGATAACTCGCCGATTGTGCGCGCGCTGATCGACGCCGCGGCTAGAAAAGAAGTCGCGGTAGTGGTGGAGTTGAAAGCCCGCTTCGATGAAGCTTCCAATATTCGCTGGTCGCGAAATTTGCAAGAAGCGGGCGTGCAGGTATTCCACGGCGTGGTTGGTTTGAAGACTCATTGCAAATTGATGCTGATTGCGCGACGGGAAGCTGATGGACAAATCCGGCAATACGCGCACATGGGCACTGGCAATTACAACCCGTCAACCGCGCGCTTTTATACGGACCTGAGCCTTCTAACCAGTGATCCGCACATCACACACTCGGTGCACCAGGTTTTTAATTACTTGACTGCGTATTCGGAGCGTCCGAATTACACGCCGCTCTTCGTGGCGCCACTGAATCTGGGGAAAAACTGCGAACATTTGATCGACCGCGAAGCGGAGCACGCCCGCGCCGGCAAGAAATCTTTTATCTTTGCGAAAGTAAACTCGCTGCTGGACGAGAAAATCATCGCAGCCCTTTACCGCGCATCACAAGCCGGAGTCAATATTGAACTGATCGTCCGCGGCGGATGCGCCTTGCGGCCCGGTGTTCGCGGGATCAGCAGCCGGATTCGCGTGCGCAGTGTAATCGGCAGGTTTCTGGAACACAGTCGCATTTTCGTCTTTGGAAATGGCGGCAAGCCGGAAGTGTATCTGGGCAGCGCGGATTGGATGCGCCGTAACATTTACGAGCGCGTCGAAGTAATGTTTCACCTGAAAAACCCGGTGTTATGCAATCAGGTGGTCACCGAGGTGGTTGAGCCCTACCTCGCCGATACCGACAAAACTCGGATTTTGCTGGAGGACGGCAACTACGTGCGATCCAACGATCCGCGCGCCATGCGCCATACCAAGAACGGCTTTCATTTCAACGCCCAGGAATTCCTGATCGGTTTTGCCGAAGGACGCGAAGGACTGAACGAAATTCCGGCGGTACCTCGTTTTCTGAAGATTCCCGCGATATTGCGATCGAACGGGAAGCCATCCAACGGCGTTCCCGCCAAATCAAAATAAATCCGACAAAAACCAGCGAAGTTCCTAGGGCAACGTGCCGTACACGTCGAGCTCTGTCTGCGTGCCGACGTACACCTTGCCGTTCGCGATGGTCGGCGTCGAAAATTTCACGTGGGGTCCGGCAGAGACCCCCTGACTCGAGCCGTTATAAAGCGGCGCCAGCGCGTTGGCCGGATCGAAAGCGAGCAGCCCGCTGCCGCCGATTTCCCATACGATTCCGTTCGAATTTCCAGAGGAGGAAATCGAAGGAGTGGCGCCGGGATAGCCCACGGTGGAAGTGGTGCTGGCCGTGGCGGAGGTAGGGAAGACTCCGTTGGTCAGCACGAAAGATTTAAGCGAGTCGCCGGCTCCCTGGAAATAGACGGTTCCATTCCAATACGCGGGAATACTCCACAGGCCGCCGACCGCGCCTTGCACCTCTTGCGCGATTTGGGCGTCCGTGTTGTTGCAATTGGTTATGCAGTAGTGCAGATTTCCGGTTGTAAATTGGTCGCGATTGATCACATAAATCGTTCCCGATTTTCCCACCTGGATCAATTCATGAGGGGTCGATCCGGGCTGATCCGGCAGCACCAGCGCGCCACCCGAACCGAGGTCGGTGTCGCCACCGTCAAGCGACCCTTGATTGTAGGGAGTGAAGTAATCGGAAAGTGAAATAGACGAACCATTGAAGAATAGTTTCAGAACACTGTCGCCGAGCAGCGTGGCGGGAATGTTGGTGGTGTCGAAGTCTCCGTTACCGGTAGTGATAAAAATATTCGCGTTGGAATCCGCAGCGACTCCGGCGCCGGACATCCAGAATCCGGCCAGGCCTCCGTTTGAGGTCGCCTCTGGAGTGGTCAGGTACGCGGCTTGCTGCGTCAGGGTTGCAGCACTGTAAGCGAACAGCCAGCCGTGGTACGGCGTGTTGTCACAATGCGACGCGTACGCCAGATAGATCACGCCGTTGAGCCACAACAAGCCGGGGCGATTCAGGTGATGCAATCCGTCGAAAGTAACAGTACCCCCCGGGACACTGACGCTCGCGGAAATCGTGGTCGGGCCTGAGAATTTTTCGTTGCCGGTAGTGATGTCGATGGCGTGTAGCCGGTGAGGATAATTGGCCCCCTCACTCGATTTGGTCTCGACGTAGATCGTTCCGGTGCTGGGATCGATCACCGGCGTGCTGGTGATTCCGATTATCGGCACCAGATCCCCGCAGCCCACCTGGCTATTGGTGACCGGAGCCGCACCCACGGCGGCACCGTGGGAGGTGTCAATCAGATTCGCCTTCCACAACGGATTGGCATTTGCTCCGGTGTTGCCGTCGGCATCAAACGCGTACAGGCTGTCATTCTCAGTGGCCACGATCACGACGTTGTGCACCGCGCCGCCGATGGTCACTCCCGGTTCGTAGAGCGGCTGCGCGTACACGTAGCCGTCAACCGCCTGCGAAAATTTCTTGCCGAAAGCTGTGGTGGACTTCACTACGGTAGGCGTTAGTACGGTTTCGTTCTGATTTAGGCCTGTTCGCAAATTGTCGTTGTGCTGGGTGAAGACGCCGGCGAATCCACTGGCGTTTGTCGTGTGATTAGAAACGCTGAGAATCGAAACCCCTGATATCCCATTCAAGGACGCCGCGATGGACGTGTAACCCGCGAGTTGTCCGGCCGGCAGTGAAACGCTGGTTGCCGAACCACTCGAGTTCACCGTTGCCACGCCGGTATTGGAAGAAGTCCAAGTCGCGGTGTTCGTCAAATTTTGCGTGGTGCCATCGGAATAATGGCCCGTCGCGGTGAAAGCTTGCGTGGTGCCGGCGTCGGTGATCAGTGGATTCTGCGGACTGACCACCAGAACCTGGAGCGTCGACGTGCTGGCCGTGACCGTAAGGACCGTAGACCCATTCACCGCACCAAGCGCGGCCTGAATGGTGCTCGTACCAGTTCCAACCGCGGCGGCCAGACCGGCGCTGCTGATTGTGGCTACTCCGGTGCTCAAGGAACTCCACGTAACAGTTGAGGTTATATTTTTCGTACTCGCGTCGCTGTAGGTTCCGGTGGCGGTAAATTGCTGCGTTGCGCCGTTTGGAATGGACGGATTTGCGGGCGTCACCGCAATAGAGCTCAAAGTTGGCGCGACCGCGCTTACCGTGAGCGTAGTTGTACCGGTGATTGAACCGGACGCGGCTTGAATTGTGGCCGAACCAGCAGTCACGCCGGACGCCAGTCCGGAAGCCGAAATTGTGGCGACCGCGGTTTTTAAAGACGTCCACGTCACCGAGCTGGTTAAATTCTGGGTGCTCGCATCTGAAAATGTACCAGTTGCGGTGAATTGTTGCGTTGCGCCCGTGCCGATCGAAGGATTGGGCGGGGTCACCGCGATCGAATTAAGCGTAGCCGCCGAAACATTCAAAACAGTAGAGCCGGTCACCGCGCCCGACGCAGCCTGAATGGTCGACGAGCCTACGCCCACGCCTTTCGCCAGGCCGGCGCTGGAGATGGTGGCAGCGCTGGCCGTTAACGAAGTCCACGTGACCGAGCCGGTGATGTTCTGCGTACTTGCATCTGAAAATGTGCCGGTGGCCGTGAACTGTTGGGTCGCGCCCTTAGCGATCGATGGATTGGCCGGCGTCACCGCGATCGATGTCAGCGTGGCTGCCGAAATGTTCAGCACGGTGGAGCCGGTTATCGCGCCCGATGTAGCTTGAATCGTCGATGAGCCCGCGCCAACACCTTTCGCCAGACCGGCGCTGGAAATGGTGGCAACGCCCGTCGTGAGAGAAAACCAACTGACCGAGTTGGTGATGTTCTGCGTGGAATTGTCGCTGTACGTTCCGGTGGCCGTAAACTGCTCGGTGGCGCCCTTCGTGATACTCGGATTCGCGGGCGTCACCGCGATCGACGACAGCGTGGGGCCGGTCACGCTGAGAATGGTGGAACCGGTGACGGCGCCCGAGATCGCTTGGATCATCGACATGCCAGCGCCAACCGCGGTGGCCAGACCGGTGGAGGAAATCGTCGCGACCGCCGGTGTTGCTGAGGACCAAGCCACGGAACTGCTGAGATTCTGGGTGCTGCCATCGCTGAAAGTTCCAGTAGCCGTAAATTGTTGCGTGGCGTTCTTGGCCAGAGTCGGATTCGCTGGTGTGACGGCCAGGGATTTCAGAGTCGTTGCCGCGACGGTAAAGGTCATGGAACCGCTGACGGTTCCGGATGAGGCCGTGATGAGTGTAGTGCCCGCCATTTTTGCCGTGACTAAGCCTGCGCCACTTACGGTGGCAACGCTCGTATTTTGAGAGCTCCACGCAGCGCTGGCGGTAAGGTCCTGGGTTGTGCCGTCGCTGTAGTGTCCCGTGGCGGTCGCTTGCTGGGTCGCGCCGACCGCCAAAGTCATGTTGGCCGCCGCCACGTCGATCGAGGTCAATGTGGTCTGGTTCTGACGGATGTAGCCCGCACAGCTCGACATCACAATCAGGGCACCAATCATCACCGCTGTCGTGGAAAAACGCGGGCTTTTCAGCAACTTGAGCGACTTGAGCAACATGGGAACCGCCTCCGGCAATTCGAATTAATTCGAACCAGGGCGGTGGTCCGACTTACAACCATTGCGAAAATACCAGCAGGTGCGTGTAGCGGAAGGGACTACGAACTGCGCGATTCCAAGGATACCGTTAGGCTTACCCTTTGCCGCCGATGACGGCAAGGAATGTGCGCAATCAGAAAACACGCCATCCCGTCAGCGACTAAAGCACTTAGGTAAATTTTGGCCACAGCGCGCCGGTCTTTGTACAATCGCAGCCGATGGACAATATCTTTACCCGTGTTGTTAACTGGTTCTTAGGCGCGCGACCAGCGACAGCCGACCAGCCGGGGCATTTGTGGCCGCGGTGGATCTTTCTGCGTGGATTGGGTCTGATTTATTTTTCCGCCTTCTATTCCCTGTATTTTCAGATCAAGGGTTTGATCGGCCCGAACGGCATTCTGCCCGCCGTCGATTACCTCCAACTCGTAACGGCCTCGTTGCATGGGAAGCGCTTCTGGTTTGCGCCGAGTTTGCTGTGGTTCGGGGCGGGAAATCACGCCTTGATGGCGCTTTGCTGGGGAGGTCTGATCGCGGCGGCGCTGGCTATATTGAATCTCTGGCCCCGTGTTTCGCTGGCGTTGTGTTTCGTTTTCTTCCTTTCCTTCATCAGCGTTGCGCAGGACTTTTCCAGCTATCAGTCGGATGGCATGCTGCTCGAAGCCGGTTTCATCGCGCTGTTTTTCGCGCCGCCGGGTTTGCGCCCTGCCCTGGGCTCTTCGAATCC
This sequence comes from Acidobacteriota bacterium, assembly GCA_003156635.1. GTDB lineage: Bacteria > Acidobacteriota > Terriglobia > Acidiferrales > UBA7541 > Palsa-295. The sequence goes on along the minus strand of PMHK01000152.1, from coordinate 5,039 downwards.
CCCATCCCGCGCCAGTTTATTTCTGCTGCAATGGGAATGGTTTCGGATTTACTTCGAATCAGGCGTGGGCAAACTCGCGAGTGGCGACGTTTCGTGGCGCACTCTGAGGGCCATGGACGATTATTACCAGAACGGCCCGCTGCCTACTTGGATCGGCTGGTATGTGCAACATCTTCCGCACTGGTTCCACGCTTCCGCCACGGCCTACACGCTGCTGACGGAAACGCTGATCGTCTGGATGCTGTTTCTTCCGCGACGGTGGAGGATTGCTTGCGCCTGCATCGTTACTCCGTTTGAGATTTCGATCCTTTTGACCGCAAATTACACCTTCCTGAACTATCTGGTATTGCTACTCGGGATTCTGCTGCTCGATGACCGCACGATGGAATGGCTGTTACCGAGGCGCGTGCAATTGTTCATTGCTCGTGGTCAGGTGAACGTGACGGTTGACGCCGCTTCGGACCGGACGGGGCCTAGTTTCGAATGGCGCAAGATCATGTCGGCCGCTGGGATGTTGATGTCAGCCGTCTGTCTCGGACTGATCTTTTATTCAGCCACGGCCCAGCTCCTTTTCAAGCTCGCGCCTTCGGTACCCATTCCGGAGGCGCCCGTACGTTGGCTGGATCCGTTCCGAATCGCCAACCGCTACGGCCTTTTTGAAGTGATGACTCATGAGCGTTACGAAATCGAATTCCAGGGTTCTAACGATGGCAAGAACTGGATCGCGTATCCTTTTCGCTACAAGCCGCAAGCGATCGATCGCGCTCCCGGAATTTATGCGCCCTATCAGCCGCGCTTCGAATGGAATCTATGGTTCGCTTCCCTCGGCTCCTGGCGCGAGTACCGCTTTGTGGTCTGGACCGAAGAGCGTCTGCTGAAAAATGATCCCGATGTTCTGGCTCTCTTCACTGAAAATCCATTCGCGGAGGCCCCGCCGAAGCAAGTCCGAGCCGTCATCTATCAATACTGGTTCACCGACCTAAAGACAAAACATGCCACAGGAAATTGGTGGCGGCGCGAGGTGCTCGGTGACTACGCGCCCGGGTTGGAACGCGAACCCGACGGCAAAATCGTCGTACTCGATTTTCCGGTAACGGAAGTGCCCCAAGAATAGACGCCGAATTCATGCGGAAACCGCCGACCGTCACGTCACATTTCCTTCTCACGCAATTCCGAAGACTCTTTGCTACATTCTCGCAAATCCGATAGCCTGTTCGTGACCCATGACACCCAGCCAGCGCCATTCCGACGAGCCGCGCGAGCCAACCATCTCCGACGAAGTCACTCCTGAACTGGTCCTGGCCTATCTGGCAACGTTGTCCCAGCCTTCCAGCGTGCGCCACATCGCGCACGGGATGGGCCTGAAGCATCACGGGCGCCGATTTCTTCCGCGGGTGCTGCAAAAACTAAAAAAGCGCGGCGACGTGGAAGAAATTCATGGCGGACGTTTTCAATTGGCGGGCGTGAAGCAAGCGCGCAATGAGGCTTCCGGCCGAGCCGCCGCGGCGAAACGCGAAGCGCGCGCGGCACGTGTTTCCACCGCTGGCGAGGCGCCGCCACAAAACGCTGCCTCGCCGGGCAACGACGCAGTTTCGATCAGTCGCGGAAAAGATCCGAATCTTGTTTCGGGCCGCATCGTCGCGCACCGCGATGGTTACGCGTTTCTAGTGCCAGACACGCCGATGCCGCGCGTGGAAGGCGATCTTTTCATTGGGCGTGATGGCCTGGGTGACGCCATGCACGGCGATCGCGTGCTGGCGCGCATCTCCCACCGCCGCGCCGACGGACGCGCCGAAGGCCGCGTCGTACAAATCGTGAAGCGCGAACATCCGACGGTCGTCGGATTGTTTCGCTATGGTCCTCACGGAAACGTCGTGCTGCCCTACGACACCCGGCTCCATCATGAAATCGCCATTCCTCCCGGCGAAGAGCTGACGCCGGCGCTTCGCGAAAAACTCGGGATGACCGAATCGTCGCCGGCCAGAAGCAGAACACATTTGCCCGAGCTGGATGGAGCCGTTGTAAATGTGGAAATGATCCGATTCCCGAAAGGCGGCCTGGCGCCGACCGGACGGGTGATCGAAATCGTCGGCCGCCCGGGCGAAATCGGCGTCGACATCGAAATCATCATTCGCAAGCATCATTTGCCGCACATTTTTGACGATGAAGTCCTGGCCGAAGCTCGCTCCAAACCGCAGCAGGTCCGTGAAGCGGATTTGCGCGAAAGACGCGACTTTCGCAATTTGCCCATCGTCACGATCGACGGAGAGACCGCGCGCGATTTCGATGACGCGGTGCTGGTGACGCAGCTTCCGGACGGAAATTATGAATTGCAGGTGCATATCGCGGATGTGGCCCATTACGTCGACCGGGGCTCGCGCCTAGATCGCGAAGCGCGCCTCCGCGCGACCTCGGTGTATTTTCCGAACCGTGCTGTTCCCATGCTGCCGGAAGAACTATCGAACGGAATCTGCTCGCTGAATCCGAATGTCGACCGCTTAGTGATGAGCGTCGTAATGCGCCTGGATTCGACCGGAAACCTGCAACTGGCGGAGTTTTTCCCCGGAGTCATTCGTTCCGTGGAACGGATGACCTACACCAACGTCAACAAAGTATTGGAAGGCGATCCGGGAATGGTTCGCCGCTACCAGAATATTGCAGACGGATTTCGGCGGATGAAAGAACTAGCCCTGATTCTCAACAAGCGCCGCCATGGCCGCGGCTCGATCGATTTTGACCTTCCCGAACCGGTGATCGAGTTCGACGATTCGGGACGAATGTTGAGCATCGTCCGTAGTGAACGGAATATCGCCCATCGTCTGATCGAGGAATTCATGCTCGCCGCGAATCAAGCGGTCGCCCAATATCTGGAATACCGCGGCGTCGCTTCGTTGCATCGCGTGCACGAGAAGCCGGATCCTAAGAAAGTACTGGAATTCGAGGAAGTGGCGCACGCGTTCGGGTACTCGCTGGGAGTCGAGGACCTGGCCGAACGGCGCGTGGTTGTCCGGCATGGCCAGGTAAAGCCACAATCCCGCGCCGGCCGTGCGGGAAAAGGGCGCATGCGGGCCATGAGCGTGACTACGCCGGCCGCCGATGAAGTGGATATTCGCCCGCACCATTACCAGCGGCTCACCGAAAAAATTGCCGGAAAACCGGAAGAGCGAATTCTCTCCTACCTGATGTTGCGCTCGCTCAAGCAGGCGCGTTACGCGGCGGACGTCCTGGGGCATTTCGCACTGGCCACGCAGGAATACACGCATTTTACTTCGCCGATTCGCCGCTACCCGGACCTGATCGTTCACCGCGCGCTAAAATGGGCGCTGGAGAATCCTGATGTTGCGCCATTGCGTGCGTCGATTCCAGACAAACGCGGTGAGGAAAAGTCGATCGCCGCTCTGGGGCCTTACCGCCGCGTCGAACTGCAGGAAATCGCGGCGCAAAGTTCCGAAGCGGAGCGTCGCGCCGATTCGGCCGAGCGCGAGCTAATGGAATGGAAGACGGCTCAATTCATGGAGAGCCACCTCGGCGAAGAGTACCAAGCCCTCATCATTTCGGTGCAAAAGTTCGGATTCTTCGTGGAGTTGGTCGAAATATTTGTCGAAGGTCTGGTCAGCATCGATCGTCTGGAAGATTTTACCGGGCAGCGCTGCATCTACCGCGAGCGGGACCACACCATCGTCACTGAGCCTTACCGCGGATCGCGGGGCGCCGGATCCAAAAAGGTCTTTCGCCTGGGCGATCTGGTGCACGTGCGGGCGGAGAGAATTGATCCATTCCGGCATCGGGTGGAATTTTCTTTGGTGTAGTTCGCCCAATTTTCTTTGGGGCCAAATCTTCGGATTTGCGCGCACCTTTTTCAAACGGGCACATATCTAATCTGTACGGGAGGCCAAAATGAAACCAACAATCGGATTCATTGGACTGGGTTTGATGGGTGGGCCGATGGCCTCGAACCTGGTGAAAGCTGGATTTCCGGTGACGGTGTGGAATCGAACGGCATCGAAAGCGGAATCACTGGTCAAGCAAGGAGCAAAGCTGGCGGCGAATCCGCGCGCAGTAGCACTGCAAGCCGATGTCCTGATCACCATCGTCAGCGACCCGGCCGCATTGGAAGAGGTGCTGTGGGGCGCGAACGGAGCGATCGAAGGGCTGCGCCGCGGTAGTCTCTACATTGATTCCAGCACGGTGTCTCCCGATTTGGCGCGCCGGGTGGCCAAAGTTTGTGCGAATCGCGGCGTGGAATTTCTGGATGCGCCGGTCACCGGCGGTAATTGGGGCGCGGAGAAGGGCGAATTACTCTACATGATTGGCGGAGATGCGAAAGCCTTTGATCGGGCCAAGCCGGTCCTGGATGTTCTGGGCAAGAAATTTTTCCTGCTCGGACCCAACGGCGCAGGCCAAACGGTGAAGCTCGGGATGAACCTGCTGCTCGCGTTGCAGGTGGACGCATTTGCCGAAGCTCTGGCGCTGGTCACTGCGTCGGGCGTGCCCGCCGAAAAACTGATGGAGGTGATGCAATCGAGCATGGCCCGCTCGGGCGTGCTCGACGTGAAAGCGCCGATGATGGTGAAAGGCGAATTTCCCGCCAGCTTTCCGCTGCGGCTGATGCACAAGGACGTGCGCCTGGCGCTTGAACTCGCGCGCGACAAGGGAGTCACGCTTCCCTGCGGAGCGGCGGCCTATGCCACTTACTCCGCGGTGTTGGATTCCTCGAAGGATGATCCGGATTTTTCCGCCGTTGCGCGATTTTGGAAAACTTAGGGGCAGGCTTCAGGTGTGAGGTGTCAGGTTTCAGGTGTCGGAAACGGTGCTGCGGGACCCCCTCGATCAGTGTCGGGTAGCATGTACGTCGGTCCTTTGTTTTGAACGAGTTAGCTCGAATTCTACTCGGCACGCAGTGTCGGGTAATTCCGCACCCGTGAACCACGGAAAGGGCGAGTGCCTGCCACGGCGGATGCAAAATACACACATGCTGCGATAAAGTCAGCGCAAAGGTAAGCGTCCCGCACGGTCGTTTTATGTCGGAGCTGAAGCTC
>PMHK01000150.1:527-65092 GCA_003156635.1 Acidobacteriota bacterium | reverse complement strand
GTTTCTGGGGCGAGCAGCAGGGCGCGAATGGCTATGTCGCGAAGCCGTTTACGCCGGACGAACTGTTGAGCGCGGTGAAAAGGTTCGCCTAATGACTGCGGCGCGCGAAAACGCGGCACTGCCCCTCGATATTGACGGCGGAGCGTTCCTGGAAGGCGAGATTTTTTCAGAGCAGCGCTCGCCCGAACGGCAATATTGCGTTTTTCGCGCGGGTCGCGAACGTTTTTGTTTTTCGGTGCTGGAAGTGGAAGAAGTGGTGGATTGGCCGGCGGTCACGCGAATTCCGCTGACCCCAGCGTTTCTGATGGGCGTGTTCAACCTGCGCGGGACGATTGTTCCGTTGATCGATATCGCGTTTACCGAAGGGCGACGCCCGGGGTTGCTGCCGAAGCACGTGGTCGTGGCGCTGCTGAAAGGGGACGGCCAGCGCGAAGACCTGCGGCTGGGGATTGCGTCGGATGAAGTAATCGGCACATTTTCCGCTTCGGAAGACGCGCTGCTCGATCAGGCTCCGGCGGATGTGCCGCACTGCCGCGGAATGTTGCGGCATGAAGATCGGTTAGCGCTGGTGGTGGATTTGCGGCGGCTGGTGGATGTGTTTCCGGTCCCGGTGATTTAGGCCCGAGAGTTTGGGATTTTGGGGGAAAGTTTTTTTGGGGTTCTTCGTGGGCCTTGGGGCCGCGTTTCTTCCTCGGCGATTTTCTGGCCGCGGAAGATAAACAGGCAACGCGCGAAAGTTCTTGGGAGGAAGTCATGAAATCTCGTTTGAGTTCCACAATCTGGATGCTGGTCTTCTTTATCGGGCTGGCTCTATTCGGAGTCCTGGGGCTCGCTTACTACGCCGGCTCGCATTCCGCAGCGGCGGATGGCGGCTCGATTCCAGGAGGCGCGAACGGCGCGCTGGCGCTGGCGGCTGGCCTTGCGCTGATCGCGGCGGTGTCGCTCGTGATGGTCCTCAGCAAGCGCGTGCTCACGCCGGTAGACGAACTCGCAAAATTCTCGGAACGAATCATTTCGGGGGACGTTCGCGCGCGGGTGGAAATTCAGTCGGACGATGAATTTGGCTTCATCGCCGAGAATTTCAACCGCAGCGCGGCGAAGGTGGCGCATGCGGTGACCAACCAGCAAGCGCAGGAATCCCTGCAGCGCAGTATCACCGACCTGCTGAGCACCATCAACCAGGTGGCGCGCGGCGACTTAACTATTCGTGGGAAAGTCACCAACGACGCGCTCGGCAACGTGGTTGACTCGGTGAACTTCATGCTCGACAACTTCACCAAGGTTCTGGAACGCGTGCGCAAAGCCGCCGTCGACGTGAGCGGCAGCGCCAACCAGATTCTCGACGCGGCGGACGATATGACCGCCGGCGCCACGCAGCAGGATCAGGAAATCACCAACACTTCGTCGGCCGTGGAAGAGCTGACGGTTTCGATGAAGCAGGTTTCGAACAACGCCGAAGCGAGCGCCGAAGCGGCACGCCGCGCTCTGGACGCCGCGGAGCAAGGCAACCGCGCGGTGCGCGATACGCTGGAAGGAATGCAGCGCATCCGTTCCTCGGTGCAGGCGACTGCGAAGAAAATTAAATCGCTGGGCGATCGATCACTCGAAATTTCGGAAATCATCAACGTGATTAACGACATCACCGAGCAGACCAACTTGCTGGCCTTGAACGCGGCCATCGAAGCGGCCCGCGCCGGAGATGCCGGCCGAGGTTTCGCGGTGGTCGCCGACGAAGTGCGCAAGCTGGCCGAACATTCCCGCAGCGCGACGAAAGATATCGCGGCGCTGATCAAAGCGATTCAGGCCGAGACCAACGAAGCGGTGGTCGTGATGGAAGACGGCACGCGCGAAGTGGAAGTGGGAGCGGGGCTGGCCGATCAGGCCGGTAAAGCGCTCGAAGCGATTTCGAGCGTGGTGCGGCAGTCGGCCGAGCTGGTTCAGGAAATTTCACTCGCTTCGAAACAACAGGTGCGTGGCACAGAAGGTGTAGCCAACGCGATGCAGATTATTTCCGGCATCACGCGGCAGACCACGCAGGGCGCGCGGCAAACCGCTTCGACCGTCGGCAACATGGTGAAGCTCTCCGAACAACTGAACGAAGCACTGGCGCAATTCAGGTCGGGACGGACGTCGTCGGATAACGTGGAAGAAATCCGGCCGGCGGCTCCGGTGGGTGCGAACCGGTAAGGCGAAGTCCTCTCTTGCGTGCGGCGAAACTGCCGCCGCTGACGTGCGCCGAACATGACAGCAAATCCAGCCACGACGGTAAGGCTCAGCGAGTCCGAACTCGATGAGATTCGCACGCTGATCGAACAGCGCTCCGCGATTCTGTTCGATGCGTCGCGCGAACGTTTTTTCTCGACCCGGCTGCTGGATTTCATCGAAGAAAAACATCTGGCGAGTGGCACCGATCTGCTGCGGCACATCAAGAGCTCCAGCATCGAGTACGAATCGCTGCTGGAACAGCTGCTGACCCAGGAAACTTCATTTTTTCGCTACCCCGCGGTGTACGAAGCTCTGGAAAAGCGGATTGTGCCGGAAATTGAAGAGCGCAAGTTTTGGGAGAATCCGCGGGTGCTGCGGATCTGGAGCGCGGGCTGCTCCACCGGCGAAGAGCCCTATTCGATCGCGATTTCTTTGTGCGAAGCGCTGAAATTCGGCGAAGCCTGGGAAGTGGAAGTGCTGGCTACGGATATCAGCCGGCGGGCGTTGCGCCATGCGGAGCGCGGTTTATTTCGAAACCGGACGCTACAGAATCTGGACCCGCAAAAGGTGGATGTTTATTTCTCGGAATCCAAGCACGGATACCAGGTGCGCCCGCGGATTCGAAAGATGATTTCGTTCGCGCAGATGAATCTGATTGAGCCGGTCTATGTCGGCAAGCTCGACTGCATTTTCTGCATGAACGTCCTGATGTATTTCTCGGAAGAGCGACGCCGCGCGATTCTGCAGCGGTTTTACGATGCACTGGAACCCGGCGGATATTTTTTTCTGGGACACTCCGAGACTCTTTCCAACGTGCCGATGAAATTTGAATCCGTGGTGCGCGGCGATTGCCGGATTTACCGCAAACCGGCCGCCGTGGCGGCGCAAATCGCGTCGAAGTCTCTCGCGGGAGGCAGCTTGTGAACGGCCCAAGCTCCGAATCCGTCGAACTCTTCCTGCAGGAAGCTTCGGAGAACCTGCAATATTTGCGGGAGTACTCCGGAATTCTGCAGGAGCCGCAAACGCGTCCGGACGACCTGGAAAAACTCTACATTGCCGCACATACGCTCGCTGGGACCTCCGCCAGTTATGGCTTTCCGCAATTTTCCGAAGTGGGCGCGAAGATGGCGCACATTTTTCATTACGCGATGCATGCCACGCTTACGCCGGACATGCATGGGCCGCTGACCGAATTTATTTCTGATGCGATTTCGGTCCTTGAATTCGATCTGCTGCAGATCAGCACGAACGGCGAAGAGACGACCGGCGATATCGCCGCGTTCAAGCAGCGCTACTCTTTTGCGTTTCCCGCCGCGCCGGCCAGCGAAAGCAGAACTTCCGAACAGGCTGCGCGGGCGGAAGCGAGCGAGCTGCCCGCCGACGAACCGGCTGCTTATTCCTACGTCGACCGTTTGCCGGAAGACGCGGAAGTGGGTGACGAGGTCCTGGAATTCTTCGTCCCGGAAGCGGAGGAACATTTACAAACCGTCACCGAATGTCTACTCGCTTTGGAGGGAAGTCCGAACCCCGAAGAGATTAATCGCCTGTTCCGGTCGATGCACACCATTAAAGGTTCGGCGGCGCAAGTTGGATTGCACCGGCTGTCGGCGGTGGCGCATCGCGTCGAGGATCTGATCGGCCAGTTGCGCGACGGCGCGTTGCACCCCAGCGCTGAAATTGTGGACATCTGCCTGGAGTCGGTGGACGTTCTGAAGAAATTTCTGCACCGCCAGTGGGCGGGCGATTTGGAAATGCGCGCGGCCGTGGATCCGTTGCTGGCGCGAATCGCCGAGTATGTTCCGGAAGGAGCGGCGGAGACGGTCTCCGAAGGGGCTGCCGCGGCTAACGCCGATTCCGGTGCGTCGGAGGCTGCTGCTCCCACCGCTGCCGCAAAACGCACGAAGCAGGCGCCGCTGCCACAAGCCAAATCCGTGCGCATCTCGCTCGACCGCCTGGATCGCATGATGAATGCAGTCGGCGAGCTGGTCATCAACCGAACGCGCATGGTTGGCCGCCTGGCGGAATTGACCAAGCTGGTCGAAATTTTGAATTTTTCGAAGAGCCGGCTGTCCGGCAAAGTTTCCGAGTTCCAGGAAAAGCACGAATTCAGCCGCATCCGCCCGTCGCTCTTGTCCGGCTCGTTCGCGCCGCAGATGGACACCTTCCGGCCGCCTTTCACCAGCATGCCGCAAATGATTTCGAGTGACTCGCTGGAATTCAGCGAACTCGAAATGGACCGTTACGACGATTTCAGTATTTTGTCGCGCTCGCTGACCGAAATTTCGGCGGACGTGAATGTGGTGCTGACGCAGCTCGAAGGGTTCATGGGCCGGGTCGATTCGGACATTGATGAATTCACCAAGCTGGCGCACCACCTACAGGACGAAATTACCGCCGCGCGCATGGTGCCCATCGGGAATTTGTACACGCGCCTTTCGCGCACGGTCCGCGACGCGGCGAATGCCACCGGCAAGCCCATCGAGCTTTCGCTGGAAGGCTCCAACACCGAACTCGACAACAATATTATTCAGCACGTTTCGGATCCGCTGATTCATCTGGTGCGTAATGCGGTGGCGCACGGCGTGGAAGAACCGCAGACGCGGCAGCGCGCGGGCAAATCGGAAAAGGGCCACATCTCGGTACGGGCCTATCATCGCGGCAATCACATATTCATCGAAGTGGAAGACGATGGCCGCGGCATCGATTACGACGGCGTCCGCCAACGCGTCGTGGAAATGGGGGCGATGTCGCCCGTCGCTGCCGCGGAATTGTCTGAGCGCGAGCTGCGCGAGTTTTTGTTTCGTCCGGGCTTTACCACGGCTTCGTCGATGTCCGAACTGGCTGGTCGAGGTGTGGGACTCGACGTGGTGCGCGCCAATGTTCATGCGCTGAACGGTGAAATCGAAGTGCGCAGCGAACCCGGGCATGGCGCGTGCTTCACCGTAAAAGTTCCGCTGACCTTGATCATTTCGCAGGCGCTGTTTGTGCGCTGCGGTAAATCGACATTTGCGCTGCCCCTCGCGGTGGTGGAGGAAATCCGCAGGTTGAAGCCGTCCGAGATCGAAGACGTCGGCGGGAAGCTGTTGACCCGGGTGCGTGATGTGGTCACCGAGGTCGTGCGCCTCGACGTGCAGCTGGGCCTGGCGCAACTGGAACCGATCAACGGCTACTTCCACATGGTCATCGTGAAAGTTGCGGGACGGCAAGTCGGCGTGGTGGTGGAAGAAGTTTTGGGCAAGGATGAAATCGTCATCAAGAATCTGGGCGACTACTTGCGCGGCGTAAAACTTTTCCCCGGCACGACGATCGCGCCCGATGGCAGTTTGATTCTACTGATCGATTTGAATCGCCTGGCCTCCGCCGAAACGGCCGAGCGCAACGCGTTGCTGAGTTCTTCTCCAGCGGCGCGCGTGTTCGCGCCGGGGGCAGAAGCGGTGGCGGCCGGAAACATTCCTTCAGAAGCGGTCGACGCGGTGGTCGACGAGCGCGTAGTGGTGGTGGCGGATGATTCCATTAGCGTGCGGAAATTCGTGGGCCGCATGCTGGAGAAGGCCGGCTATCGCGTGAAGCTCGCTTCCGATGGCTTGGAAGCCTCGGAAATTGTGGCGCAGATTGGATGCCATCTTGTGGTGACCGACCTCGAGATGCCGCGCATGAACGGGTACGAACTGATGTCGCATCTGCGGCAGGACCCGGTGCTGCGAAAAATCCCGGTGCTGGTGGTCACCTCACGTGCCGGAGCCAAACACCGCGATCGTGCGATGAAAGAAGGCGCGTCGGCTTTTCTCACCAAGCCGGTGCAGGAAGATCAATTGATCGCGACCGTGGAGAGCCTGATCGGCTCCGAGCGTCCGCTGGGGCGCCCGGCTTCCGGCGTAACGGTGCGCCAGAGCTGACATGCCGCCAGTGAAAAAAATTCGGGTGTTGGTCGCGGATGATTCCACTTTCATGTGCAAGGTGCTGAAAGAAATCATCAATTCCGATCCGCAGCTGGAGGTTGCGGGGCAGGCGCGCGATGGGCGCGAAGCGGTGTCCTTGGCCGAAACATTGAAGCCGGACGTGATCACGATGGACATTAATATGCCGCATCTGGACGGCCTGCAGGCGACGGAACTGATCATGTCGCAAAATCCACGGCCAATTGTGATCGTCAGTTCCGAATCGCGCGAAGGCGCGGCGGAAACTTTGCGCGCGCTGGAACTGGGCGCGATCGATTTCGTGCCTAAGCCATCGAGCGGCATCGATCTGGATATGCGCAACGTGCGCGAAGANNGCTGCTCCGGTTTCATCGCGGCGAGCGTCATCCACCGATCAAAATGGAAATCGAATTCCCGTGGTCGTCATCGCCGCGTCGACCGGCGGTCCCGCGGCAGTGATGCGCGTGGTTTCGGGTTTGCCCAAGAATTTGCCCGCGGCCGTATTGCTCGTCGTGCATATGCCTGCCGCTTTCACCCAGCCGTTTACCACGCAACTGGCGGAAGTATCGCAACTGCCGGTGAAAGAAGCGGAGCAGAACGAAACGATGCAGCCCGGCACGATTTATCTTTGCCCCGGCTCGCACCATGTGCGCTTGTCATTTACCGGAAGACTCAACTTGGACCCCGGCGACCGAATCGACGGGTATCGTCCTTGCGCGGATGTGGCGGTGGAATCAGTCGCGGCGCACACACGCGGGGCAACGGTCGCGGTGGTTTTGACCGGCATGGGGAACGACGCGGCGAAAGGCGTGAAATTCGCCAAGGCCGCGGGCGGCTACGTGATCGCGCAGGACGAAGCGACTTCCATGATTTTCGGGATGCCTGCCGAGGCCATCAAGACCGGAGCGGTGGATGAAATTCTTCCTTTGGACGAAATCAGCGCGGCGATCGAAAAGCGAGTGGTGCAGATTTCGCGGCTGGTGCCGGCAGGTGCACGGTGAAGTTCGCCACGGCCGATGCGGCTAAGCCGCGGCGCGCGCGGGCCAGCGAAGCCGTCATTTTATTTTGCATCGCGAATCAAACCTTCGCGATTGCGGCGGACGCGGTGCAGGAAATTCGCAGTACGGACAGCCTGGGCGGGACGGCGATTGAAATCGAGCAAGCTGAAGTTCCGAAGGTGCGGCATCTGGTGGAACGCGCGCGGCGAACGTACTACGTGGTCAGCGGCTGCGCGCATTTTGGTCTGCGCGTGACACGACCCACGCTGGTGCTGATTCTGCGGCAGATTCGCGCGGCGGTACTGGTGGATTCGATCGAGCGCATGGCGGACGTGGCCACAATTCATCCGCTGCCGCGTGGATTTCAGGGCCAAGAGCGGAAATGGTATCGGGGACTGACGTATCTCGAGGATCGCGTGATTCCAGTGATCAATCCTGGTGGATTTCTGACCGTGGAAGAATTTGCGCGGCTGGATCAAGCCGCTGCGGTAAGCATCGCGACCCAGCAGCTCGAAAGCGCGGTGCAAGGATGACGGGCGCGGCAATGACCGGAGCGGAGCAGGCGAGCAAACATTCCTACGTGTTGTTGCACGTGGGGAATCGGCGGTTTGCGCTGCGCTCGGAGCTGGTGGAGGAACTGGCGCCGCCGGTGCGGCTGCATCATTTCCCGAACACCACGGCGCTGATCGCGGGAGTCATCGTTCGCCGGGGCCGCATCGTGCCGGTGTATGACGTTTCGCGCGTGCTGTGCGGTCGGGAATCGTCGGTGCATCGATTTTATCTGGTGGCGCGGCGCGAATTCGGAAATGAAACCGAGGCCAGCGCGATTCCGGTGAATGGCGAATGCGAGCTGTCCAATTCGGAATTGATTCCGGCGCAGGACGGACAAGCGGCACATTTTATGGGTTCACTCGATGTGGACGGCGAGAAGATTCAGGTGCTGAACCTTGAGGCGCTGGTGTCGCCGCGCGCGGAATCGGCGCACGGTGCGGCTAACGCAGAGGTGCGCGCATGAACGCGTTAGCCTCGGCACCGCGGATATTGCTGATCGACAGCAACGTGTATTTCTCGAAGCGGGTCAGCGACGCGCTGCGCCACGTGGGTTTTGAGGTGGTCCAGTGCACGCAAGTTTCTTACGCGCTGACGATGCTCGAATGGAATGCTCCGTCGGCGGTATTGTGCGCCACGAATCTGCGCGAAATGGGCGCGCTGGAGATGGCGCCGATTCTGCGCGCCGATCCCAAAACCACGAATATTGCGTTGATCGCGATTGGCGGCGGCGGAAGCGATCAGGCGCTGCTCGAAGCGTACCGCGCGGGTTGCGACGACTTTGTGGACCGGCGCAAACCGCCCTCGGATATTGCGGCGCATATACGCAATTTTCTGATCAGCCGCCAGGAAGGATTTCAGCCGACGCAAATGTTGCTGAGCGCCGACACCGATTTGAGCGGTAGCCTTTCGCATCTCGATCTGCCGGGCGTGATTCAGATGCTGGGCCCAGCACGGCAGACCGGCGCGCTGCACATCAACGCTACCGACGCGGATGGGATCATCTTCTTCGAGGCCGGCGAGATTGTGCACGCGGAATGCGACGCGCTGTTTGGCGATGAAGCGGTGAAGGAAATTATTCAGACCTGCCAGGGCGCGGAGAAGGGCGTTTACAAGTTTGTTTACGGAACCACCGCGGCCCAGCGCACGGTGCTGCGCTCGGCCACCGACCTGTTGCTGGACGCCATGCGCGAACTGGACGAAGAACAGAACGCGAGCCAGGAAGACGATCATCAGCAGAGGCAGCACGACGGGCAGCACGCGGAGCAACACGACGGCCCGCACGACGCCCTGCACGAAAATGCGGAAAAGGAATGGTCATGACCGAAACGCAAACACTTACCGCGGCCCGGGTTCCGACCGTGTATTTCATCGACGACAGCGCGACCATGCGCGAAGTGATCAAGATCGCTTTCCGCAAGGAAAACATTCACGTGATTACTTGCGCAGACGCTTCGTCGGCGCTGGCGCAATTTGGGGATAATGCGCCCGACGCGGTGATTACCGACGTGATCATGCCGGACAAGGACGGTTACGAGGTCTGCGAGTTCATCAAGCAGCACGAAAAGCTCGGGAAGATTCCGGTCATTCTGATGTCAGGTGTAGTGAACCGCGGCGTGGCGGAAAAAGCGATGGCGGTGAAAGCCGATGAGCTGGTGCGCAAACCGTTCCAGCCGCAGGATCTGATCGCGCGGGTAAAAAGCTTGCTGAGGCCTGCCAGCTTGCCCGGCACCTCTTTGCGTGACGAGGAAGCAAATGCTGCGGAAGCGTCGCGAGTGCTTGGCGGGTTGTTTTCAGCCGCGCCCGCGCTCGACCAGCCGGTTGCCGCTGCGCCCGTGTATCGCGCTGCGCCAGTTGCGTCGCCGCCGTTTCAGCCACGCCTAAATTCACAGCCCGTGCCCGTCGCGCCGCCGGCGCCACGTGCGCCGTCGGCTCCGCCCGCAGAGTTGCAGAAACTGCGCAACGAAATGCGCCGGCTGGAATTGCTCGTCAAGAAATTGCAATCGGAACTCGACGCGCAGCGGCAGTACTGCACGGCGCTGGAAGCGCACTGCAAAACACTGCAGGACGCCGAGTAGTTTCTTCAATTCAACGGCATCGCCGCGCAAACCAAATTAATCGAGACCCTTGGCGTGCAGGAAATCGCGCGCGACTTCTGAGGCGTCGCGATGTTCGCCATCCACCGCGTAGTTCATCTTGCGCATTTCTTCGTCGTTAATCTTTCCCGCCAGGTCCAGCAACGCGGCGCGCGCTTCGGGATTACGCGTCAGGGTTTCTGGGCGCGCGACCGGAACCGCGTCGTACGGCGGGAAATAATGCCGGTCGTCCTCGAGCTGCACCAAGTCTCGCGCGGCCAGCAGGCCGTCGGTGGAGTTGCCGGCCACGATGTCTACTTGCTTTTCGAGCAGCGCGCGATAGAGCAAACCCAGATCAAGAATGCGCGGCGGTTCCGCGAAGGTCAGCCCGTAGACCCGCGACAAACCGGGATACCCGTCCGGCCGCTCCATGAATTCGAATCCGAAACCGGCGCGCCAGTCGTGAGCATGTGGGGCCGCGTCGGAAATGGTTTTCAGGTTCAGGCGGCGAGCGTCTTCCCCGCGAACGACGATGGCGAAGGTGTTATTGAATCCGAGCGACGGCAATACATCCAGATCAAACCGCTTTTTATATTCGGATTGCACCCGCGCAAAGACCGCCGAAGAATTCGATTGGAGCGGATCGCGCAAGACGGCGGTGAGCGCGGTGCCAGTATATTCGACGTACATATCGATGCGGCCGGCGAGCAAGGCCTGCTGGCAGATGTAAGTGCCGGCAAGATAAAAGCGCCGGGTGACCGGCTTATGGGTGCGCGCTTCGATATGCTGCGCCAGAATTTCGCCGAGCAAAGCCTGTTCCGAAAAGTTTTTAGAGCCGACCACGATGTCGTCGTGGCGGTCCGGACTGCACGAAGAAAATGAGCAAGCGACGAAGGCCGCCACAACGGCAATCAGCCACGCGCGGCGCATCACGCGCGCACGGGCCGCAGCCGGCGTTCCAGCAAACTCAAAACGGCGTCGGCGCCGAGCGCGAGAAGCGCCGCCGGAATTGCGCCGGCCAGGATGAGTTGATTGTTGACCATCGCCAAGCCGCGGAAAATAAATTCGCCCAGGCCGCCGGCGCCCACGGCGGCGGCAATCGTGGCGATGCCAATGGTCAAAACTGTGGCGATTCGGATGCCGGCGAGAATGGTGGAAAATGAAAGTGGCAATTCCACTTGCAGCAGAATCTGGCGTTCGGTCATGCCCATGCCACGCGCGGCATCGCGCACCGCATGTTGCACGCCGGTAATCCCCGCCGCCGTGTTGCGAATGATGGGAAGCAGGGCGTATAGCGCCAGCGCGGCAATGGCCAAGCGGTCGGCGCGTCCACCGAGCCAGGGAACCGGAAGCAAGAAACCAAACAGCGCCAGGCTGGGAATGGTTTCCGCGATATTCGCGCCGCCGAGGATCGGCTTAGAAAGCCACGGGCGTTTGGCCACGATAATTCCGAGCGGCACGCCAATGCCCACCGCGAGCAGCATCGCAATTCCGACCAGCCAGATATGTTCGAGTGTGCCTTGAAAGATTTCGCGATGATGGCGCGAAAAAAACTGCAACAAGGTCATAGGTCGCCCTCCTCGTTTGGATACATCCGCAGATTCGCGACGTAACCCGCGGCGACCGGTTCCTTGGCAGCCAGAAATTCCTTCGGGGTATAGAGGCCAACCAGGGCTCCGGCTTCGATCACGCCAATGCGCGAACCAAGCAGCAGCGCCTCGCCCACATGGTGCGTGACCAGGACGATGGTCTTGCGGATCAGCTGCTCGAGTTCCTGGAATTCGCGTTGCAGTTCGCCGCGGGTGAGCGGATCGAGCGCGCCGAAGGGCTCGTCCAGCAGCAGAATGGGCGGATCGGCGGCGAGCGCGCGGGCGATGCCGATGCGTTGGCGTTGGCCACCCGAGAGTTCGTGCGGGTGGCGATGCAGGAATTTTGCGGGCTCCAATCCGACGAGCTTCATTAGTTCCGCAACGCGCGCGCGGGTGCGATCCTCGGGCCATTTTTCCAGCCGCGGAACGAGAGAAATGTTTTGTTCGACGGTGTAGTGCGGGAACAGGCCGATTTCCTGAATAACGTAACCGATGTGGCGGCGCAGCGCGATCGGATCCCAATCAATCGTCGATTTGCCTTCGACTCGAATTTCGCCGCCGCTTAATTCCAGCATGCGGTTGATCAATTTCAGTGCGGTGGATTTACCAGCGCCGCTGCGGCCGAGCAGCACGAGTGTTTCGCCATTTTTTACAGTCAGGCTGAGATCGTGCAGCAAGGAGCGCCCGTTCGGGAGGTTGTAGGAGACATGGCGCAGCTCAATAGCGGTCGCGGAAGCGTCCGCGGCGGAAACATTGGAGGGAGTATTCGAGTTGCCTGAGGAATTGTTGGGCATGCGAAGCGTGACGCTTCCGTGCGCGTCGCCCGCAGGCTAACAATCGCGGACGCACGGTGTCAAACCGCGTCTCCCCGTAGAAAAGTGTTGCCCCTGAGCGAGGCGAGAGGTATAAGCGCCGCAATTCATTTTCGTAAAACCAGGGAGCAGCGAACGCAATGATTGAATCGGAAAAAACCGGCGACGCCCTATCCGCGTCAGGCGGCCGAATCTCCACCCAACTGTGGAACAAGGATCTCGCGCCGATCCCGCGCGATCGGCGGACCTGGGGCACTTACAACTACGCGGCGCTGTGGGTGGCGATGAGCGTCAATATACCCACCTACATGCTGGCCAGTGCGATGATCGCTGGGGGAATGAACTGGAAGCAGGCGCTGGTTACGGTTTTTCTGGGCAACGTGATTGTGCTAATTCCGATGCTCTTGAACGCGCATGCCGGCGCGCAATACGGAATTCCGTTTCCGGTTTTCGCGCGTTCCTCGTTTGGCGTGTTGGGTGCGAATGTTCCGGCGATTCTGCGCGCACTGGTGGCCTGCGGCTGGTTTGGGATTCAAACCTGGATTGGCGGTGAAGCGATCAATACGTTGCTGGCGGCGGTGCGCCCCGGATGGGATCACCCCTGGCTCTGCTTCTTTCTTTTTTGGTTGTTGAACCTGGCGGTCATTCTGCGCGGCATTGAAACGATTCGATATTTGCAGGGAGTCACCGCGCCCGCGCTGCTGGTTCTGGGTTTGGCGATGCTCGGTTGGGCCTACGTGAAAGCGGGCGGCCTGGGTCCGATGCTCTCGACGCCGTCGAAATTTCATTCGTTCTCGGAATTTTTTGCATTTTTTGTGCCGTCGCTCACGGGCGTCGTGGCGTTTTGGGCTACCGTCGCGCTGAACATTCCGGATTTTACCCGTTACGCGAAAGGACAACGGGAACAGATGCTGGGGCAAGCGCTGGGCTTGCCGACGACGATGACTTTTTATTCTTTCATCGGCATTGCGGTCACTTCGGCTACGGTCGTGGTGTTCGGCGCGGCGGTTTGGGATCCGGTGGTGGTGCTCAGCAGGCTGGGTAATCCGATCGCGGTGGTCGTCGCGATGCTGGCCTTGTTGCTCGCGACGCTGAACGTGAATGTCGCGGCCAACGTGGTTTCGCCGGCGAATGATTTTTCGAATCTGTGGCCGCGGCGGATCAGTTTCAAAATTGGAGGAATCATCACCTGTTTCATTGGGCTGCTGATGCAGCCGTGGAGGTGGCTGGCAAACCATGGCAGTTACGTGATGGGCTGGCTGGTCGGCTATTCGAGTTTTCTGGGCCCGATCGCGGGCGTGATGATCGCGGATTATTATTTACTGCGGAAACGCGTGCTGCATACCGACGCGATGTTCGAGCGCGGAGGCGAATATGAATATTCGCATGGGTTCAACTGGCGAGCGATTGGCGCGTTGTGCGCCGGCGCAGCGGTGGCGCTCATCGGACTCGAGGTTCCGGCGTTGCGAGGTTTGTATCCTTATGCATGGTTCGTCGGATTCGGGGTTTCGTTTTTTACCTACCTGCTGATTATGCCGCGGCCGAAGCAGCCGGCGGTTTAGCGGCGGTCATTGCTGATCAAGATATTTGCGAATGTCGCGAAAGACTTTCAGCAACATTCGATCCGTAAGTTTGCCGGTAAACGTATTTTGCTGGCTGGGATGGTACGAAGCAAAGAGCCGGGGCAACGGGGCGGGCAACTGATGGATGGCTCCGTGACCGAACGGGTATGCGGCGAAATTCGTGATGTGCCGCTGCTGCTTCAATAATTCCAGGTAAGAGCGCAGAGCGATCCCGCCGAGCACCAGAATCGCGCGCGGTTGCAAGACTTCCAGTTCACGCACGAAATAGGGCTGACAATTCCGCAACTCTGACGGCAGCGGTTTATTGGCTGGTGGCGCGCACCGCGCGGTCGCGGCGATGTACGCATCTTTGAGGACTAGACCGTCGCCGAGGCGCACCGACGTGGGCTGATTGGCGAAGCCCGCGGCGTACATCGCCTTGTACAGAAAATCGCCGGAGCGGTCGCCGGTGAACATGCGCCCGGTGCGGTTCGCGCCGTGGGCCGCGGGGGCGAGACCGAGAATCATCAGACGGGCGTGGGGGTCACCGAATCCCGGAACCGGCTTGCCCCAATAGTCCCAATCGCGAAAAGAGCGCCGTTTTTCGCGAGCGACGGCTTCGCGATAGCGCACGAGGCGCGGACATTTGCGGCAGGCCACGATTTCGGCGTTAATTTGCGCCAGTGAATCCATGCTTCCTGCCTTCGAAAAATGGAATGAATCGAACCGTTGCGGCCGCGCGTCTATTCCAACGAGTTTGAATCTTGGCATATTCTCTTCTAGGATGGGCAGAAGGATCTAGCCTGCGGATCAAAACGAACCAAAATGGACATCGCGCCCGAAAAAATAATTGTCATCGACCCCGACCCGGCCACCAGCGCGGAAATTCAGGACGCGTTGCGCACGGCCGGCTATGACGTGACCGGGTTCGCCACGACACGTGAAGGCCTCGACGCGATTCATCAGCACGGTGCAGCGATCCTGATACTCGATTCGCGTCTGGAAAATCCGAGCGCCCGAGAAACAATCGCCATCATCCGGGGGACGGCCACCACCGAGGCGATGCGCGTGCTTTTGTTGGTTGGCAACGGTTCAGACGAACGGGCGGACGCGCTCGATCTGGGCGCCAACGACGCGATCTCGCGGCCGTTCAGCGTTCGCGAGGTTGTGGCGCATGTACGCGCGCGCCTTCGGGTGCAGCGCATTGAAAATCAGCTGCGCGACAAAATGCGCATCGCCGACGAAGGCCAGCAGATCGCCCACACCGCGTTCGAGGCGCTGGCGGTTACGGAGGCGATGGCCAGCAACGCAGTGTCGCTCGACCGCAAGCTGAAGACCGGCTTTGGCGCGGTGCTGGCGTTGGCGCTGGTCATGGCTGGAATTTATTTTCTTTTTGCGCGCAGCGCGCAGAAGGAAACGGCGCGCTCGAACTCTTTGCTCACGAAGTTGGAGGGCGGCTTCATTCGCCAACAGGATTTGATCGCACAAGCCCGCAAATTGCGCACGGTGCAAGACTCCGAGGCCGCTCCGGCTGCCGCGAAAGGCGAGCTGCAGCAGAAAGCCGCCGACCTGAAAGCGCAGATGGCCACCGCGAATCCGAATGATGCGGCCGGATTGCAAAAGCAGCTGGCGGACACCAATTTGCGTTTGCAGAAACTCGAAGCGCAAGGCAGCGTGGCGCAGACCATTATTCCCGCGGACGTGCAGTCGGTCTGCTTGCTGCATGTGGCGGTGGCGTTCAGCGATCAGCCCTCCGGAAAACGGCTGCGTTACGGCGGGTTGA
Organism: Acidobacteriota bacterium; assembly: GCA_003156635.1. GTDB lineage: Bacteria > Acidobacteriota > Terriglobia > Acidiferrales > UBA7541 > Palsa-295. The sequence goes on along the minus strand of PMHK01000150.1, from coordinate 49,602 downwards.
ATCAAGATGGCGACCCGTTGCAGGACAGTCAAGGGAACCCGATCCTGACGCTCGACGGCACCGGGCCGGAAGTGAAGATGGATGTTTTCGGCACCGGATTTGTCGCGGGACCGAATGGGCGCATCATCACCAATCGTCACGTGGCCGAACCTTGGTGGAAGAACGAGGAGATTGCGGCCATCACCAAGCAAGGCTTGCAGCCGCAGATTTCCACCATCCGCGCTTATTTTCCGGGCGACCCTCGCGCATTCCATGCGGAGATCAATGATATTTCGCAAGAAACCGATCTAGCTTCGGTCCGCGTGGACATGCAGGATTTGAAACGCACGGTGCTGGCGCTGGATTCGACGAACCAATCCATCGTGAGCGGCCAGTCGGTGATCCTGATGGGTTACGCGACAGGACTCGCCGCGATTCTGGCGCGGACCGACGAAGATACGGCGCAACAAATTTTGAAGGATAGCGGCAATGACGTTTCGGCCATGCTGAAGGAGTTGGCCAGGCGCAATCTGATCCGGCCGATCATTACGCAGGGACACGTCGGCGACGTGTTGCCGGACAAAATCGTGTTCGACGCGCAGACGACTTCGGGTGGTTCCGGCGGGCCGCTTTTTAATCATCAGGGCAAGGTAGTGGGGGTGACGGTCGCCATCCTGAAAGGTTTTGGCGGGTCAAATTTCGGAATTCCCATTCGATATTCGCAACCGCTTCTGAAGTAACTTTTGTCTCGCTTCCCTCGAAATTGACATCATCGCCGTCCGGCGCTTAGCATAGGTGTAGCGATTCTTCCTTCGGTACTCATCCGAGGGTGTGCCTTCCAGCGTCTTTCGACGCCTGAATTACATATGGAAACCAGCGCACGGCCGAAAAACATATTGGATACGATTGTCGAAGCTCGCCGAGCTTCGGTGGCCCATCGCAAGCGGGTGCTGCCCGAGGTGGCGCTGAAGATGGCGATCGAGAGGAAAATTCCGCCGCCGCGCGATTTCCCGGGCGCGCTGACGCGGCCGGGATTGAACGTGATTTCGGAATTGAAGAAGAGTTCTCCGTCGCTGGGTGTGATTCGCAAGGAATATTCGCCGTCGACGCTCGCGGCGGGGCTGGAAGCCGCGGGCGCTGCGGCGCTTTCGGTGCTGACCGAAGAGGATTACTTTTCGGGCTCGTTGGGCGATCTGAAAGAAGCGAGCAAGGCGACCAAGATTCCAATTCTGCGCAAGGATTTCATTGTTGATCCCTGGCAGGTGTGGGAGACGCGCGCGGCGGGCGCCGATTCGTTTCTCCTCATCGCGGCGGTGTTGGATGACGAAACTTTGCGCGAACTGCTGGAACTGGGGCGCGAGCTCAAGATGGAAGCGCTGGTGGAAGTTCATTCCGGCGAGGAACTCGCGCGAGTTCTGGGCGCCGGCGCGCGCATCGTCGGGGTGAACAATCGCGACTTGCGCGATTTTCAGGTGCATCTGGAAACTTCTCTGGAATTGGTGGAGTCGATTCCGGAGGATTGCCTCGCGGTGAGCGAGTCGGGCCTGCATTCGAATGACGATTTGGTCCGGCTGCGCAGCGCGGGGTTTGACGCATTTCTGATCGGCGAGCATCTGATGACGCGGGACGATCCGGGTGCGGCGCTGGGGAACTTGCTGCGGCCGGCTGGCTCGGCGGAATAGACCGCGATGGTGAAGGTGAAAATCTGCGGCATTACAAATTTGGCGGACGCACAAACTGCGGTGAAACATGGGGCGGACTTTTTAGGGTTCAATTTTTACCGCAAGAGTCCGCGGTATGCTGCGCCGGCGGTAGCGGCGCGGATTGTTAAGCGTTTGCCGAAGCGCGTAAAAGCTTTCGGCGTGTTTGTGAATGAGCCGGAAGCGGACGTTCTGCGCATCGCGCACCAGGTCAAACTGCAGCAACTCCAGTTGCACGGAGACGAATCGCCGGAAACGGTGGAACGATTGCAGCGCGAATTTCCGGTGATGAAGGCGATTCCGGTGCGTGGCCACGGGCTTTCTTCGCAATTGAAGCGATTTGCGAAGGCCGACGCGCTGCTGCTCGACGGTTTTGACGGGAAGCAGTATGGCGGCACCGGAAGGACTTTCGATTGGAAGCTGCTGCGGCGCGCGCCGATGCGTCCAAATGTTTTTCTGGCCGGCGGACTGACGGCCGAGAACGTGGCCGAAGCCATTCGCGTGGGCAAACCTTATGCCGTTGATGTTTGCGGGGGCGTCGAATCGCGGCCAGGAAAGAAAGATTCGAAGCGGCTCGCCGCATTCTTGCGCGCCGTGAAATCGCCGGGAAAAGTAGTCCCCGCGTCGAAGGCGAAGCGCCGGACGAAGGGCAAGGTCAAAAAAAAAGCATGAGCGCCACGACACGACCATCGGTGACACCTGACGCACGCGGCCGCTACGGCCCATTCGGCGGCCGCTACGTGCCGGAAACGCTGGTTGCGCCACTCGAAGAACTCGAGACCGCCTACGCCGCGGCGCAGGCTGACCCAAAATTTCATGCCGAATTGAATGCGCTGCTGCGCGATTTTGCCGGGCGGCCCACACCGCTGCAATTCGCTTCGCGCTTGAGCCAGCAGCTTGGCCCGCGCGTATATCTGAAGCGGGAAGATCTGCTGCACACCGGCGCGCACAAGATTAATAATGCGCTGGGCCAGGGTTTGCTCGCGCTGCGTATGGGTAAGAAACGCGTGATCGCCGAAACCGGCGCGGGCCAGCACGGGGTGGCGAGCGCGACCGTGGCGGCGCGGCTGGGCCTGGAGTGCACGGTGTACATGGGCACCGAGGACATGGAGCGCCAGAAGCTCAACGTGTTTCGCATGCGGCTGCTGGGCGCAGAAGTGGTGGGTGTCGATGCCGGCAGCAAGACGTTGAAAGACGCGATCAACGAAGCGATGCGCGATTGGGTCACCAATGTCGCCAGTTCGCATTATTTGCTCGGCTCGGTGCTCGGCGCTCATCCGTATCCGCAGATGGTTCGCGATTTTCAGAAGATTATCGGGGAAGAGGCGCGGGCGCAGATTCTGGAAGCCGAGGGCCGGTTGCCGGATCTTTTAATCGCTTGTGTGGGCGGCGGCTCCAATGCCATCGGACTTTTTTACGATTTCATTCGCGACGCGTCGGTGAAAATGCTGGGAGTCGAAGCGGGTGGGCGAGGAAAAGGTTTGGGCGAACACGCCGCGCGACTTGCGGCGGAGAGTGGCTTCGGCGGTGCACGCCCCGGCGTGTTGCAGGGCACCTACACCTACATTTTGCAGAGCCTCGACGGTCAGGTCGCGGCGACTCATTCGATTTCCGCCGGGCTCGACTATCCCGGCGTGGGACCGGAACATGCCTGGCTGGCGCAGCAGGGCCGCGCGGAGTATGCGGCGATCGGGGACGACGAAGCGATTGCCGCGGCAAAAACTTTGGCGCGCACGGAAGGAATTATTCCGGCCCTCGAATCCGCCCACGCCGGGGCAGAATTGATTCGCCGCGCGCCACAGATGAAAAAGGACACGCTGGTGATCCTGAACGTTTCCGGGCGCGGCGACAAAGATATGGAGACGCTTTCGCGCTATGTCTGAGGGCCTCGCTACACCCGCAACGACCCCGGCTACGAAATCGTCACGCAGAATTTCGGCGCGATTCACGGAACTTTCCGCGAGTGGCGAACTGGGCATCGTGGCTTATATCACCGCAGGTGACCCTTCGCTCGAGGCCAGCGAGAAAATCGTGCTGGCTGCGGCGGAAGCTGGGGCCGATGTGATCGAGTTGGGCGTTCCATTCAGCGACCCGGTTGCCGATGGCCCGGTGATTCAGCGCGCGAGTGATCGCGCGCTGCGCAGCGGCACTACCCTCGCGGGCGTTCTCGAGCTGGTGACGCGCTTGCGGCGCAACACACAGGTTCCGCTGGTGCTGTTCAGCTACTTCAATCCGATTCTGCAGATGGGGATCGAAAAATTTGCGGACGCCGCCAAGGCCGGAGCCGACGGAGTGCTGGTCACCGATTTGACGCCGGAAGAAGGCGCCGAATATCGTGTGGTGCTCCAGAGTCGCGGCCTTGACACAATTTTCCTCGCCGCGCCTACTTCAACGGATGCGCGGCTGGCACAGATTTCGGCTGTCACGACAGGTTTTCTGTATCTGGTATCGCGAACCGGCGTGACCGGAACGCGCGATGCGCTTCCGCCCGAGTTGCCGGCGCTGGTGCGCCGCACCCGAAAATTCACAGCGTTGCCGGTGGCGGTTGGATTTGGAATTTCGTTGCCAACGCACGTGACTGTGCTGGGCGGAATTGCGGACGCCGCCGTGGTGGGTTCGGCGCTGATGGCCGCGGTGGAAAAAGCGGCATCGCCGGAAGGAGCGGCGATGGCCGTCGCGGACCTGGTGCGCGCACTGAAGAACGCGGCGCGAGCTGGAGTGAGCCGGCGGAGCAACGAAGCCTAAATCACCAGACGCTCTTAAAAAGGTTTCTCGTTTGCAGTAAACTCGCTCGAACCTAATCGTAATTCTTGAAATGAGAGGGAACTTCGTTGGATAAGCGAACGGCCAATGCCGACGCCGCGGTCGCGCGTGTGCCGGACGGCGCGACAATTTTAATGGGCGGCTTCGGTTTGTGCGGCATTCCGGAAAATCTGATCGCCGCGCTGCGGCGAAAAGGCTCGAAAGACCTCACGGTCGTTTCGAATAATGCCGGTATCGATGATTTTGGAATCGGCATTCTGCTGGGGAATAAACAGATACGCAAAATGATTGCCAGCTACGTCGGCGAAAACAAGGCCTTCGAGCAACTCGCGCTGAAAAAAGAAATCGAAGTGGAATTGAATCCGCAGGGAACGCTGGCGGAGCGCATTCGCTGCGGCGGCGCCGGCATTCCAGCGTTTTTCACGCCCACGGGCTACGGGACGCTGGCCGCCGAAGGCAAGGAGATTCGAGAATTCGACGGGCGTCCGCACGTCCTGGTTCCGGCGCTGCGCGGCGATTTCGCGTTCATCAAAGCCTGGAAAGGCGATCGCTGGGGCAATCTCATCTACCGCAAGACCGCGCGCAATTACAACGCGGTGATGGCCACGGCGGCGACGCACGTGATTGCCGAGGTCGAGGAAATGGTTGAGCTTGGCGAGCTCGATCCGAACCACGTGCACACGCCGGGAATTTTTGTCGACGCCATATTTCAGGGCGCCGACTACCAGAAGCGAATCGAGCGCCGCACCGTGAGAAAGCGCGGGAGCCAGCATGCCGTCTGACCACGAGAAGAGGGAACTGATCGCCCGGCGCGTGGCGCAGGAGATGCGTGACGGATTTTACGTGAACCTCGGTATTGGGCTGCCCACGCTGATTCCGAATTATCTGCCGCCGGCAATGGAAGTGATCTTGCAATCCGAAAATGGAATGCTGGGAATTGGTCCGTATCCTTTCGAGGGAGATGAAGACCCGGACCTGATCAACGCCGGAAAAGAAACAATCACCGAGATTCCCGGGTGCAGTTATTTTTCCAGCTCAGATTCTTTCGGGATGATCCGCAGCGGGCGCATCAACGTGACCGTACTGGGCGCTTTGCAGGTCGACGAAAAGGGAAATCTCGCAAACTGGGCCATCCCGGGGAAAATGTTGAAAGGCATGGGCGGCGCGATGGACCTGGTCGCGGGAGCCCAGCGCGTGATCATTGCGATGGAACACACGACCAAAGACGGCGAGTCTAAAATCGTGAAAAAGTGCAGCCTGCCGTTGACGGGCGTGGGCGTAGTCTCCCTGATCGTCACCGAGCTCGCGGTGATCGAGGTTCGTCCCGAGGGTTTGGTGCTGCTGGAAGTTGCGCCAGGGGTGACTGCGGAAGACGTGCAGCAGGCTACTGAACCAGCGCTGCATCGGGCGCCGACGCTGAAGACGATGGCGCTGTAGGCCGCCCGAAACAGACGATACTATTCGCGAGCTTCGCCGCCATTCGGCATGCGACCTGGGATAACATGGGCGCACGAGCTTCGTCAGGAGAGGCAATGCAACCGCATTCGATTGTCGTGATCAGTCTGCATACCCCGAAGGAAAAACTGTGGGGCGAACTGCTCGATATTTCGAACGCCGGCGTGACCGTTCGCGGAATCGATCTGAGTTCTTTCGATCATTTCGTCAGCCAGGTCGTGCACCCGGAAGATGGCGACCGCATGGGCTTGCCGACTTTGTTTTTCCCCATGGCTCGCGTCGAACGAATCGCGCTGGACGAATCGCGCGGCTCGATCCCTTCGCTCGCCGATACCTTCGCGCGCAAGACGGGCCACACCGTGGCGGATTATCTGGCCCAGTTTGCCTAGGCGGCGTTTTCACCCAATCAACGAAAACCAATCATGACTAGCCGAATCTTCACGGTCCCCAACCAGCTCACCTTCCTGCGCCTGATGTTCCTGCCATTTTTTATCATGGCGATTCACTATGAACGCTACGAATGGGCACTGGGGATATTTCTGGTCGCGGGCGCCAGCGATGTGCTCGACGGGCTACTCGCCCGAGGGCTGAATCAACGCACGCCGCTCGGCGCGTATCTCGATCCGATTGCGGATAAGCTGCTGCTGTCCTTTTCTTATTTGGAGCTGGCGATCCACGGGAAGATTACCTGGTGGCTGGCCATCATGGTCCTGGGGCGCGATGTGCTGCTGCTGATTGCGAGCGCCGTGATCATCGTTACGGTGGGTTACATGTCGCTGCCGCCGAGCATTTACGGCAAGGCCACGACGTTCCTTGAAATCCTGATGGTGTTTCTGGTGTTGGTTCTGGCCATCCGCGATAACTCCACGCTCATGAACTTGAAGGATATCTGCGCGTATTGCGTGGCCGCGTTCGTGTGCATTTCGGGCGCGCACTACAGCATCGTGGTATCTCGCCGTCTGCACGCTGGCGCCTAAATTCGCCGACGGCGTTTAGTGCGCGACGATAATTCCCAGCGCCACGATTCCCAGACTTGCGGCCACCAGAATTCCTGAGGTCCAGCCCAACAGCGTGGCTCGAGTCTTCTCCTGGTCAGACATCGGCGGGCGCGCCACCATGACGCGCCCGAGCAGAAAGCCGCTGATCAGTCCGCCGGCGTGAGCATAATTGTCGGTCCCGCTCATCATGATTCCCAAAACGCCGATGTAGATCAACCACCGAATCAGTTGGCTGCGCAACATTTGCATGGCCGCGCTTTTGTGCCCCATAGTCATGGCGAGCATAACGCCGATCAAGCCCAGCAATGCGCCGGAGCCGCCGATGCTGACGTGCCCGCCGAGTAGCCCGCTGACGATGTACGCGCCGATTCCTGTCACCACATAAATGAACAAATAGCGCGCTGATCCGTACAGTTCTTCGAGCTGCGGGCCGACGTCCATCAAAACCCACATATTGAATGCGATGTGCAGCAGGCTGCCATGCAGAAACGTCGCCATGATCAGCCGCCAAGGTTGCACCAGATCGTAGGGCCAAGGGACGGATGCACCGAACCTTACCAACACGTTGATGTTGATTCCACCCAGGCTCATCAGCGCGCCCAGCCCGTTTCCTCCGGGGGCCTGCAAACCGCTGGTGCGAATGGTGGCCATCAGTGTCGCGGCGTAGAGCAGGCAGCTCAGCGTAAGAATTCCGTAAGTCACCGGCGATTCGGTGGGCATCAGGCGGCTTAACGAGCGCGTCGCCGCGGCCATGCCGAAGGTGAGGCTTGCGCCGCATTGGTGACACTTGGTAGCGGTGGAACCGACCAGCGTGCCGCACGCGGGACATAGCTGCGGCCGGCGTGGTTCCTTCGCGCCACCGCCAAACATGCCGCTCATTTGTTCGCGAAAACGATCGAGTTTCCAGCGCAGACGAGGAGAGAGGTCCAATAGGGTTCCTTGCGAGAAAGTAAGTGCATTCTTATAATACACGGAGAAAATGAGCGCAAACCAGTCAATCGGGAAGCTGCGTGGGATCTGATCTTTCGGTGCAGAAATTTTCCTATGGGAGTGTTGCGGCACCCGCCTTTAGTTCTCGCGAAACAGTTTTTTTCGCCATTCCAAAAAGACTCTGGCACGCCGGCGCACTCGCGCTGTGTGTTCTCGCGTTTAATGGTTGCTCGCACCACAATGCGATGGCACGAACTCCAGCATCCGCGCCTGCGCCTTCGACATCAGCGGCGCAGCCGGGCTCTGCTTCCCCGGCTTCTGGTGCGCCGCCTGCCAACGAAAGGCAGCCCGCTATTCCGGGCGCTTACGTCGAAGAAGGCGTGGCGTCGTGGTATGGGCCTCCGTTCAACGGCCGCCGCACGTCGAATGGCGAAATCTACGATATGCACACGTTTACGGCCGCGCATCGCACTTTGCCCTTTAACACCGTGGTGCGGGTGACGAATCTGACCAACGGCAAGCAAACCGAAGTGCGCATCAACGACCGCGGGCCATTCGTCGCCAATCGCATCATCGATCTTTCTCTGGCGGCGGCGCAGGCCATCGAAATGTGGGGGCCCGGCACCGCGAACGTGCGCCTGGAAATTCTTTCGGGGCCGAATCCGACGAAAGGATCATTCGGCGTGCAGGTGGGCGCGTTCAAGGTTCAGGAAAATGCGGAACGGTTTCGCGAGGAGATGGACGCGGCCTACCCTCCAGCCACAATTGAAACCTACCAGGTTACCGATGGGACGTACTACCGCGTGCGCGTGGGCCGCTTGCCCAGCGAGGACGCGGCCCAGAAATTGGCGGACAAATTGAAAAGCGAAGGGCGATCCGGAGCAGTGGTCGTGCGGATTGACGACGAAAAATAATAGAAAATATCCGCCTGCGGTTTACTTGTGCTTCATCTCGTAGACGCCGTCCCAATCCACGGCTGGCTTCTCCGCCAGGTATTCCTCGCAGCGCGCGGAAAAAATCTGCGCCGGAGCGTCGTTGGGCCAGCGTACGAGAACTTCTTCAAATAGAGATTTCGCGGCGCGCCAGTCCTGCCGCTTGTAGGCCTCGCGCCCGCGTCCAAATAGTTCGGCAAGTTCTTTGCCGCCATTTGCACTGGCGTCGGCACTGAAGACTTCGTAGATCGTTACGGGCTGATGCTTGCCCTTCACCCGAATCAGATCCAGTTCGCGGAAAATCAGATCATCGCTCTTAATTTCCCGGCGCGTGGATTCGCTGATCACGATGCGCGTTCCGTACTCTTTGTTCAGCCCTTCCAGACGCGACGCGAGATTCACCGAATCGCCCATCGCGGTGTAGCCGTAACGCAGCGCGGAGCCCATGTTTCCGACCGAAGCGACGCCCGTATTGATTCCAATTCCGATATCGAGTTCCGGAAATCCACGAGCCCGCCAGTCTTTCTGCATTTGCGAAAGCCGCACGAGCATATCCACCGCGGCGACGCAGCATTTCGCCGCGTGATCCGGCGCGTCGAACGGCGCGCCCCAGATGGCCATCACCGCGTCACCGATATATTTATCGAGCGTGCCTTGATGGCGAAAAATAATTTTGGTCATATCCGTCAGGTAGGCGTTGAGCAGCGCGGCCAATTCTTGAGCGTCCAGGTTCTCTGAGATCGAAGTGAAACCACGAATGTCACTGAACAGCACGGTCACTTCGGTCTTGCGCGGCTTCACTCGTTCCGGATCGCTGAGCAAACGCCGAATGACTTCCGGGCTGACGTACTGCTGAAACGCGCCGCGAATTTTCCGTTTTTCCTGCTCTTCGAAAAAAACGCGATACAGCGCAACCAGGCTGACGTTGGGCACCAGCGTGAACAGCGCTGGAACGATAAAATTCAGCCACCAGCCATGCAGGAAAGCCCAATACACGACGGCGCCAAAGGGCACGAGCAGCAGCAGACCCAGCGCCATCCAGCGCGGTTGCACCAGGGCCAGCCACATGCCCAGCGGCAGGCCAAAAAGCACGATAAATCCAATGTCGGTCAAAACCTGCGGCGCGTGCCGCACCAGGAATTGCTGGTTCAAGATGTTGTCAATCAGGTTGGCGTGAATTTCAACTCCGGGGAAATCGATGCCGCCAAACGGAGTGGCCCGCAAATCGCCGATACCCGTAGCCGAAGCGCCGATCAGCACGATTTTGTCCGCGAACGTTCCGCGCGGAAATTTATTCAGGGCCACGTCGGCGAACGAAACGTAAGGATAGGTCCGTGATGGCCCGTGGAAATTCACCAGAAGGCGGCTCAAATCGTCGGGATGGACCACGAGCTTGGGACCAAATTCCAGACTGGCGATTCCGGCGTCTCCATAAATAAGCACCGGTTGGTCGCTGCTGAGGTCGAGATACTGGCGGACGGTCTGCACGTCGAGCGACGGATAGAAATCCCAGTTTTTGCGATCTTCATCGCGGCCGTAAGGAATCGCAAGAAGAATGCGGCGAACGACGGTATCGGCGTCGACGGCGACATTAAAAAATCCAGCACCGCCTTTTTCCGCGGCGATCGCTCCGACGAAGACGTCCGCGTTCGCTTCTGCTCCGCGCGGCACCAGGTATTGATTCTCGTAAATTTGAATTACCTTCAGCCGCTCCTGGTCACGATCTTCACGCGTAGGTGGCGGGCGCGACGGCCGGACCTGGGTATAAGGAAAAAAGGAAATCAAGGCGGCGTATTTGTCCAGAGCCTCGTTCGAGACCCCGGCCAAATCGGTTTTGGTGTATAGGAAATAATTTCCCAGAACGACGTGGCCGAAACGCGTGATGGAATCGGCGAGTTGTTGATCATAGTTGTATTGCTTTTCCTTTTCGGCGATGGCCAGCTGGACCGTTGGATTTAGGCCGGCTGCTCCTTTTTTGCCGGAAGCGAGGTCCGCGGAAAGTTCCTGCAGCGGCCGGGCGGTTTCATCCGCTTTGCTGAAGGTGATGTCGAAAGCTACCACCTTGGCGCCGTCCTCGCGAAGGGCGTCGAGGGCGTGGGCGAAATTGATGCGGGGGAACGGCCAGCGGCCCAGTTGCTCCTGGGAATGCTGGTCGATATCCACAATCACGATCCGCGGATCGGGAGTGACGCGGCCGCGAAACTGAAATCGGGCGTCGAGGGTGTTGAGTTCCAGGCGGTCGATGGAATCGAATGTCGGCATCGGCCGTTCGCCGACGAAGGTCGCAAAATACACGCACAGCGCAAACACCATTACGGCGAAGCTGATACCCAGTGAGCCGCGGTGGCCCCACCATTCGCGAAAAAGTTTTGCTACGGTGCCTGTTTTAGCTTCGGCCATTAAGGGAATTGGAATCGCTTTGGTTTGCGCGAACTCACCTGCGGGCGCGTTTTGGCCTTTTATTGGCGATTCAAATCTGCGCAAGGCTAACAAACGGTTCGTAGTGATTCAAGGCGGCCGAACCGCGCCGAGCTCATCGCGCCAACACGGCGGCCCGGCACCGGCCTGCTGGGTTTTGAGGTAGAATCACCGCCGGTTTAACCTGCGTTCGCTATACTTAACGAATTGGTTCAGCGCGGTCAGGCATGTCGAGAAAAAAACAAATTTGGTATCGCCAGGGGTCGGCGGCTGCGGCGCTGGTCGAACCTCTGAAGGACTTGTACGAATTGCGGCCCATATCCCCGGCCGATTCCAAAATTAATGTCGAATTGAATACAACAGATCCCCTTCGCGTTTTTCTCCTCGATATTGAAAAGGATACGGCGGAATTCGTACGGCACACTCGGAACACTGGCCCGCATACGCGTGTCGTGGGTGTGATCGCGGGGGACTCCTCATCTGCAAAATTGTCCACAGATGATGCAGCGTTTTTTGCTTACGTCTCTGCGAACGCACCGAAGAGGGAACTCGAAAAGACGATCGCAATCGCCTTCGAAAATATTGAGCTCGTGGAGCGGTCCCGGGCGGCGGCCGAAGGTCTGGAAATCGCCGAGCGCGAACGGCAGCAGCTCAATGAGATCGGCGTGGCGCTCTCTTCCGAGCGCGACGTCGATGCGCTGCTGACTCTGATTCTGAAGAAGGCCCGGCAAATCACTGGCGCCGATGCCGGGTCCTTGTATTTGGTGGACGAAGACAATCGCGAACGCCGGCTGCGCTTCATGCTCACCCAAAACGACAGCGTGGATTTTCCGTTCAAGGAATTTACGTTGCCGCTCGCGGAAGACTCCATGGCCGGATACACCGCGCTGCACGGCGAAGTTTTGAATTTTGCGGATGCCCACCACCTGCCGAAGGATTTGCCGTTTCATTTCAACGACCGCTACGACCGCGATTCCGGTTACCGCACGAAATCGCTGATGACCCTGCCGATGCGCAACGCCAAAGGGGAAGTGCTGGGCGTATTGCAACTCATCAATTCCAAACGCGACGCGACGGCGCGGCTGGTAAATGAGGCCGCGGTTGCGGAACAGGTCCAGTCTTTTCCGGAGCGATCGGTGCAACTGGCGCTTTCGCTGGCCTCGCAGGCCGCGGTCTCCTACGAAAATCGCAAGCTGTATCAGGAAATCGAAACGCTATTCGAAGGTTTCGTCCAGGCGGCGGTCACCGCGATCGAACAACGCGACCCCACGACCTCCGGCCATTCGCTGCGCGTGGCCACGTATACCGAAGCGTTTGCCGAAACACTCGATTCCGTCAACACCGGAAAATACAGCGGCACGCACTTCGACGCCGAGCAGATGAAGGAAATCCGGTACGCAGCTTTGCTGCACGATTTCGGCAAAGTCGGCGTGCGCGAAGACGTGCTGGTCAAGGCCAAGAAACTTTATCCTGGCCAGATGGACCTGCTGAAGCAACGCTTCGATTACATTCGCAAGGATCTGGAAGCGGGCATGGCGCGGCGTAAGCTGCAGATGTTTATCGAGCGCGATCGCGGCGACGCGCTGGCCGAAATTGCGCGGCTGAGCGAGGATTTCGACCAGCGCATGAATCGCCTGGAAGACTATTTTCAATTTATTATCGAAACCAACGAGCCCACGCTGCTCGAAGAAGGGAAGTTTCGTCAACTGCGCGACATCGCCCGCCAGTCGTACATCGATACCAAAGGGATTGAGCGGCCCTACATTAACCCTGACGAAGTACGCCTGCTTTCGATTCCGAAGGGAAGTCTCGATGCCGCGGAACGGCTGCAGATCGAATCCCACGTGGTCCATACCTTTAATTTCCTGAATCAAATTCCATGGACCAAGGAGCTGAGCCGGATTCCAGATATCGCCCGCGCCCATCACGAAAAATTAAACGGCACTGGATATCCGTACAAGTTGCGCGGCGACGAAATCCCGTTGCCCACCAAGCTGATGACCATCTGCGATATTTTTGACGCGTTGACCGCGTCCGACCGGCCGTACAAACGAGCCGTGCCGGTGGACCGGGCGTTGAGCATTCTGGAATCTTCGGTCCGCGCCGACGAGATCGACGGCGAGCTCTTCAATATTTTTCGCGATGCCAAAGTGTATGAGCGGGTGATCGCCCCCGCTCCCAAATAATGGCGCGCATCCTCGCACGCCCATCCACGATCGCTACCCGCTCTCGGAAAAGGAAGCCGATCGTCTTGTGGTTGCTGACGGCTCTGATCGCCTCCGTTCTGCCGCTTGAAAACCGAGTCGACGCGCAATCGAACGCGCTCACCACCTGGGCGGTTTCCATTGTTTTGCCCCCGAAACTTGTGGCCGGCAAAATGGCCACGCTCGCGGTGCTGGGCGTCGACGGCCGGCTGGCGGAGGGAATTACCGTATCGATCGGGGATACGCTCAAGTTGAAGACGGACAAGACGGGACGAGCTTCGTTCACCGTGCCAGACAACATGTCCGTCATCATCGCCAGCGGTTCCGGCAACAGCTCCGCGGCGCTGGTGGATGCGTCTGCATCGCTCACCGGAAAACAGTCGCTCGCCGTGGCTCCCGTGGTCTCGCTGGTCGATCAATTCTCGATCTGCGGCGCGGATTTTCTGGAGCAAGCTGACGCGAACCGCGTGAAGATTAACGACGAGCGGGCCTTCGTGCTCGCCTCCTCGCCAGAATGTGTGGTGGTGCTTGCGAACCCCCGGGCGCTTCCCGGGCCCGCGAGAATTACGATCGAGAATTCGGCGGGAAAATGGGAAGCGGCCACAACTTTGGTCAGCCTGCATTTCGACCCGCCGATTCCGCCGCTGGTTCCGGGCAAAAAGAGCAAGCTCGCGTTGCACGTCCAGGGATCGGATCAGCAGTTGCGCGTGCTGGTGGAGAATCGCACGCCGGGAGTGTTGCGCTTTTTGCGCGGAGACACCCAGGATCTACTGACTTCAGGGGCGGGCGCAGGAAATTCGGGCGAGGTGAGCGTCGAAGCGGTCAGCGCCGGCGATTTTTCGTTTCGCGCGCGAATACTGCCGGCAGTCGACCCGACGTCGGCCCGTCGATATTTATTGGCCGCCGCGCCGTTGGCTCCCAAGGAATGGAAATCGCGCATTAACGGCTACGCGCACGACCTCGAGAAGCATCCCCACGACACCGGAAAAACTTCCCGCGATCTACAAACGATGACGACCGCCATCGTTGCTGGCGATTTTAAGACGCTGCTGGAAGCGGCGCGCGCCGCGCTGCAATAATATTTCGGATGGCGGTCGGGAATTCAGGGCGGCAGGCGTTCAGAAAAGTTTTTCGTCGGCGATGGGATTCAGCGATTTGATTTCCGGCTCATCCAGCGCGCCCTGGGTCAATTGTTCCAGCGAATTGCGGGTGCGGCTCAGGCGGCTGTCTGCTTCTTCGTAACTTTGCTGGGCGTTGCGCAGATGTTTGCCGAGTTTTTCATACACTTCATCGAAAACCTCGAACTGTTTTTTCAATCCTGACATTCCGGCCAGGATATGGCGAGTGTTTTCTTCGATTTTCTGGCCCTGCAGGCTCAAGGCCACCGCGCTGAGACAGGCGTAAAAAGTGTTGGGCGATACCGGGAACACTCGTTTATTGCGGCAGTATTCGTCGAGCTGGCCGCCCTTCGCATCTTCGGTCATCATCAGTTCGTAATACACGCCTTCCGAGGGCACGAACATCAGCGCGTAATCGAAGGTGTGTTCGTGCGGCAGAATATATTTTTCGGCGATGCTGTCCGCATGTTTGCGCACGGCGACGGAAAATTCCTTGCGCGCACCCTCTATGTTGTCGGCCAGCCGGCGATACGCCTCGAGCGGGAATTTCGAATCGACGCAGAGCAGGCGCTCGCCGCTGTGCACCACCGCGTCCACGATCGCGCCGGTGGAATCGAAACGGTGCTGCACGTCGTACGCGCTTTGCGGCAGCGCATCTTGCAGCAATCTTTCGAGGGCCACTTCGCCCAGGGTCCCGCGCGTTTTGGCGCCACCCAGAACGCTTTGCAGCGCTTGCGCCGACTGCGACATTTCACGGCCGGCTTGTTGTACTTCGCCCAGTTGCTGGCTCATCCGGCGGATGGTTTCGTTCGAGGTTTGCATTTGCTGGGCCATGGCGATTTGCGCGTCGCTGGCGAGTTTGCCGGAGGAAGCGACGCCGGTCAGCAGTTCCTGGCGGACTTGGCCCAGTTGCGTCGTCACCGTTTGAGTCAGGTGGTTGATTTGCGCGTTGACCGACTGGCCCTGCGAAGCTAACGAGTGCTGCATTTCCTGGCGGACGGCGGACAATTGCGCGTCCGCCCGGCGGCTGGCGCTCCAGACAATCGCGCCAATCACCAAAATGGCCACCACGCCAATCGCGAGCCAGACGACGGGACTCATCAATTCGATCCTTTAAATGGGGTGAGTTCGAGCCCTAACTTTCGGAATGAAGTTGTTGCGCGCACCAGCGTTTTCGTTTTCGCAAAATTTCTTTCGAAATCTAATCTCGTGACGAAGACCCGCTAAGTTGCACCAGGCCCTGAGCCGACGGCGCCGAGCCGTTGTCGATGGTCTGCGGGCTGCGCCAGGAATCCATGGCCGAGGTCTGATGCACGCAGGAAACCGTGCAGCGCGGCGCGCAGCCTTTCTTGGTCAAAAATTCGCGCTGGCGCTGTTCGTCGGTATATTGCAGCAGGGGCACGCCGGGATATCCGCGCTGCTGCGAGCAATAATGAACCAGGCCGTCTTCGCAAATGTACAGGTACCGCGCGCCGGCGCGGCACCGCCAATCGTTTTCGAGACCCTTGGCGATATTGTGCTGAAATTTGTTGATGCGGGTAAACGAGCGCTTTTCGAGCGAAATAATTTCCTCGAAAATTTCCTGCTCGCGCGATCCGAGCGGTTCCAGCTGTCCGTTGTGGTCGTGCAGAATTCCCACGGTGGAAGTGAAGCCCAGCTCGACCGCGCGATGCGCGACGGTCAGCGCATCTTCCGGATCGGCCACGCCGCTGCCCAGCACCGAATTGATGTTCACCTGAAACTCGGCGTGCTTGGCCAGCAATTCCAGCTTCTGATCCAGCACCTTCAAACTCTTCTTTGAGACCTCGTCCGGCTTCACGTTGTCGATACTGATTTGCAGATATTCCAGTCCCGCGCGGTTCAGCTTCTCGATGCGATCGGCGACCAGCAGGTAGCCATTGGTAATCATCCCGGCCATGATTCTGTTTTTGCGGATCCGCGCGATGATGGCGTCCAAGTCGGGATGCAGCAAGGGCTCGCCGCCGCTGATGGTGATGATCGACGTGCCCATCGCGCCCAGGCGGTCGATGCGCGCGAACATTTCTTCAGTCGGCACCGGCTTCGAGAAATCGTCGTACTCGTTGCAGTAAGTGCAGGCCAGATTGCAGCGCCGGATGGGAATAATGTGCACCAGCACGGGATGGCGCGTGGAGATGAGCCCCTTCGCCAGCATGTGGGCCTCGCGCAGTTTGCGATGCACCGCGAGCAGTTTCTTCCGAATTGTTTTCCGGGCGCTCATCAAAATCAGTCGCGACGTATGCATTAAGTATGCCACATCTGGCAGGTCTTCTCTTGGCGCGCGTGCTGTGCGGTGCGCGCGGCGAAAGTCGCAAAAGTAAGGTGAATTCGGGGTTCAGCGCTGGCCGCTTTTCTGGCAGACTCGACGCTCGGGAGCGTTCATGATCAAGCGAGTCTGGCTGGTAATGGCGTTGTTCTTGGCTTGTGGCGCGGCAAAAGCGCAAAAATCCGCCGGCGCCAGTGATTTTGCGATTATCGATGGCGATCGAGTGGTTTTCTATGGCGACAGCATTACGGAGCAGCGCCTTTATACCAGCGATATCGAGACATTTATCCTTACTCGTTTTCCCGGGCGCAATGTCGTGTTTTTTCACTCCGGCGTCGGCGGCGACAAAGTCAGCGGCGGCAAGTATGGACCCATCGATCTGCGGCTGCATCGCGACGTTTTCGATCACCAGCCGACGGTCGTGACCATCATGCTCGGCATGAATGACGGTTTTTATCAGGCGTATGATCCCAAAATTTTCACGAGCTATCAGACCGGCTATGTTTCGATAGTCGATGCGATTCAAAAGAATTGTCCGCAGGCGCGCCTGACGCTGGTCAAACCCTCAGCGTACGATGATGTGACGCGCCCCGAAATGCTCGTCGGCGGCTATAACAAAGTTTTGCAGCACTTTGGTGAATTCGTAGGCGACTTGGCGGCAGAAAAGCATTTGGGCGTGGCCGATCTCAATGCGCCAGTGGTGCAGGCTCTGGAAAACGCCCAAGCAAAAAAAGCCGCACTCGACACGCTGCTGATTCCCGATCGCATCCATCCCGGTCCTGCGATTCATTGGATCATGGCAGAGAATCTGCTGAAATCGTGGGGCGCGAAGCCGGAAGTGACATTTGTGCACGTCGACGCGGGAACCAAGCCGACTGCCCAAGTTTCAAATACGGAAGTGACCGAGCTGGCGAAGAACGGCAATCATTTGCGCTGGGCGCAGATGGATAAATCGTTGCCGCTCCCGCTGGGTCCGCTGGACACCGACCCAATCCTGCAGCTGGCGCTTTCTTCCTCGGATTTGATCAGCGCGCTGGACCTGGAAACATTGCGCGTTACCGCGCTGGCGCGAGGGTCGTATCAGTTGCGCATTGATGGCCGGGAAGTGGGAATCTTTCCGGCGGAACAACTGGCGGCTGGCGTGAATCTCGCGCTGCTCGAAACGCCGATGCTCGACCAGGCGCGTCGCGTGGGGATGGATACGCAAATCAGGGGAACGCTCGAGATGCAGATATTCGACCTGGCCGTAAAGCCCGCAGATCAGGTCACTCCGGAAACGATCAAAGAGCTTGCCGCGGCCTCAGACCGGGCGCTCGCTCGCCAGCGCGCGGATGCCCAACCGGTTCCGCATCATTACGAACTGGTGCCCAGCGAAACTTCCGTGGCGCCGAAACCGAAGAAACAATCGCGTGGTGCGAACCCGGCCTAGTCGGCCCAGGATTCTGGAACGCGATCCCAACGGTGTTTCTTCAATTCGGTGAGGAGCGCTTTATCGAGCGGCCCCGCATCGCTTGCGGCAAAATTCTCCTTCACGTGATTCAAATTGCGCATGCCGATGATGGCGGTGCTTACATCGGGATTGGACAAAATGAAACGCAGCGACATCTCGGGCAGGGTCATGCCGGGCGGCACAATTTTCTTCAGGGCTTCGACACGCTCGATCGTTGGTTTCAGATTCTCGGGACCAAAATATGACGCGCGCCAATCGTCGGCGGGAAATCTCGTCTCCAGGGTCATCTTGCCGCCCAGGCTGCCTTCGTCCAGCGGCACGCGCGCGATCACGCCGATGTTGAGTTCCCGGCAAACCGGAAGCAGTTCGTCCTCCGGCGCCTGATCGAAAATGTTGTAGATCACCTGCACCGCGTCAACCAGGCCAGTGCGGATTGCGGCGATTCCATTTGCCGGCTCCCAGCGGTTCAAACTCAATCCGAACCAGCGAATCAATTTGGAGGATTTTAATTCCTCCACCGTTTCGCGAAACTCGGGCTGGTCCGTCCAACTGTCGTCCCACACATGGAATTGCAGCACGTCGATCGAATCGACCCGTAGTTTCTCGCGGATGTTCTTCGCGTATTTCATTACATGGTCGTGGGGAAAAACGTCCTGGTAGGCGTACTCCGGCTTGGCCGGCCAGCGATCGTTCATTGGCGGAATTTTCGACGCGCTGAAGAGACGTTTATTCTTATTGCGCGCCAGAGTTTCGCCCAGCAGCCCGTCGCTTTTGCCGTTCCCGTAGGCCCAGGCGGTATCGAAAAAATTGCAGCCCAGATCAACCGAGGCTTGCAACGATCGCAGCGAGCCCGCATCGTCGGAGCCGCTCCACCCGCTCATGCCCCACAGGCCGTACGACAGGTCGCTGGCCTCGATGCCGGTCCGTCCCAGTTTTCGATATTTCATTTGACCCCTCGCGTTACTGCCATCGGCGGTGAGAATCCGCCATTGAGGATACGGAAAAGATACGGAAACACAAACCGCCAAAGGAGCAGGCCGGAAGGGTACTCGCCGGCGCATCATTTCTGGACAAGCGCACGTTCAGCGAGTAGATTGAAACTTCGCAGGGGAGTTCCCGATGAACGCGAAATCCAACAGCGTTATAAAGTCGCTTACACGCCTATTGACCGCGCTAGCGTTCATCGCCAGCCCCGCGTCGCTCGGTGCCCAGGGCTGCGCCATGTGCTACCAAAACGCCGCCGCTTCCGGCCCGCGTACCATCCACGCCATCAACACCGGAATTCTGATCCTGATGTTTCCCCCAGCCGTTATTACCTTTGGGATTTTTTATCTCGCCTACAAGAAACGCGACACCTTCAACGAAGCAGCTTAATCCATCCGCCAATCGCCAGAACGCCCGTGCTCAATTCTGCTAAAATACGCGCCACGGGGCTGTAGCTCAGTTGGATAGAGCGGAGGTTTCCTAAACCTTAGGTCGGGAGTTCGACTCTCCCCAGCCCCACCATTTTTACAGCCAAACCAATCTCCAAGTCTTGAACTTTTGTTCCGCCTTAAAATCTAATGCGGCATCTCGTCAAATTTCCTGAAACTCCCTAAGTCGTCGCAGTCGAGTTGCAGGAAGCAGACTTTTTTTTTGAGACTGCAACGCTACGACCACTACGACTACGGATCAGATCAGTAGGGCGCTGTCGATGTACCCGGGCTGCACGGTGACGTAACTTTGTTCGCGGAGTTCGGCGAGGTATTCGCGCATGCGCGGCTGCATTTTCTGGGCGGAGAGCGTGCTGCGAATCGCGGCGTCGACCTGCTCGATGGGCTGCAAGGCGGACGGCAGATGATCTTCGACCTTAAAAAATTCGAAGCCGCTGCGGGTTTGGATCACGTCGGTGAGCTGGCCTTTGCCAGTCTGGAAGACAATCGCTTCGATCTGCGGCGCGAGCTGGCCTTTGGCGAAGGTGCCCAAGTTGCCGCCGTCTTTCGCGGTGCTGCCCTGGGAATACATCGCGGCGACTTGATGGAAATCGTCGCCGTTGAGGACGCTGGAGCGCAGGCCTTCGACTTTTTTGCGCACGGCGTCGAATTCGTCGGGATTCTTGCCTTCCGTGCTGAGTGAAATTTCGGAGAGAATCACGCGTTCGGGCGGGGTAAATTCCTGCGGATGCGATTCGTAGTATTGCTTCACTTCGTCGCTGGAAACGTCGAGATGCGAGCCGACTTCGCGCCGTACCACTTCTTTCTGCAGCAGTGAATTGCGCAACGTGGTCTTGTAATCCTCCCAACTGAGGCCCGAAGCTTCGACGCCTTTTTGCAGATCCGCTACGGTGGCGAGGCCGTTCTGCTGGCGAACTTCGTCGAGGCGCTTGTTCAGGTCCGATTCGACGCTGATGCCCATATCCTTGGCGCGCTGGACCATCAACACCTGATCGATCAAACCGCGCAGCAAATCTTTTTGCTGCGCTTTGAACTGGGCTTCAATTTTTTCCGGCGGACAGCCCTGACAATCCTGGGCCGCTTCGTCGCGCAATTGCTGCTCGGCTTTCTGATATTCGGCCAGCGTGATGAGCTGGTCGTTCACCCGCGCGACGATCTCGCCGGTAGGTGCGGGCTTGGTTTGGGCCGGCGCTTGCGCGCCGCAAGGAGCCAGGGTCCCAAGGGCGAGGAGCATGACGAAGGGCACGAGTTGGCGATTTTTCATCTGCTGCATCATTTCATATTCTACGAACAATATTGTAGCTGGAATCTTGGCTTCGGGCTCAAATCTCGCGGGTCCAGCAGAGGGCTGCTGTTCCGCCTTTAAAACCTCTTCCCGTACATCCCAGTAAACGAGCATTCATCTGGCGTTCACATGTGGAGTCCGGGAACAGACTAAACTTTCCAAGCCATTTCTTCTGGGACCAGGCGGTTGCGGTCCGCGCTTTAAGCCCAAGAGCGACAGATTGCCTTTGCCACAACAGGGAATCGGAGTCTAGATGCGCACGGTGTATTACGGTTGGTTGACCTTATGGATCCTGTTGGCATCGAGCGCGGCTGCGCTCGCGCAGGCTGCGCCCGCTCCGGTGTGCCCGCGCCCAGCGGCAGGGTCCGAAGTTCCCGAACCGGAAGACCTGCGCAGCAAAAACGGCGTACTCACCGTCGATCTGACGTATCGGAATTACCAGGACTCTGAGGGACGCACGCGCTACTGCTACGTGTACGGCGACGGGAGCCTTTCGCCCAATTTGCGATTGAGTCCGGGCGACTGGCTCGTCCTCCGGCTGAAGAATGCATTAAACGGCCCCGGAAATGCCGCAGCGATGCCGACGCCGGAGCACCAGCGGGCAAAGGCCGCGTCAAGCGATCCGTGCGTAACTGGCGTTATGTCCGCCACCGCCACGAATCTTCATTTTCATGGTCTTAACATTCCCCCGGTTTGCCACCAGGACGAAACTCTGAAGACGCTGATCGGTCCGTCCGACCCTCCATTTGAATACCACTTTCAAGTCCCGCTCGATGCGTCCCCTGGCCTGTATTGGTATCACCCTCATCCGCACGGCTTCACTAAAGTGCAGGCCTTGGGCGGAGCATCCGGGGCGCTGATCATCGAAGGCCTGGAACGCGAAGCGCCAATCGTCGCCGGCTTGCCGGAGCGGGTCCTCGTTATCCGAGACGAGGACCTGCTGCATCGTGACGCGGAGCCAGTGGCGTCCGCTTCCATGCCGCCGCCACTGGTGTTGCGCGACGCCGAAGGCGAGATCATGAACACTGGAACGGGCACCGGCAAGCCAGCCAAAGACCTCTCGATCAATTTTGTTTCGGTTCCGTTTCCGGATTACAGTCCGGCGGTCATTAAGCTAAAGCCGGGAGGGAAAGAGTTGTGGCGAGTCTTGAACGCCTCCGCTTTTACCTACCTGGATCTCCAACTGCTCTATGACGCCAAGCCGCAGCTGGTAGGCGTGGTCGCGCTTGATGGCGTCCCCGTACAGGAAGACGGTGACCCGCCGCACGATGTGGTATTTCGCGCGCATTTGCTGGTGCCTCCGGCGGGAAGGGTGGAATTCATCGTGAAGGGCCCTCCGGCAGGATCTCAGGCCAGCCTGATCACCCGCACCGTCGATACCGGGCCGGTTGGCGAGAACGACCCGACCCGGCCACTGGCGAAGATTGTAGCCACTGACGATGCTCCTTCTACCGTCTCGCGGCTAGCCCCTCCGACCGATACGGTTGCCTACGGCGACGCTCAGGGGAAATTGGTTTCCTCGTCGATGAAAGGTTCGAGTAGAGAACCCGCCCCATCGGCTGGCGCCAATCCCCACTGGGTTGGAAATTTTCCCGCCGTTGTGCAACGCCGGCTTTATTTTTCCGAAGAGCCGGAAGATCCGAAGAATCCCAACAGCCCGACGAAGTTCTACATCACGGTCGAGGGGCAAAAACCGAAACAGTTCGATATGAACGACACGGCGCCGAACATCGTGGTGCAGCAGGGAAACGTGGAAGAGTGGACGATCGAAAATCGGACCCGCGAATTACATGCGTTTCACATTCATCAAATCCATTTTCAACTGGAAGACTGGAACGGCGTGCCGCTGGAAGAGCCATTTTTGCGCGACACCATTAACGTTCCCTATTGGGATGGGACCAGCCCGGATTACCCTTCGGTGAAATTAAAAATGGATTTCCGCAATCCGCGGATTATTGGCACGTTTGTCTATCACTGCCACCTGCTGGAGCACGAAGATGGCGGCATGATGGGGACCGTTCGCGTCGAAGCACCATCGAAGTAACACAGGTTTTTGGTACTTCAACGCTGCAGCGCGTGCTCCGCCAAGTTTTCACTTTTCGTTCACACCGGAATAACAAACGCAGCGTATTTCCATAGAGCTAGCGAGCCTCTTACCTTACTCGGTTGTTGCAACTCCGAATCTATTCGAGTTCATCGGGACTCTAGCGTCACCACATCTTTGGCTTACCGATTTAAAGGAGAATTATGATTCGAATGCCGTTACGGTTCCTCGCCTACGGGCTCGCAGCACTTGCCCTTGGCGCCGCGCTGCCGTCGCCCTCGTTTGGCCAGGAAGAAACGACCACCCCGATCAAGCACGTGGTCGTCATCTTCGACGAAAACGTTTCTTTCGACCACTATTTCGGTACCTACCCCCATGCCCTGAATCCGAAAGGGGTTACGCCCTTTAGGAGCATTCCGGAAACTCCGCGCGTGAATAATTTGCTGGGCGGCGGCTTGCTCGATGAAAATCCAAATTCGACCCAGCCCTTTCGGCTCGGCCCCGTCAACGCCGTGACTTGCGATCAAGATCACGATTACGGTGACGAGCAATCCGCTTTCGACCGGGGCCTGATGGATAAGTTTCCAGAGAAAGTCGGTTCAGGAAATGCTATTGGTGCGAATGGGCAGCCTGTTCCGCCGACAAACCCCAACTTCTGTTTCGATGATGGCAAAGGCACAGGCATCGTCATGAGCTACTACGATGGGAACACCGTGACCGCCTTGTGGAATTATGCGCAGCACTACGCGATGAGCGACAATTCCTATGGCACGAACTTCGGACCCTCCAGCGTGGGAGCCATTAATCTCGTCAGTGGAAACACCTGCTGCGCCACGCTGCTGCCTTTTGCGGCCGACGGCGTAACTCCGGGCAATGCCAGCGGAGACATCGCAGGCGCGCAAAGCTTTGGCGCGCTGATCGGCGACGCCCGGCCGGGCTTTGACAATTGCCTGACCACGCCCGATGTGGGCACGGCCAAATCGACGCGCGTCACCATGTCCGGCTTGAATGTTGGTGACTTGCTGAACAAGCAGAACGTAACCTGGGGTTGGTTTGCCGGTGGTTTCGCGACGGTGGGCAAGAACCCCGACGGAACGCCAGCCTGCGGCACGGAAAGTGCCGGACTCGCTTCGCCCAACGGCACGCATGACTACATCCCGCACCATGAGCCGTTTCAGTATTACCAATCCACGGCGAACCCGAACCACCTGCCGCCGCAAAATCTTGGCATGATCGGCAAGACCGATCAGGCCAATCACCAGTACGATCTAAGCCTGTTCTACGTCGCGCTGACTGAGGGTCGTTTGCCTTCCGTTTCTTTCCTGAAGGCCAAGGGCGCTCAGGACGGCCATGCAGGCTACTCGGATCCGCTCGACGAGCAGACCTTTCTGGTCAATACCATCAACGCGATTCAAGGCAGCCTATATTGGAAGGATACGGCAATCATCATTGCTTACGACGACTCCGACGGTTGGTACGATCACGCCATGGACATCGTGGTCAATCAATCGGACGTTTCCGATGACAACCTCACCGGGCCCGGTACCTGCGGCGTCACTGCTGCCGGCGGAACTCCGGGACGTTGCGGTTATGGCCCGCGTCTTCCGTTGATGGTGATTTCGCCGTACGCCAAGAAGAACTACATCGACAGCCGGGTGACCGACCAGTCTTCGATTCTGCGCTTCATCGAAGATAACTGGGGCCTCGGACGCATCGGTGAAGGCTCGCTGGATCAGCGAGCCGGAACGTTGAATGGCTTTTTTGATTTCAACGTTACGGCGCCAAATCCGCGGCTGATTCTCGATCCTTCCACGGGCTTTCCGCTGGGCAGGCCAACCGAATAACTGACCGGATGATTTTAGTCCGATCGTAAAAACCAAGAGGCTCGCTTCGCAGTCTCCCGGAGCGAGCCTCTTTTTTTCATTTATGGATCCGATTGCAAGCCCTCAGAGTCTTAGTTGAAGCGCACGTATTCGAAATTGAGTGGTTGACGGTTGATGCCGCGAATCGGCGGAGCAATCCAGTTGGCGAATTTACCGGGTTCGATCACCCGGCCGCGCATCAGGGATTGCACAAACTGTTGGTCTTCAGCGCTCGGTAGCCAGTTGTTCTGGTGATTCTCCCACGCTTCCTTGGTCAGAACTTCTCCGTCCGGGCTGATGTGTTTTCCCGCGAAGTTTCCAATCTGCCGGTGAAATCCTTTGTGCGGCAGCACCAGGCGGAAGGGAATACCGGCATTTTCGATGATTTTGTTCCAGCGGTCGACGCCGGCCTGGATCTCGGCGATATAGTCATCGCGCAGACGCTCGTTCAGGGCGGTTAAAGCCGGAACCTGTCGCGAGACAATTTTGTTTCCGGAAACTTCGAAGACCGGATATTCCGCGTTGGTCAGCACATGATCGTCGTCAATCTTGGTTTCGTCGTAGCGGCCCTTCAGCCCCGTGGTGTAGTAGCTCGCAGCGTTCGACGACGCATCTGAACCAAATAGGTCGATGGTCACGCTGAAGTGGAAATTCAGATACTTCTGCATCGTTTCCAGATCGATCACGCCGAGTGCCCGGACGTCCGCCGGAGCCGAAACTTTGTGTTCGCCCATCACTTCGCAGGTTCGTTGCAAAATCCGGCTGACTCCCGTTTCACCGACAAACATGTGGTGAGCTTCTTCAGTGAGCATGAAGCGGCAAGTGCGCGCCAGCGGGTCGAAGCCGGATTCGGCCAGTGCCGAAAGCTGGAATTTTCCATCGCGGTCGGTGAAAAACGTGAACATGTAAAATGCCAGCCAGTCCGGAGTCGGTTCATTGAACGCGCCGAGAATGCGCGGATTGTCGGCATCACCGGAGCGGCGGTCGAGCAACGCCTCGGCCTCTTCGCGGCCGTCGCGGCCGAAATAGCGGTGCAGCAGATAAACCATGGCCCACAGATGCCGCCCCTCTTCGACGTTCACCTGAAAAATATTTCGCAGATCGTAGAGCGAAGGGCAGCACATGCCCAGCAGCCGCTGTTGTTCCACGGAAGCTGGCTCGGTGTCTCCTTGAGTCACGATCACGCGCCGCAGCGTCGAGCGATATTCGCCCGGAACTTCCTGCCACGCGGCCTGGCCCTTATGTACACCGAAATTCACTTGCCGGTCGCCATCGCGTGGCTGCAAAAATATTCCCCAGCGATATTCCGGCATGCGCACGTAGCCAAATTGCGCCCAGCCGTCCGGTTCGACGCTCGTCGCCGTGCGCAGATACACTTCCAGCGCGTGGCTTTCGCTGGGGCCCATGTCGTACCACCAGTTCATATACGCCGGCTGCCAATGTTCCAGCGCGCGCTGCAAGACCCGGTCCCGTCCCAAGTCGACGTTGTTCGGAATTTTTTCGGTGTAATCGATCATGCCCGTCTCCTGATTCCAAAATTATGAAGTGTTGCAAATTTCGAGAGTTAAACTCGCTCCCACTTGAATTTCACCGGCGCTCCGGTTCCGTAGACTTTCAGCGCGCCGCTGTCGCCCACGGCGTTGGGCCGCACGAAGACCCAGTTCTGCCAGGCCGAGAGTCGGGCAAAAATTCTGGTCTCCAGAGTTTCTGGCAATCCAAACCGCAGATTCGCTTCCATCCCGGTCAAGGCATCGGGCGATAGCGCCGTGCGCGATTCGATAGCCTGGCGGACTTCGTCCTGCCAATCCAGTTCATCGAGCGC
Organism: Acidobacteriota bacterium; assembly: GCA_003156635.1. GTDB lineage: Bacteria > Acidobacteriota > Terriglobia > Acidiferrales > UBA7541 > Palsa-295. Next base: position 22,925 of record PMHK01000150.1, on the reverse strand, counting down.
CGCGGTGACTAAGCCAGCTTCGAGCGAGTCTTGCGCGCCTAACGCTCGCCCATTCATGGCGCGCAGCTTTTCCAGTTGCGCATCATCCCCATAAAAGCGCGCGGCGAGCCTCGACAGGTGATTCACCATCGGCAAGGCGCCGAAGTTCATCGGGGAAAGCCTCATCGAGGCTTTTTCCGATCCTTCCGGCGTGTCAAGCATGTACCCACGATCCGCGGCCAGCGCGAATTCGAGTAACGTTCCGGCGAAACACGATCCCGGCTCGACCAGCGCGAACATCGAGCGTGAGGTCACATCCAGGCGCGCGAAAGTCCGTCGCATCATTCCCAGAACTTCCCGCACGAACCAATTTTTCTGATTGGCGAGAATGAATTCGTCCATTTTCACCACGGCGTCAGCGTTCCCTGCCGTTTTCAGAATCCACAAACCCAGATCCGCTTCGCTGGTGCGCAATCCAAGAATCGCGTCGTCCAATTCCCGGGCCATTTGTAGAGGCCACCATCGCGCGCCGGCAGCCACCGCCGCGTCTAAGGTCATCGGTTCGCCAGATTCCGGCGCGTGAACTGTTAGCGTCACGGTTCGCGCTTCGCGGTCGAGCTTCGCGTCGACATATTTATAGTGGCGGCCCGATTCATCCACGGTTCGGGCCAGTGGCGTCAATTCAATCCCTTTCGCGCCGGTCGGCCGATCACTCAGCTCCGCCAGTTTCGCCGCGCGTTGCCTGATGTGTTCCGCGAATGCCTGCGTCTTGATCGAATCGTCCACCAAGCCCCAATCCTTGGCCCGCTGGCCCTTCACGCCGTCGGCGTTGGTGCAAAAAATATCGGCGTGATCGCGGCGTACTTTTCGTTTGTCGGTTAGGCGCGTCAAACCGCCGGTTCCGGGCAGCACGCCGAGCAGGGGAACTTCCGGAAGGCTGACCGCCGAGGAGCGATCGTCGACCAGCACAATCTCGTCGCAGGCCAGGGCTAGTTCATAACCGCCGCCCGCCGTCGTGCCGTTCAAAGCCGCCAGAAATTTCAAACCGGAATGCGCGCTGGAATCCTCGATGCCGTTGCGGGTTTCGTTAGTGAATTTGCAGAAATTCACTTTCCAGGCGTGCGAGGAAAGACCCAACATGTAAATGTTCGCGCCGGAACAAAACACGCGGTTCTTGGCGCTGGTCAGGACCACTGTGCGAATCTCCGGATGTTCGAAGCGCACCCGCTGCAGGATGTCGTGAAGCTCGATGTCCACGCCGAGGTCGTAGGAATTTAGCTTCAGTTTGTATCCGGGACGCAGCCCGCCTTCCTCATTCACGTCCATGGTCAGCGTCGCCACTGGCGCGTCGTATGCAATGCGCCAGTGTTTGTACTTCGACGGATCGGTTTGATAATCGACCGGAGCAAATTCCTGCTGCGTTGTGGCCACGTCCACGATGCCTCCTACTTCTCCGAAGATTGCACGGCCTGTTTCAATTTCAAAAAGCTCTGAAGCACGGTCTCGCGCGAGGTTTCCAATTGCACATCCGCGCGGCGATACAGCGGTTCGCGCGCTTCGAGGATGCGGCGAAGATCCTCCATCGCCTCGGTGTTATCCGCCATGGCGCGAAAATCTCCCTGGGCCACCACTCGCGACATATGTTCTTCCGGGTGAGCCTTGATCCATACGGTGAAGCAATTGGCCAGCAATTGATCGTAGGTCTCTTTTTCGGAAACCACGCCGCCGCCGATCGAGATCACCACGCGCGCATGTTCGCGCAAAACACGATCAAGCGTTTTTTTCTCGATGCGCCGGTAGCCGGTCTGTCCGTACAGCGAAAAAATCTCCGCCAAGTCCATCCCCGCGTCTTTTTCGATTTCCTGGTCGAGTTCGACGAACGGAATTTCGAGATCTTCGGCCAGCTTGGAGCCGAGCGTCGATTTTCCCGCGCCGCGCAAGCCGATCAACGCAATTCGCCCGCGCCGGGCCAGATCGTTTTCTCCAAATTCGCGGCGCAAACGCGATACGACCGTCTCGAGTTGCGCGCCTGGAACCCGTTCCAGAACCCGGCGAAGCGCGTCTTCTGCCTCCGCGTTCGGCTTATCGGCAGTGAAAACCTCGGCGATGGGAATATTCAACGCGGTGGTGATCCGGCGCAGGAGCACGATCGAGACGTTCCCCTCGCCCAGTTCGATTTGCGCCAGATGCCGTTCCGAAACATCTGCCTCATGAGCCAGCATTTTTCGAGTCATTCCACGGCGACTGCGTGCCTCGCGGACCTTATTACCGACGAAAAGCAAGAATTCAGCGTCGTGCGGGACGCCAACAGTCCCTGTGGGAGGTAGCGGCCGAACGGGTAGGGAAAGGCGGCTCATATCTCTGAGATGCACTATAATACACGTCGCCCTTCCCGGCAAGCATTCGCTAATAGACCGCGCTTTCGTAGTTAAATACCTGTATTCAATATAGTTAACTTGTCTCTAAGGTTTCGTTCCAGGAGAGGTGCACTATTGTGCCCCTCTTACGAACCCTTCCAGCGAAGAAAGAGTCGATCGCAAACGAGCCAGAAATTAGCCTTTTCGTACCATAGCCACGTACGCACTCCAGGACGATAGTTGCCCCATGCGCGCCCGATGCCCCCACTGTGCCGCTCAAATCGAACTGGATGATTCGCGCAACGCCGGCCGGCGAATGGCTCAAGTTCGCTGCTGGATGTGCGCCCAGAGCTCGTTGGTGGATTTGACGCCCCCAGATCAAAATTCTTCAACCATCGAATTCAATCCCATTCTGGATGCCGAGCGCCAGTTCGGCGCCAGTCGCGTGGAGCGCTCGGATGAATCGCGGGCGGCTGGTCTCGACTTGCCGGACCACAAATCGATCCAGATCTCGGTGATCCAGGGCATGTCACGCGGAGTCGAATGCGATATGACCGTCCCGCTGGTCACCATTGGGCGACTGCGCGGCGGAGCCGATATCGAAGTCGACGATCCCAAGGTCTCCCGGCTGCATTGCGCCATAGAAGTAAAAAACGATTCGGTTCTCCTGCGTGACCTGCGATCCACCAACGGCACCTACATCGGCGAAAAACGAGTCCTGGCTGCCCGCCTGAACGAATGCGCCGAGTTCCGCATCGGCGAAACCAAGATTCGCGTCGCCGTCGCCGCACATTAAGCACATTAAGCGCTACCGTCTCTCAAATCCTCCCTCGTAGAAAACCCGCCAGAATTTGCTCCCCTGCCTCCTCGTCGCATTGGGGTATGCTCATAACCTAAAATCTAAAGCCGGGTCGCTGCTGCGCGGCAGCGCTTGCCCGGTGGTCAAAATCTCTGGGGGAGAGTGTGGACCGTGAAAAGCGCGACAAAGATTGGGGCCTGGGGCGTCTAATTGCCCGGCGGGATTTCCTTAACGGTTTTGGTATCGCGGTGGGTGGTTCGTTAGCATTTCAGAATTCCCAATGGCTCGACCTATTTGGCCTTCCTCGTTCTCCCTTTTCATCCGCAACTTCGAATGAGTATTACCCGCCGGCGCTGACCGGCATGCGCGGCACCACCGACGCGGTCATGGAAGTCGGCCACGCCCTGCGCGACGGCAACACCTGGGGCGCTCCCTCGCAGGATGCCGAAACCTACGACCTGATTATTGTGGGTGGCGGCATCAGCGGCCTCTCCGCCGCGTATTTCTATAGAAAAGTCGCCGGTCCCGACGCGAAAATTCTGATTCTCGAAAACCACGACGATTTCGGCGGCCATGCGCGCCGCAATGAATTCCACACCGCCAAGGGAACCTTGCTCGGCTATGGCGGCACGCAATCCATCGCCGCACCGAAGCTCTACAGCGCCCAAGCGAAGGACCTGTTTCAGGAATTGGGCATCGACGTTCAGAAGTTTTACAAATACTACGATCAGGATTTCAACAAGTCGCACGGTTTGCAACGCGGCGTGTTCTTCGACCAGAAAACGTTTGGAGTCGACAAGCTGGTGGTCGGTTCCGGCAAGAAAACCGACGATCTCGATGAGGAAGGAGGCAAGACCGATCGAGCTGAATTCCTGGCCCAGACGCCGCTATCCGCCGCGGCAAAAGCTGACCTGAAACGCCTGTATGCGGATAAGGAAGACTACTTGCCGGGCATGTCGTCCTGGGACCGTAAAGTTTTGCTGGCCAGGACCAGTTACAAAGATTTCCTGCTGAAATATGCAAAGTTTAGTCCCGACACGATTCCTTTTTTGCAAACTGAAACGTACGGCCTCTACGGCATCGGCATCGACGCGGTTCCGGCTGGAGACATGGCCGGCCTGGGCTACCCGGGATTCGGCGGCATGGATTTGTCCGGCCCTCCGGGTCCGGGCCTCGGAGTCGAGATCACCAAGCAAGCCTCGGACGAGCCGTACATTTGCCATTTTCCCGATGGCAACGCTTCGATCGCGCGGCTGCTGGTGCGCTCGCTGATTCCCGCGTCCGCTCCAGGCAGCACGATGGAAGATATCGTCACCGCGAAACTGAATTACGCATCGCTCGACGATGGCTCGTCGCCGGTGCGCATCCGGCTGAACAGCACGGTGACTCACGCGCGCAACCTTGGAGATCCCGGCGCGTCGACCGAAGTAGAAATCACCTACGTGCGCGACGGAAAACCGCGCGCCGTTCGCGGGGCAACCTGCATCCTGGCCTGCTGGAATATGGTGATTCCGTTCATGTGCCCGGAACTTCCCGAAGCGCAAAAAACTGCGCTGACTTATGGTGTGAAAGTTCCCATCGTCTACACCAACGTGCAGATTGCGAACTGGCAATCCTTCAAAAAGCTGGGCGTCAGCGGAATCCGCTGCCCGGGAAGTTATTTCGATTCGGTGACGCTCGATTTTCCGGTCAGCATGGGCGCATACAAATTCCCCGGCAATCCCGACGAATCGTGTTTGCTGCACCTGGAACGCGTTCCGTGCAAAGCGGGTCTGCCGGCGCGCGACCAGCAACGCGCGGGGCGCATGGAGCTGTACACCATGCCCTTCTCGACTTTCGAGAAGCACATTCGCGAGCAACTCGGCGCGATACTTTCACCCGCCGGCTTCGATCCGGCGCGCGACATTCAGGCGATCACGGTCAATCGTTGGCCGCATGGCTACGCCTACGAGTACAATTCGCTTTTCGACCCGGATTGGCCGGAAGATCAGCAGCCCTGCGTAGTCGGCCGTCAGCCCTTTGGACGAATCTCGATCGCGAATTCCGACGCCGAAGCTTTCGCCTACACCAACGCGGCTATCGATCAGGCCTATCGCGCGGTGAAGGAAGTGTCGCGGTTCAGCAAGGCGTCCGCCGGCTAGAAAATCTCCGCGCCACAGGTTTCCGCTTGGACATGGAGTGTTTTCCGTGGAATGCTACGGCTCGTACGGGAGCTCCGTCGAACGATGCGATTACTCGATCCACTATTCACCACCGACCGCATGCGCGAGATCTTCTCCGACGCGAACCGTTTACAGCGCATGCTCGATTTCGAAGCGGCGCTGGCGCGAGCCCTCGCGCAGGCCGGCGTTGCTCCTGCGGCGTCGGCGCCTGCCATTCAGGCCCAATGCCACGCCAAGTTGTACTCGCACGAGGCGCTGGCGAAATCCGCGGCGCTCGCCGGCAATCTCGCGATACCGCTGGTTAAGGAACTCACTACGCTGGTTGCCCAATCTGATTCGGCGGCCGCGGGAGTCGTGCATCTTGGCGCGACCAGCCAGGACGCGATCGATACCGGCTTGGTTCTGCAATTGCGCGAGGCGTTCGACGATACCGCAGAAAAACTCGCGCGCGTGTCGGCTGCGCTTCAGCGCCTCGCCATCGCTCACCGGGAGTCGCTGCTCGCCGGTCGCACTTGGCTGCAGCAAGCGTCGCCCATCACACTGGGCCTGAAATTCGCGAGCTGGCTGGACGCGGTCGAACGCCATCGTGAGCGCCTGGTTGAATCTCGTAAGCGTGTCGAGGTCTTGCAATTTGGCGGCGCGGTCGGCACTCTCGCGGCGCTGGGAAAAGATGGCCCGCACGTGGCGCAAGCGCTGGCGGGCGAATTGAAATTGGCGTTGCCGGAAATTCCCTGGCATGCGCAGCGCGATCGCATAGCGGAAGTCGCTACCACGTTCGGATTGCTCACCGGAACGCTGGGGAAAATTGCGCGCGATATTTCGCTGATGTCGCAGACCGAAATTGGCGAATTGGCTGAGCCATCCGCACCTGGCCGCGGCGGCTCTTCGACGCTGCCGCATAAACGAAACCCGGTCGGCTGCGGTGTCATTCTTGCTGCCGCGATTCGCGTCCCCGCTTTGGTTTCGACCATGCTCGCGGCAATGGTGCAGGAGCACGAGCGCGGCCTTGGCGGATGGCATGCCGAATGGGAAACGCTGCCCGAGATCTGCATGCTCACCGCGGGAGCTCTAGCGCACTCGATTCAAATTCTCGATGGTCTGCAGATTCACCAAGCCGCCATGACCGAGAATCTGAACGCCGCTCATGGTTTGATGATGGCGGAATGTGTGGCCATGGTGCTGGCCAAGAAAATCGGAAGAGCGGCGGCTCATGAGCTGGTCGAGCGCGCCTCGCACCAGGCTATCGATACGGGTAAGTCATTTCGCGAGGTGTTGCTCGGCGATGCCGAAATATCCAAGAATTTTTCCGCCGCGGATATCGATCGATCGTTGGATCCTAAACAATATACCGGGGCTGCGCGCGAGATGATCGATCGGGTCCTGGCCGCGAGCAAAAAGACTTCGTCCTGATCCGTATTGGAAGGGAACAGAGCATGCCGCACACCAAAATCAACGGCGCGTCGTTGCATTATCAGTTCGACGGCGCAGGTAGCGCTCCAGTGATACTGTTTTCCAATTCGCTGGGCACGAACCTGCACATGTGGGACGCGCAAAGATCCACGCTGTCGAAAACCTACCGGGTTTTGCGCTATGACTCTCGCGGCCACGGCCAATCGGAAGCGACTCCGGGTCCGTACACGATCGAAATGCTGGGNNGAAAAGACGCTATTGGGCTGCTCGATGCGCTAAACATCCGTCGGGTGTTGTGCTGTGGCCTTTCGCTCGGCGGCGTAATTGCGCAGTGGCTCGGCGTGCATGCGCGTGACCGGCTCAATGCGATCGTCATCAGCAATTCGGCGGCGAAAATCGGCAACGACGATTTTTGGAACAAACGCATCGAGAAATTGCGCGAAGGCGGCATTGCGCCGGTGGCCGAGGCTCAGTTACTGCGCTGGTTCACTGAGAAATATGTCGCGGCAAATCCGGACGTGATCGAAAGGATGAAACAGATGTTCGTCGCTACGCCGGTGGATGGTTACATCGCCACCTGCGAGGCCATTCGCGATAGCGATTTGCGCGGCGCGATCAACCACATCCAAACTCCCACGCTGGTCCTCGCCGGCGCGCACGACGTCGTCACTCCGCCGGCCGACGGAAAATTCATGGCCGTCGGGATACCCGGAGCGCAATACGCCGAAATGAACGCGTCGCATCTTTCCAATATCGAAGACGCTACGAATTTCACCTCGACGATTCTGGATTTCTTCTCGCATCAGGAGGTTCGCTGATGGACGATCGCGAACGGCACAGCGCAGGGATGAAAGTGCGCCGCGAAGTTCTGGGAGCCGCGCATGTCGACCGGGCCGAAAGTACGAAGACGTCGTTCACCGAGCCGTTTCAAGATCTGATTACGCGCTACGCCTGGGGCGAAATCTGGTCTCGGCCGGGCTTGCCACGCCAGACGCGGAGCCTGATTACCCTCGCGATGCTGATCGCGTTGAATCGCAGCGACGAATTTCGCATGCATGTGCGCGCCGCGCTGAATAATAAAGTTTCGCGCGAAGAAATACAGGAAGTCCTGCTGCAGTCGGCTATTTATTGCGGTGTGCCGGCGGCCAATACGGCGTTTCACCTGGCCCAGGAAGTTTTCGCGGAGATTGACGCTGCATCGTGATTACGTTTCTGCGTTAAGATGGTGATTCATTTGGCCTGCGCCACAACGTAGTCCTGCAGTTCGCAATAATTCCTCGGAGGAAGAATCGATGGCGATCGAAAAAGTAGGAGTGGTTGGGTGCGGCCTGATGGGTTCGGGAATCGCGCAAATTGCCGCGGCTGCCGGTTGCCAGGTCACGGTGCGCGAAGTAAACGCGGTGGTGCTGGAACAAGGACTGCAGTCCATCGACAAGAATCTGCAGCGCCTGGTCGATAAAGGCACGCTTTCCGCCGGGGACCGGGATCAGATTCGCGGCCGCCTGCACGGCACCACCAACCTCGAAGACCTGAAAGATTGCGACCTTATTATTGATGCGATCATTGAGCAACTCGCGGCCAAACGCGAAGTTTGGACCGCGCTCGACAAAATTTGCCCGAAGCACACGATTTTCGCCAGCAACACGTCGTCCTTGTCGATCACGGAAATGGCCACGTTCACCCAGCGGCCCGACCGTTTTCTCGGTCTCCACTTTTTCAACCCGGTTCCGGTGATGAAACTAATTGAAGTGATCCGCACCATCGCCACCGACAAAAAAGTCGAGGAAGACGCGGTCGCCTTCGCGCATCGCGTGGGCAAAACTCCGGTGCGCACCACCGACCGCACCGGCTTCATCGTCAACCGCCTGCTCGTTCCGTTTCTGCTCGACGCCATTCGCGCCTTGGAAGAGGGCGTCGGCTCCATCGAAGACATCGACAATTCGATGAAGCTCGGCTGCGGCCATCCCATGGGTCCGCTCACGCTGCTCGATTTCGTGGGCAACGACACGACCTATTACATCGCCAACATCATGTTCGACGAATTCAAGGAAAAGCGTTTTGCCCCGCCGCCGCTGCTCAAACGCATGGTGCTGATGGGTTGGAATGGCCGCAAAGCCGGGAAAGGTTTCTACGATTACAGCGATCCAGCCAAGCCCAAGCCGATTTCTCTCGCCTAAAATCTCCTCCATCGAAGAAAGCGCAAAAAGGCCCAATAAAATGGGCCTTTTCCCATTTCTAGCTGCCAGACTTTGGTACTAGCGAATTGAGAACTCCGGCCCATGGCCCGAAATTCATCCCCCACGATACCTTCTGTTCAGCGCGAAGCAGTCGATACACCGCTTACCGTTCGCGCGGATCGTCACCTACTGGGGGAATTGCATGAAATCTGAGAGTTTTCTAATACTGCTCCGCGCCGCTCTGCTGGTCGCCGCAGCGACCGTGATGAGCCAGCCAGTTTTGGCCCAACAGCCACTTTTCCTGTTTCAGATTCCCGCGAGCGAAAGCGGCTCCGACCCCATCGCCTTCATGCGCCCGCATTTTTTTGTGCACCAGGCCGCCGGCGCGTCTCTCTCCACGCCGCCGTCTTCCGCCTTCGTTCCGTCGCAGATCCGGCACGCTTATGGTTTTGATCAGGTCGCAAATCAAGGCGCGGGCCAAATCATCGGAATCGTCGACGCTTATGATGACGCGAATGCCGAAGCGGACCTCGGCGTCTTCAGCACGAAATTTGGATTGCCGGCCTGTACCACCAGCAACGGTTGCTTCACTAAGATGTACGAAACCAGCCGCAAGCCCGTCGCCAACGCCAACTGGGCCGTCGAAATCTCGCTCGACCTGCAATGGGCGCACGCGATTGCGCCGCAAGCCAAGATCATCCTGGTCGAAGCTTCGACCAACAATCTCAGCGATCTCATCGCCAGTGTTGATGTTGCGGTGAAGCACGGCGCGTCCGCGGTCTCCATGAGCTGGACCTCCGGAGAAATTTCTTCCGAGCGCAGTTTGGATAATCATTTTGTCGCTAGCGGCGTCACTTTTCTCGCTGCATCCGGCGACACTGGTTTTGGCGTCGCTTATCCGGCGGCATCGCCGGATGTGGTCGCGGTGGGTGGCACTTCGCTCGTGCTCGACGCCCGCGGCAACTATTCTTCGGAATCCGCGTGGAGCGGCAGCGGCGGCGGCCAGAGCGCCTACGAATATGAGCCGCTGGTTCAATCCCAGTTTCCGATTCCGGACGATTCGCGCGGAAAACGCGGCCTGCCCGACGTCTCCTACAACGCGAATCCCGGAACCGGATATGCCATCTACGATTCGTTAGGCATCAGCGGTGCCAGCGGATGGTTTCAGGTCGGCGGCACCAGCGCCGCCGCTCCGCAGTGGGCCGCGCTGGTGACGATCGCCAACTCAATACGCGTGGCGCAACGCAAAGCGCATTTGACCAGCACGAACGGCGCGCTGTACACGACCGCTAAAACCGGAATAACCGCGAATTTTCATCCAGTCACCACCGGAACGAACGGCTCGTGCGGCCAGCTTTGTGACGCATTGGTTGGGTACGATTACGTTTCCGGCCTGGGCACGCCGCAAGCCGTCACGCTCATTCAGGCGCTGGTCGCCCGGCCGTAAGAAATTGAATTTCGCCCGGCCCGCCGCCACGGGCCGCGCTGGTTGAATTGTTTCGACACAACCCAGGTGACCCGGGGCGGCCGAACTGGCTTCGCTGGTGTATAGTTTTTTAGGCGCGGCCAGCGAACGCCAAGGGATTTACCTACCCCTTCGAATCCTACCCGCCAAGGCTTAATTCCAATGAAAAAGCAGCTACAGGTCATGAAATTCGGCGGCACCTCTGTAGGCGATGCATCCTGCATTGCGCGCGTGTGCGAAATCGTGAAAGAAGCCTCGCGCGACCACTCTATTTTGGTCGTGGTCTCAGCTATGAGCGGCGTGACCAATCGCCTGATCGAAGCGGCTACCCGCGCCGAAGCCGGCGAGCGCGACAACGCAGCGCTGCTCATCGATGCTCTGCGCAAACAACACGACGTCGCGTTGAACGCCCTGATTCACGACCCCGAGACCCGCAAACGCCTGAGCGCCCGCATCGAAGAACTGCTGAAAGAGGCCACGCGTCTCTGCGACGGCACGGCCCTGATTCGCGAGCTGACACCGCGCACGCTCGATTCAGTTTCCAGCCTGGGCGAGCGCCTTTCCGCGCCACTGGTGGCAGCGGCGCTGAAAGAATGTGGCGTGGAAACGGAAGCCGTCGAAGCCACGGAATTGATTGTCACCGACGGATACCATGGTGCCGCTGAACCAGCGATCGAACGCACCCGTGAACGTTGCGAAGTGAGGTTGCGGCCATTACTGCAGAAAGAAATCGTGCCGGTGGTCACCGGATTCATTGGCGCCACGCCAGAAGGCGTGCTGACCACCCTGGGCCGCGGCGGTTCCGACTATTCCGCCACGATTCTAGGCGCGGCGATATCCGCGGATGAAATTATTATTTGGACCGACGTGAACGGCGTGCTCAGCGCCGATCCCCGGCTGGTCCCCGAAGCTCGGACTATTCCCGAAATTTCTTATCGCGAAGCCGCCGAACTCGCCTACTTCGGCGCAAAAGTTCTGCATCCTAAAACTTTGCGTGCGGTAATCGCCGCGGAAATTCCGGTTTGGATCCGCAATACCTTCGAGCCCAGAAATCCGGGGACAAAAATCACGCTGAAAGGCAGCGGCTTCACGTTAGGCGTAAAAGCCCTCACTGCCATCAAGGACGTTTCGTTGATCGCCGTGGGCGGTCCGGGAATCGTTGGCTTGCCCGACGTGGTCGGACGCACCTTCTCCACCACTGCAAGCGTGCGCGCCAACGTGCTGCTGATTTCACAGTCGTCGTCGCAAAACGACATCTGCTTCATCGTGGCGTCGACCGACGCGAAGCGCACCGTCGAGGCGCTGCGCCAGCAATTCGCGCAGGATCTGGCGCATCACAAAGTCGAACACATCACGCTCGACCCGAATATCGCCATCGTCGCGGTCGTCGGAGAAAACATGCGCGGCACCGTGGGTATGGCGGGGCGCACCTTCAGCGCCCTGGGCCGCGAAGAGGTCAACATCATCGCCATCGCGCAAGGTTCTTCGGAATCGAATATTTCTTTCGTCGTTGCCAGCCAGCATATGAGCAAGGCGCTGGCGGCGGTGCACCGCGAATTTTCGCTCGATATGCGCAATGCGAACGAGTCCGCTCCAGCCGCAAAATGAACGCCCCGCACAAAACAGAGCATCAACCATCGGCGACTGCCGTACAAAAATGTATTTCGCCAGACTGTGCCGCGGAATTCTCACTCCGTGAGCGGATTTACGTTTGCCGTAGGTGTGGCGAACCCCTCGAAATCGATTGCGGTTTGGAAAAGGTGGCGGACCTCGAATCGCTGAAAGGGCGGTGGGCCTCGCGGGCCACTTCGCGTGATGCGCGCGATCGTAGCGGCGTCTGGCGCTACCGTGAAGTACTTCCGTTCGACGACCGTGCGCCGATCGTGACCCTCTTCGAAGGAAACACTCCGATCTACGACGCACCAAAATGCGCCCAATATGCGGGGCTGACCGCGCTCACCCTGAAACATCAGGGAGCCAATCCCACCGGCTCGTTTAAGGACACGGGAATGACCGCGGCCGTCACCCAGGCCGTTATTTCGGGCGCACGCGCGGTCGTCTGCGCCAGCACCGGCAATACCGCGGCGAGCTTGGCGGCTTATGCCGCACGCGCCAATCTGAAATGCGTGGTCTTACTACCAGAGGGGCAAGTCAGCGCCGCGAAGTTGGCGCAGAGCATGGACTACGGCGCAACGATTCTTGAAGTGGCCGGCAATTTCGACGACTGCATGCGGCTGACGCAGGAACTCGCCGACGTCGAGTGGATTTACATCGCGAACTCGGTGAACCCATTTCGCATCGAGGGCCAAAAAACTGTCGCGTACGAATTGATGATGCAGCGCGACTGGCAAGTTCCCGACCACGTGGTCGTGCCCGGCGGAAACATGGGCAACAGCTCCGCCCTCGGAAAAGGCTTTGCTGAAATGAAGAGGATGGGACTGATCGATCATGTGCCGAAGCTCAGCATTGTGCAGGCGGAGGGAGCGGCGCCGCTCGCTCAGCTGTTTTCAAAATTGGGGCAAGCGAACAGCGCACCGGAAATTGAAACGGTCAGCAATCCTAAAACTCTGGCCACGGCTATCAAGATTGGCGCCCCCATTTCCTGGAAGAAAGCGCTGCGCGCCGTTTTGCAGTCCGGCGGGAATGTGATTTCCGTGACCGAACAGGAATTGGCCGACGCCAAAGCCATGATCGGCCGGGAAGGAATCGGCTGCGAGCCAGCCTCGGCGGCGACCGTGGCGGGGATTAAAAAGCTCACCGCGGCCGGAAAGATTGGCAAAAATGAGGCGGTGGTCGCCGTACTTACCGGGAATGTCCTGAAAGATCCGGACTACGTGGCGCACTATCATCGTGGAACGCTGTCGCTCGAGACCGGTGCCCAGGTTGACGGCGCCAAGTCTCAGCTGGTTTCGGGTGCGTTCCGTAACGCACCGAGGCGTGTTGCCGCGACCAAAGAAGCGATTATCGAAAGTGTGGAGCGCGCGCATTAATTCGCATCTTCGATCGCGCGAAAATTGCGCGCTGTTACCGGGCCCGGTTTTCAAAAATCATGACCCGCTCAAATCGAATTTCATTTGAAGTCCGCGTTCCAGCCTCGACCGCGAATCTCGGTTCCGGTTTCGATTGCCTGGGCCTCGCGCTGGACCTGTACCTCACTGCGCGGGTAACCGTGTCGCCGGATTCGGTCGCAGGTTCCACCGTGCGCAGCCGCGGCGTCCCCGGTAGCGCGGCTCTTCCCAGCAGCCCTCACGAGAATCTAATCCTCCGAGTCATGAAGCATGTGGCGGATAAAGAAGGCGTAACTCTTCCGCTGGTGCGGCTGGCTGTTCAAAATGAAATTCCGATTGCGGGCGGCCTGGGTAGCAGTGCCGCCGCGATCGTTGCCGGCGTCGCACTGGGCTACGCCGTCTGCGGAAAAAAAATCACCGAAGATGCCGCCTTGCGCTGCGCCACCTGGTTTGAAAGCCACGCCGACAACATTGGGGCCGCGCTGCTCGGCCAATTGGTTGTCTCGATGGTTCGGAGTGACGGCAGCGTGGTCGCTCTTCGTCGTACCTGGCCCGCGGAAATTCGCGTGGTTGCGGTCACTCCGGAAATTTCGCTCAAGACCGACGCTTCGCGCGCGGCGCTGCCGAAATCCGTTGCTCATTCCGACGCGGTTTTTAATTTGCAGCGCTCCGCCTTATTTCTGGCCGCGCTCGAAGCGCGCCGCTACGATCTGCTGGCGGACGCGATGCAGGACCGGCTCCATCACTCGTATCGCATGGGATTGATTCCAGGTCTTGCTCAGGTTCTGGCCATGCCGCGAATTTCGGGAATGTTGGGAGTGGCCTTGAGCGGCTCAGGTCCCACCGTGATCGCCCTGGCCACCGAAAACTTCGCCGAGATTGGCGCGACCATCGCGGACCATTTCAAATCGAACGGATTACCCTCAACGATTCGCAATCTCTCGGTCGCCGAAGAGGGGATGCGTCTCCACGAAAAAATCGCGCAGCACAAATAACTGTAACCCTTCGCGCCAACGATCCTAACGTGATTTCTTAAGCAGGAAAATTCCAGCGAGGCCGGCAGCGAGCATGAGCAATTCCGCCGGTTCAGCCGCAGAAATGGGCGGTGTGGATGACCCGGGTGGAATCGTGGGCGGTGTTCCCGAAGTTGGGGGCGGAGTCGCCGGGCCTCCGGGCGTTCCCGGGCCGGATCCTCCCGGAGTCGATGACGTTCCGCCGCCGCCGACCGTGAATGGCACTCCCGGAAAGAAAAATCCGAGTGGAGGCGCAACCGGAACTGGAGCCACGGGTGGCGTCTCGATGGAGGTCATCGGCGGAGGTGCGACAGGCAATTCGACGGGCGATTCGTTGTTCGCGAGCAGTACGGCCGGATTAGCAGCTTCCATCGCTTCGGTCGCCGGCTCGGTTTTGGAAACTGGCGCGACGGGCGCGAGCGACAAGCGATTGCCGCAACGAGTGCGGGCCATGTGCGTGCCATCGCTCAAAACTTTTTCGCCCGCCGGAATCAGCACCGCGTTCTTGGTCCAGAAAATATTGTTTCCGATCCGGTACGAAACATAGAACGCTTGCGGCTTCTGAATCCGCTCGACCCGCGTGTTTGCTACCACAAAATCCGCATAGTGCGCCCGAACGGTCGAATCGCTCTCGACCGCATTGTGCAACTCACCCAACGTTCGCGCTCCGCCGGGAATCACCGAATAGGGATAGAGCGCTTGAACCGCGGGAGAATCGGCGGGCGAGGAGTTGTCACGGACGGTGTCAAATGGCAGATTAAACTGGTCGGCTGCGGAAACGAAAGGCTGCGGCGTCGAACTATCCGCTGGACGGACCTGCGCCGGGGCTAGAAACGCGGCTAAAAGAAGCGCCTCCACCAGCAGAACCGCGATCGCCCCCAAGCGACCACGGACATTAGTACCGGCCGACTTTGCCCAAAACGCCTGAAACTTCCCCATGGCCCCTTATGCACTGGCCACCCCTGTCGCCAGCACATCCCCAACGGTGCTATGGCAAGGCGAGGGCCACAGTCTTCGCCTTAGGTTTCAGCCCAGGCGCCGCCGCGATCGTCTCGCAAGTGCCTGAAATTCATACGATTCGCGCTACGCCGGCTCCAGGGTGCGCGGACCCAGTCGTTTGCACGAGACCAGGAAAGGGAATTAGTTTTCCAGTAAATGGTACGATAGTTCTAAGGGTGGGAAACTTCGAAGCGGGCAAGCATCAGCTTTTTTACGGAGAAAACGCGCGTCCAAAATGCGGGTTTTGCGCACGCCGTAGCAGTAACCGGACTACTAGCCGCGCGCAACGTTGCCTGAAATTCCGCCCGCATTGCGCTGGCTCAAATTGCGATTGTTCTTCCACAGCGCCCAGCCCAGGCCCACAAAGGGCCCAAGCAGCACCACCAAAAAGGCGGTCAGGAAAAGGATCAGAAACGAGAGAACGATTACGATTGCTGGCATCGGACGTTCCTTTGATCAAGATTGCGGCCTTCATCGAAACCGAAGCCGCCGAACCTGGCCCTTGTCGCTTACTGTTTCAAACACCGAAAACCGAAAAAAGTTACGGCCAATTTGGCCGCCGTTTCGCTAGCGGCCCGTATAGACCGGCACCCATCTGACGCGGCAAACTGATCATTCGTTGCGGACTAATTGCAGCCTCGAGGCGAAAACTCAGAAAGTTTTTTGAGCTTTGGCTGGGACTCTCGCGCGGCTCGAATCAGCGGGGAATTCTAAGTTCTATTGGTACCGACCGTTGCGCGGAACCACCGGCGGTGCCGATGGCTGACATTCAAATTTAAGTTGAATCCTGAATCCTTCGGCAGCCGTCTATTCTATGAAGGTTAATTCCGCGCGGGGTACTCTTAAAAGTACGATTCAGCGCCGCATCCTGTAGGCTTCTACAATAGACGCCTCGTGGGACGAAGTAATTTCGCAGGAACTTCGGGAGTCATTGATCGATGTGGATTGTAAGACTTGCGCTTCGCCGGCCCTACACCTTCGTGGTCATGTCCATTCTTCTGCTCATCCTGGGGCCCGTTTCCATTCTGCGTACTCCGACCGACATTTTTCCGAACATCGATATCCCGGTGGTCAGCGTGATCTGGAATTACACCGGCCTTTCTCCGGAAGAAATGTCGAACCGCATCATCTATCAATATGAACGCGTACTCACCACCACCGTCAATGACATTGAGCACATTGAATCGCAGTCGCTGAACGGCATCGGCATCGTAAAGATTTTCTTCCATCCCGGAGTGCAGATTGGCAACGCAGTCGCGCAGGTTACCGCCGTTTCTCAAACGCTTCTGCGCCAGTTGCCCCCAGGCACCACGCCTCCACTCGTAATTCAATATAACGCGTCAAGCGTTCCAATTCTTCAGCTGGCCTTATCCGGCCAGGGCCTTTCCGAGCAGCAACTCGGCGACATTGGCCTGAACTTCGTCCGCACCGGGCTGGTCAGCGTTCCCGGAGCGGCGATTCCTTACCCCTACGGCGGCAAACAACGCCAGGTTCAGGTCGATTTGGATACCAACGCCTTGCAGGCCAAGGGTCTTTCGCCGAACGACGTGGTGAACGCCATCAACCTTCAAAATTTGATTCTGCCGGCGGGCACCGCGAAGATTGGCAACTACGAGTACGAAGTCGACATGAATGGTGCGCCGGTCAAGGTCGCTGAGCTGAACGATCTGCCGATCAAGGATGTAGGAACCTCCACGATCTACGTTCGCGATGTGGCCAACGTGCGCGACGGGTTCCCTCCGCAGACCAACATCGTTCGCGTCAATGGTCAGCGCGCGTCCTTGATGACCATTTTGAAGTCCGGCGATGTTTCGACCTTGGACATCATTTCCAGCGTCAAGAGTCTGCTGCCTTCGATCGCCGCCGGCCTGCCGCCAACTTTGAAAATGGACCCGCTGTCGGACCAGTCCATCTTCGTGAAAGCCTCGATCACCGGCGTAATCCGCGAGGGACTGATCGCCGCCTGCCTCACCGGTTTCATGATTCTGGTGTTCCTGGGCAGTTGGCGCAGCACGCTGATCATCGCGGTGTCCATTCCACTTTCCATTCTCACCTCCATCATCGTCATGAGCGCGTTGGGCGAAACGATCAATATCATGACCCTTGGCGGGCTGGCGCTGGCGGTCGGCATTCTGGTTGACGACGCCACGGTCGAAATCGAAAACATCAATCGCAACATCGATCAGGGCAAGGAAATCGTCCAGGCGATTCTGGACGGCGCGTCGCAGATCGCCGTGCCGGCGTTGGTTTCGACCCTCTCGATTTGTATCGTGTTCGTTCCGATGTTTTTCCTCGCCGGAGTCGCGCGCTACCTGTTCGTCCCGCTGGCCGAAGCGGTTTCGTTCGCCATGCTGGCGTCCTACATTCTGTCGCGCACGATTGTGCCGACCATGGCGCGCTACTTGCTCTCCGATAACACCTTGCTGGCCGAAGGCCAGCCTCAGAAAAAGCCCCACATTTTCTCGCGCATGCAGCAGAGGTTCGAACATGGATTCGAGGGGCTGCGCGACCGTTATCACGGCGTGCTGGAAATTTGCGTGCGCCACAACAAACTTTTCGCCATCAGCTTTTTGGCCGTTTGTATCCTCTCCTTCGCGTTGCTGCCTTTGCTCGGCCAGGATTTTTTCCCGGCGGTTGACACCGGCGAATTCAAGCTGCATCTGCGCGCTCCCACCGGCACCCGCATTGAGGAAACCGCGGCGCTTTGCGACCACGTCGAAGACGCGATCCGCAAAGAAATTCCGCAAAACGAAATTCGCTCCGTCATCGACAACATCGGATTGCCCTACAGCGGTATCAACCTGTCTTACAGCAACTCCGCCCCGACCGGCCCCGGCGACGCCGATATTCTGGTCGCGCTGACCAAAGATCACCGTCCCACTGCCGAGTACGAACACGATATCCGGCTGAAGCTCAACCAGGAATTTCCGGGCGTTACTTTTTATTTCTTGCCGGCCGACATCGTCAGCCAAATTCTCAATTTCGGTTTGCCCGCCCCGATCGACGTGCAAATCGTGGGTCAGAATCTGGATGGGAACCGCGCCTTCGCCGACCAGTTGCTCAACAAGTTGAAGTTTGTTCCAGGGATCGTGGACCTCCGGATTCAGCAGACCTTCGACCAGCCGAAATTGCACATTGAGGTGGATCGCACCAAGGCCCAGCAAATCGGTTTTAGCGCGCGGGACGTCGCCACGAATGTGCTGATTTCGCTGAGCGGCAGCTTCCAGACCACGCCCAACTACTGGTTGGATACCAGGACCGGCGTCAGCTACAGCATCGCGGCGCAGACGCCGCAGTACCGCGTCGATTCGCTGCAGGACTTGGAAAACATTCCAGTCACAGGCCCCGGCACTCGCCAAAACGCGATTATGGCCAGCGTAGCCAGTTTCAGCCGCGGTTCGGAGATGGCCGTCGTCTCGCATTACAACATCAAACCGGTCATCGACATTTTCGGCGCGGTGCAGGGCCGCGATTTGGGTGGCCTGGCGCGAGAGATTCAGCCGATCATCGATAAGAGCAAAAAAGATCTGCCCAAGGGCTCGCAGCTCATTGTTCGCGGGCAGATTCTCACCATGAATTCTTCTTTTTCCGGTTTGCTCTGGGGTCTCGCGTTCTCGATCGTGCTGGTCTACCTGCTGATCGTCGTAAATTTTCAGTCGTGGCTCGATCCGTTTATCATCTTGATGGCTTTACCGGGCGCGCTGGCGGGCATCGTCTGGTTTTTGTTTATTACCCGCACCACAGTCAGCGTCCCGGCGTTAACGGGCGCCATCATGTGCATGGGCGTGGCTACCGCGAACAGCATCCTGGTGGTCAGCTTCTCCAAAGAGCAGCTGGAAGAGGGCAAAACCGCTACCGAAGCGGCGCTTGAGTCGGGCTTCACTCGTTTCCGCCCGGTGTTGATGACCGCTCTGGCCATGATCATCGGCATGTTGCCGATGGCCATCGGCCTCGGTGAAGGCGGCGAACAGAACGCGCCGCTCGGCCGCGCCGTTATCGGCGGGCTGAGCTTTGCGACCTTCGCCACCCTGTTTTTTGTGCCCGTGGTTTTCAGTTTGATTCACGGCGCGCGCGAGCTAAAGCCGCAGCCTGCCGCGGAATAAGCAGTCGTAAGTTTGTAGCGGTCCAAAATTCTTAAGGTACGAAGGTGAAGAGGAAGCAATGACCGACCAGTCCCAGAACAAATCGTCACAGCATGAAGCGGAATACCCCGGAAGACCGGCGGCACCGAGCTCCAAACACGGTTTTCTGCTACTGATCATTGCCATCATTGTGGTGATCGTGGTCGTGATCACCGGCGTGGTCCCGCGCCTGCGCGCCAAGGCGGCGCTGAAAACCGAAACGGATAAATCCGCGGTGCCGACCGTAGACGTCATCCAGCCCAAACAGGGCGCGCCGCACCAGGAAATAGTGCTGCCCGGAAATATTCAGGCCTTTACTGACGCACCCATCTACGCCCGCACCAACGGTTATCTCAAAAATTGGTATGTGGATATCGGGGCCCGGGTCAAAGCTGGCCAATTGCTCGCGGTAATTGATACGCCGGAAGTCGATCAACAACTGATGCAGGCTCGCGCGGACCTGAATACCGCCGAGGCCAACAGCAACCTGTCGCAGATCACTTGGAAGCGCTACGAGGACCTCAAAAACACCGATTCCGTTTCGAAGCAGGACGTCGACAACGCCAACGGTGACTATGAGGCTAAGAAAGCCACCGAGGCGGCTTCCGCCGCGAACGTAAAGCGCCTCGAAGATACCAAGGCCTTTCAAAATATTTACGCCCCTTTCGATGGCGTCATCACCGCGCGCGAGACCGACATCGGCCAGTTGATCGATCAGGGTTCAAGCAACACCCAGAAAGAACTTTTCCACATCGCCGCGATCAAGACCTTGCGCGTATACGTCAACGTCCCGCAGCAATATTCCATTGCCGCCAAGCCTGGCCTAACCGCGGACCTCACCCTGGGTGAATATCCCGGACGCCGCTTTCAGGGGACCCTGGTGCGCACCGCCAACGCCATTGATGTGGCTTCCCGGACCCTGCTCGTCGAAGTGGATGTAAACAACTCCACCGGCGAGCTCCTTCCGGGCGCTTACACCGAGGTGCATCTAAAGCTGCCGAACGACGTACCATCTTACATTCTGCCGGTCAGCGCGCTGATCTTCCGCGCCCAGGGCTTGCAGGTCGCCACCGTCGACTCCAACAATAAAACGAAGCTGGTCGCGATCACCCTCGGGCGGGACTTTGGCTCGCAAGTGGAGGTTCTCTCCGGCCTCAATGCCGATGACAAGGTCATCATCAATCCGTCCGACTCGGTCGTCGATGGCGAGCAAGTGAATCCGCTACTGCCGAAAGACGCGTCGCCAAGCCAGCAAGGCCAGCCAAACCAATCTCAGCCGAAACCAGGAGGGGCCCAGTAGTGAGTCGCGCCCTGCACCGTAAAACTTCCTTACTACGCCGTGGACCACTGTCGCCGGCCCTGCTGGCCGCGCTCATTGCCGCCAGCATTGCGGGCTGCACCGTGGGTCCGAACTACTCCAAGCCCAAGGCGGAAGTGCCGGCCACCTTCGTCGAGACTCCGGAAAATTGGAAGCTGGCCCAGCCCAACGACGCCATCGCCAAAGGGAAGTGGTGGGAGATTTATCAGGATCAGCAGCTCAACGAGCTCGAAGAGCAAGTTAACATTTCGAACCAATCCCTCAAGGCGGCGGAAGCGCAATTTGCGGAAGCGCGTGCGGCTTTGCGGGTCACCCGTTCGGCGAAGTATCCGACGATCACGGCCGACCCTTCAGGCTTTCACGATCGCGTATCCGCCAATCGCCCGCTTTTTAATTCGCAGTTGTCCAAGCAGGAATACAACGACTTCATTCTGCCGATTGACGTGTCTTACGAAGCCGACCTCTGGGGCCGGGTTCGCCGGTTAGTCGAAGCCAGCCGCTCCGAAGCGCAGGCCAGCGCCGCGGATCTGGCGAACGTCAGCCTGAGCCTGCATGCCGAACTCGCTTCCGATTATTTTCAGCTTCGCGGACTCGACGCCCAAAAAAAACTGCTCGATGACAACGTGCAGTCCTTCGAAAAAGCCCTGGAACTGACTCAAAACCGTTTTCAAGGCGGCATCGCTTCGGCTGTTGATGTGGCCCAGGCGCAGACCATTCTCGAAACCACGCGCGCGCAATCGATCGATGTCGGCGTGCAACGTTCGGCCTTCCAGCATGCCGTCGCCGTGCTGATTGGCAAGCCCGCTTCGGTTTTCGCTCTGCCCCCGCTGCCGCTCGATGCGCTGCCGCCGGTCATTCCGTCCGGCCTGCCTTCCGATTTGCTCGAACGCCGCCCCGATATTTCCGCCGCCGAACGCCGCGTGCAGGAACAAAATGCTCAAATTGGCGTGGCCAAAGCCGCGTACTATCCGCTGGTCACGCTTGGCGGGAGCGGCGGTTTTGAAAGTGAGGTGATCACCACCCTGATTCAGGGACCGTCCGGTTTGTATTCACTCGGCGGTCAAGCCGCCCAAACTTTGTTCGACGGCGGAAAGCGCAAAGGCACCTTGGAGCAGGCGCGGGCGACTTACGATCAATCCGTGGATCAGTACCGCGCCACGATCTTGACCGCTTTTCAGGAAGTGGAGGACAACCTCGCGGCTTTGCGTATTTTGGAAGATGAGTCCGGCACCCAGGCTCGTGCGGTAGCAGCCGCCCAACATTCGCTATCTCTCTCCGAGACCCGCTACCGCGGCGGCGTGGCCAATTATCTCGAAGTCACCACCGCGCAAAGCGCGGCGCTTTCCGACGAAGTGACCGCCGTGAATTTGTTGACCCGTCGCATGGCCGCCAGCGTCTTGCTGATCAAAGCCCTCGGAGGCGGCTGGAACGTCTCCCAGATTCCGCACGTCTAGAAACTCCCCGGACTGCGCTGCCTCTGGCCTCGCGCTTGCGGCTATGATAAAGATGTTCGTCCATGGCCAATCGTTCATGCGCAGCTGACCACCGCCGGAGTCGGTCTTGACCCGCCGCAAGACCAAAAGCCTCACG
>PMHK01000150.1:0-454 GCA_003156635.1 Acidobacteriota bacterium | reverse complement strand
CCGACCCGTTTTGCACTTTGATCCTGCGCGGAATTGAGAATTCTCTATACCAGGCCTCCTACCTGCCGATCCTTACCGACGTGCACAACCAGCGCGGCCGCTTCGAACGCTATCTGGAAATGTTGTTGGCCCGCCCCGTGGAAGGCCTGATTTATGTCGCCAACTGGCTTTTCGTCGATATCGACTTGATCGCCGACTTGGAAAAAAGAAACATCCCGGCCGTGGTAATCAGCCGCACCCTCGGCTCGGGCACGATCAGCTCGGTGATGGTCGACAACGAAGCCGGCGGACATTTCGCCATCGAACATCTCTATTCTCTTGGCCATCGCAAGATCGCTTTCATCCGCGGTCCCAAAATGCTGGCCGATAGTTCGCCGCGCTGGCGCGGCGTTCGTTCCTACGCGCGCTCGGTCGGCTTGGAGATCGATCCCAATCTGATCGTGGACCTGCCCGA
>PMHK01000087.1 GCA_003156635.1 Acidobacteriota bacterium | reverse complement strand
CGCAGCGTAGAGAGCCGGGATTTTGAAGCAGGGCTGCGACGCAAGATTGTGGGGCAGGATGAAGCGGTACAGGCGGTTGTGGACCTGTATCAAGTATTTCGCGCGGGGCTGAATTCGCCGGGGCGTCCGGTGGGGAACCTGTTGTTCCTCGGTCCAACCGGCGCGGGCAAGACGCGGGTGGTGGAAGCGACCGCCGAAGTGCTGTTTGGCGATCCGCGCGCGGTGATCAAAGTGGACTGCGCGGAATTTCAGCACTCCCACGAAATCGCGAAATTGATTGGCTCGCCTCCGGGCTATTTGGGCCACCGCGAAACGCATCCGCTGATCACCCAGGAAGCGCTCGCCCAATATCACACCGAGAAATTGAAGATTTCGTTTTTGCTGTTCGACGAAATCGAAAAAGCCAGCGACGCGCTGTGGCAATTGCTGCTGGGCATCCTGGACAAAGCCACTCTGACGCTCGGCGACAACCGCCGCGTCGACCTGTCGCAGACCATGATTTTCATGACCTCGAACCTGGGCGGGGTGGAAATCACCGAGCTGATGAATGGTGGGTTGGGCTTTGCGCCGCAGGTCCGCGCGGAAAGCAAAGAGGGTTTGGATGAGAAGGTCAAGAACACGGCGTCGGAAGCAGCGAAACGCAAATTCGCGCCGGAGTTCATGAACCGCATCGACAAGACCGTCGTATTTCATCCGCTGCGATCAGCGCAGCTCGAGCAGATTCTGGAGATCGAGTTGGGCATGGTGCAACAGCGCGTGCTGGAAACGGCGAAAGGCCGCTTCCTGTTCCGCGTCACTGCTCCGGCGCGGGAATTCCTGCTGAAGGAAGGCACGGACCTGAAGTACGGGGCGCGGCATTTGAAGCGCGCGATCGAGCGTCACGTGGTCTATCCGCTGGCGAGTTTGCTTTCGACCGAACAAGTCTCGCTGGGCGATGTGATCTCCATCGACTGGCAAGGCTCGGAAAATGGCCTGAAATTCCTGAAGGAAGCCGAAGGCGCCCTGATCCCCATGGCCGCTCCGGCCACGGAACGAATGGCCGATGCGGCGGCAGCCAGCACCGACGGGCGTTCCGTGTTGTTTCCGGCCGCCGCGGCAAATTCGGTGGACGTCACCGCCGTGCAGCGACTCAACCCGGTGGCGGCGCGAGGACTGCCGATCGAGAAAGCCAAGAACGACAAGAAGTAAGAACAGTTCAGGACTGGAATTAAAGCGTCGTGGCGGTTGCCGAAATTGCGGCCGCCACGACGTTTCCATTTTGAGGAGCTATTTTTCGTGGGGCGGCGCTTCGGACATCGGTTCGTCATAGCTGCCGCCGTAAATGTTGGGAACCTTGGCGCCCATTTCGCGCAGGTAGGCGGTGAGCTGGCCGCGGTGATGGATCGAGTGGTTGAGCATGAATTGCAGATACAGCGCGGCCGGATAGTTGAAAATTCCAAAAAATTCCAGCGGCGTGGCCCAAAATTCAGGAGAGAGCTTGGCGACCAACGGAAATTTCTGGTCGAATTGCTCTTCGTAGAGCGCGAGGACGTCCGCGCTGTCGGTGAGATCGCCGGGCATGGAATCGTCTTCCATTTCGAATTTTCCGTTCAGGAAGCCGTCGAGGAACCAAATGTCGGACGAGGTGAGATGCCAGGCGAGTTCGAGGGCCGTGCGCGCGACGGGATGCGGTTGGAAGCCGTCCTTCTCGACCGGAATGGCGCGCACGACGCGGCGCGTGGTCAAGTATTCCTTCTGAACGGACGGCAAAAAAATGCTCGCGAGGAAACCGGCCTGTTCAGGCGTCATCGAAGTCCTCCGTGGGGCTGTGCGTTCCGCAACTTCAACTTAAAACTTGAATCCTGGCCATACGCTACGCCGGTTTCCAGCGCAGGACGGGCTTGCGCGCCGCCGCGGTTTCGTCCAGGCGCCCAACCCGCGTGGAGTGCGGCGCAGTTTTCACGATTTCCGGATTGGAATCGACTTCGGCGGCAATCGAACGCATGGCATCGATGAACAAATCACATTCTTCTCGAGATTCGGATTCGGTGGGCTCGATCATCATCGCGCCCGGAACAATCAGCGGAAACGCGGTGGTGTAGGGGTGAAATCCGTAATCGATCAAGCGCTTCGCGATGTCCATGGTGTTCACGCCTTTAGCTTTTTGGCGCGCGTCGCTGAAAACCACTTCGTGCATGGACGGCAAATCGTAGGGCAAATCGAAATACTTCTCGAGATTCTTGCGGATGTAATTCGCGTTCAGCACGGCGTCTTCGGTAGCTTGGCGAATTCCGGGACCGTACGCCAGGGTGTAAGCGAGGGCGCGGAGCAGCACGCCAAAATTTCCGGCGAAGGCGCGGACGCGGCCGACCGATTGCGGCCGATTCGAATCGAGCGCGTAGCTGCCATCCTGTTTCTGAACAATGACGGGCGTCGGCAGAAACGGTTCGAGAATTTTCTTGATCATCACCGGTCCGGCCCCGGGACCGCCGCCGCCGTGCGGCGTCGAGAAGGTCTTGTGCAGATTCATGTGNNCGTCCATGTAGAGCAGGGCGCCGCGTTCGTGGAGGATGGCCGCGATTTCGGCGATGCGCTCTTCGAAGATGCCAATGGTGCTGGGATTGGTGATCATCAGCGCGGCGACGTCGTCGGTGACGAATTCGCGCAGGTGGTCGGTATCAATCTGGCCGCGATCGTTGGACTTGATATTTTGCACCTCATAGCCGGCGATGACGACCGACGCGGGATTGGTGCCGTGGGCGGAATCGGGAATCAAAACTTTACGGCGCGCGTTGCCCATGCTTTCGAGATACGCGCGAATCATCAACAGGCCGGTGAGTTCGCCTTGCGCCCCGGCGGCTGGTTGCAAGGTGACCGCGTCCATGCCGGTGATGGAGAGCAGGCATTTTTGCAGATCATAAAGGATGCGCAGGCAGCCCTGCGAAAGCTCCGCGGGCTGCGAAGGGTGTTCGGTGGCGAGACCTTCGAGGCGCGCGACGAATTCGTTGACGCGCGGGTTGTACTTCATGGTGCAGGAACCCAACGGATACATTCCGAGATCGATGGCGTAATTCCAGGTGGACAGGCGGGTGAAGTGGCGGATCACTTCGATCTCGCTGACTTCCGGGAAACCTTCGACCGACGCACGGGTAAATTCAGCGCCGAGCGCGGCGACCGGATCGACCGCCGGAACGTCGAGCGGCGGCAATTCCATGCCGCGTTTGCCAGGCAGGGAATGCTCGAAAATCAGCCCTTCGTTCTGGCTAGGATGCGAGCGCACTTTGCCGACGTGATGCGCGGCGGCTTCGGGCTCGGCCGCTTTGGGATTCAGTAAGGTGCTCATAGAGGTTTTTCCAGGATTTTTCGCACCGCCGCGGCGAAGCGTTCGATTTCCGCGCGGCTGGTGGTTTCGGTGACGCAGACCACCGCATTTTTGGTGAGCTGGGGATAATACATGCCCAGAGAATACGGGCCGACGATTTTTTCTTTCAGCAATTCGTGGTTGATCAATTTTACCGACCGCGGAAATTCCACGGTGAATTCGTTGAAGGTCCTGCCGGAGAAGGTGCGGCGCACGCCCGGAATTTTTTCGAGTTCGGTTTGGGCGAAGCGCGCTTTGGCCAGATTCTGCAGGGCTTGTTCGCGAATTCCTTCTTTGCCGATCAGGCAAAGATGAATGGTGGCGGCGAGCGCGTAGAGCGCTTCGTTGGTGCAAATGTTGGAGGTGGCTTTCTCGCGGCGGATATGTTGCTCGCGAGTGGCCAGCGTCAGGACGAATCCGCGGTTGCCTTCGGCGTCTTTGGTTTCTCCGGCCAGGCGGCCGGGCATCTGGCGCACGAATTTTTCGCGGGTAGCGATGACGCCAACGTAAGGGCCGCCATAGCTGGGTGGGATGCCCAGGGCCTGGCCTTCCATGGCGACGATGTCGGCTTCGGCTGGCGGGCGAACGATGCCCAGCGAAACGGCTTCGGTGATGGTATCGACCAAGAGCGCGCCGCTGGCGTGCGCGGCTTGCGCTAGGGCAGGAAGATCTTCGAGCACGCCGAAGAAGTTCGGCGACTGGACGACGATCGCCGCGGCCCTCGAAAGCTTTTCGGGCGTCAGCGCCGCGCGATCGATTTGCCCTGATGGAGTGAATCCGATTTCCTCAACTTTCAAGCCGAGATTCTTCGCGTAAGTGTGCAGCACCTGGCGATACTCCGGATGCACCGAACGCGCGACCAGCACGTAGTCGCGGTCGGTGAGGCGCTCGGCCATCAGCACGGCCTCCGTCAGCGCGGTCGAGCCGTCATACATCGAGGCGTTGGCCACTTCCTGGCCGGTGAGCTGGCACATTAGCGTTTGAAATTCGAAAATCGCGGTGAGCGTGCCTTGCGCGAATTCAGCCTGATAGGGTGTGTAGGAAGTAAGAAATTCGCCGCGCTGGATAATGGCGTCGGCGACCACCGAACGGAGATGCGAATACACTCCTGCGCCGAGGAACGAAGTGTAGCCGCGGGCGTTTTCGTCGGCGCGCGCCTTGAAGTATTGAATAATCTCGGATTCGGACAACGGCCCGGGAAGCGCCAGCGGATCGCGCAGGCGAAATTTTTCCGGGATCGATTTGAAAAGTTCGTCGATCGATTTCGCGCCAATGGCGGCGAGCATTTCCTGGCGTTCCGCGGGACTCTTGGGCAAATAACGCATTCGGCTTAATGATCCTTGGCGGCGGCTTCGACGTAGGATTGATACGCAACGGCGTCCATCAGGCTCGCGGCCTCTTTCGGGTCGTCCAGCTTCACTTTGATCAGCCAGGCGGTCACGTGCGGGTCGGCATTTATTTTTTCGGGAGCATCGGAAAGCAGACCGTTCGTTTCCAGAATTTCGCCGGAAACGGGGCTGAAAATTTCGCTGACCGCTTTCACCGATTCAACGGTGCCGAAGGACGTGCCCAACTTGATTTTTGTTCCGGGCTTGGGCATGTCGACGAAGACCACGTCGCCCAATTCCTGCTGCGCGTAATGCGTGATGCCGACAATTCCAACTTCGCCATCGACTTTGACCCACTCGTGTTGCTTGGTGTAGCGGTAGTCTGCTGGGTACATGGGTCTCCTGGTTGGATGCGACCTGGTTACTGTGGTCGCTTGTAAAATGGCAACGGAATCACGCGAGCCGCCGCTTTTTGGGCTCGGATATCAATTTCCAAATCGGTTCCCACCGCCGTCAAGCTCGGCGGCACGTAGGCCATTCCGATATTTTTCTTGAGCGTCGGCGAAGGGCAGCCGCTGGTGACCCGGCCGACCTGCTTTCCGGCGGCGTCGACCGGATAGCCGTCACGTCCGATGCGCTTGTCCAGCATTTCAAAGCCGACCAGCTTGCGCGGGACACCGTCTTTTTTCTGCGCAGCTAAAACGTCGCTGCCCAGGAACGGCGCCTTCTCCATTTTGCAGATCCAGGCGAGGCCTGCTTCCCAGGGCGTGGTGGTGTCGTCGATTTCATGGCCGTAAAGGCACATCCCGGCTTCCAGGCGCAGCGTGTTGCGCGCACCCAGACCCGTCGGAATCATACCCAGCGGCGCGCCTGCTTTCATCAGGTCGTCCCACAATTTTTCCGAATATTCCGGCGCGAAGTAAATTTCGAAGCCGTCTTCGCCGGTGTACCCGGTGCGAGCGATCAGGCAATCCACGCCGCTGACCTGGCCAAAGACAAAATAATAGTAGCGAATCGGCGCCAGCGCAGTACGGGTGAGTTTTTGCAGAATCTCTTCGGCGCGCGGGCCCTGCACCGCGAGCTGCGAATAGCGCGAGCTGGTGTTGGCGACCTTCGCGTCGAATTTATTATTGGCCACGAGGTGATCGAAATCCGCATCTTGGTTGCTGGCGTTGACGCACAGCAGGTAATGGGTGTCGGAAATTTTGTGCACCAGTAGGTCGTCGACAAATGTGCCGCGCGAAGTCATCAAACCGGAATATTGAATTTGTCCGTCGATCAATTTGGCGGCGTTGTTGCAGCTGACCCATTGCACCAGGGATTGCGCGCCGGGGCCCGTGATTTCGAGTTCGCCCATGTGGCTCACGTCGAAAAGTCCGGCGCGGGTGCGCACCGCTTCGTGTTCGGCGAGAATCCCCGAATATTCCAGCGGCATGTCCCAACCGCCGAAATTAACCATGCGGGCGTTCAAGCGCCGGTGCACGGCGTTGAGGGCGGTCTTGCGAGTTTCAGCGATGGCTGGCGTTGTCACAGGAAAAATCGAACCATGGTGGCCAAACATCGAAATTAGCATGGTGATTTTGGGGTGTCAAGAAAACGGGCCGCGTGGCATTTTTCGGATCAAATGAGCATCGTGCCGAATCGGTATCGCTGTTTAGGGAATCGAAAGAAGTTAGACGCTTGTGGCGAACTCAGGCTTGCCCTAGTATGGGTGGAAGGCGAATTCTCCAGGTAACCTGAAGGGGCGGCGATGGCAACAACCCTCTGTTCGCAGTGCGACAAGCCTGAAATACAGTGTACATGCGAGAAGTTTTGCTGCTTCTGCCAGTCGCAGCATGACATTCGCCTGGCGGTCGACCGGATGTATTATTGCCCCGAATGCCGCGAAGCCTGCGACGTGACCCTGGCCGATAAAGATGAGCACTGATCCAGCGCGCACCGAAATAATCGTCCACGAGGACGAGCGGCTGCTGTCCGCGATCGAGCCGATTGTGTTTCAGTCGTCGCTGCGGTGCGGGCTGTCCACTGAGGCCCAACAGGGATTGGCGGCGGCGGCGATTGCCGCCTGCAAAGAAACATTTCCGCTTTTGAACGAATCGAATGCGAACCGCAAAGCGGCGGTGAAGGTGATCATCACCGATTTTACCGACCGCGTGGAAGTGGCCATCGAACATACCGGCGAGGCGCTGCCGACGGCGGGGCTGGATACTTTCGTGGGTGATGCCGTGGCCGGCAGCAGTGCCGGGCTGAGCGGCGCGTTGCAGAAGACCAGCGTCGATCGCGTGCAGTATGAAACGAAGTCCGGCGTGTCGCGTATGACGCTGGTGAAGTATTGCGACGGCGGTAAGAAAACCGTCGCTTAGGTCCAACCCCTCGTATTCCCCGTTTTTCCTGGAACCAAAACCCTGACCCTTGTGACGGACGCCGCCGCCGCGGCGAGGATCGTAAGCAACAGATCCCGCGCTGCGCTCGCGATGACAGATTGGTCGGTGTTTACGAAGATTTAGACTCGGCGCACACGGATAGCCCGCGGCGTGAAATTAATTCGCGGGCGGCGCGAACGATTTGCTCTGGATCAGCGCGGTCATTTGTTCCTGGGTGACGGGGGCGTTGATTTTCAGACGATCGCCGGTGGGAACCACACCGACACCGTCGAGGGCCTTGGCCAGAGCGGGGTTGCTGGACGCTTCCTGGTAGCGGCGATACATCAGGCCAGCCTGAAATGCGGCGCTGAGCAGATTCGCGTCGTCGACCGAAGCGCAGACCGCCTGCAGGTGCGCGTCGATCGATTTGTCGTCGGCGCTGATATTAATGATCATGGCTTTGATGCGCGCGATGATGGCCGCGGCTTGAGGAAATTGTCCGGCCTGCGGAACCAATTGCTGCAAGGCGATGGCGGTGTGTTCTTTGTCGAGCACGCCCCACACGATGCCGTTGCCGTTCGCTTCGGAGATCATCGGGAAAAGCGACTCGTTGGTCAGCAGGCTGGGCGTGCCGCCCATGCGCACGTCGATCAGTTTTTCCAGCGCCGCGCGGTTGCCGAAGGCGGCGGTATTGCTGTCGAAAAAGAGAAAGAGAATGTCGCCGGCGGCGATGCCGCTGCCGAAGGCGTACATGCGATAACCCTGCGATTCGAACGACGGAACTTTTTGGGTTTTCAGTTTCGCTTCGGAAGCCGACGGATCGAAATTTCCCAGCGCGATGCCGACCACGTTGTCGCCTTTGCCGTTCGACTCGCTGGCCCAGGCCAATTCTTCCACTTGCGAGTTCGGATCGACGCCGGAAGAAGCAAGGAATTGTTCGAATTGATGGAAGCGCGGTGGCAGCAGTTGGTCATTGAGCTGCGCGAACCACGGATATTTTCGAGCGGTCTTCAGATCGGCGTAGGCGAATTCACCCGCATCCTTGGGAAACATGCCGATGATCGCGGTGCTCAGCGAACCGGCGGAGGTCCGCGTCGGAATGGCGGTGAGTGCGCCGAAGGCTACGGCCACAGCTAAAAGAGCGACGACTACGATGCGGGTGACGGGCTGTCTCATTTTCTCGTGATCCTCAGTTAAGAATTTCTAATCGTATCGAGCATTTCTATCAAGTACGTTTGATGCAAATCTGCGGCCAAGCGCCGAAGAGAATGTTACGACGTTGCACCTAAGCCGCGGCGACTCGCGCCGAAATGGCCGCTGCTTCGGATTTCAGGCGGGTCGTGAACGCCTGGTCGGTGATCGACTCCAGATTGATGGCGACATTTTCCAGCGCACCGNNACTTCGGCGCTTCGGCGGGCGACTTCGAGCGGCACGGTCGCCGCGCCCTGCAGAGCGAGTTGGATGGCGGCATCGCGTTGCACTTGTTCGTTAGACGTTTCTTTGGGCAACTTGTAAGCGGCCATCACGTGGTCGAAGGACGCGGAATCGCGATCGATCGCTTC
>PMHK01000219.1:10682-10814 GCA_003156635.1 Acidobacteriota bacterium | reverse complement strand
AAAGATCGAGCGAGAGAATGCGTTTATCCGCCAGAAACGGCGGTACGTCGCCGTCCGAAATGCGTTGAGCCAAGCCTTCCACAATCGCGGTTTTACCCACGCCGGGTTCTCCGATCAGCACCGGATTATTCT
>PMHK01000219.1:2176-10666 GCA_003156635.1 Acidobacteriota bacterium | reverse complement strand
TGAATTCGGCAAGCAACGACGCTTCTTTTGGTCGGTTCACTGGCACCTTCTCCCCCGCGCTGCGACCGAGTTCTTCGCGCACGGTTGAAAGACGCAATCCCCGCTCAAGCAAAATCTCCGCGCCGAAAGACTTCTCTTCGCGGAGCACGCCCAACAATAAATGCTCGGTGCCGACGTGCTTGTGGCCCAGCCGCTCGGCTTCTTCCGCNNCGCGCACGGTGATGCGCGCTTCGATTTCCTTCCGGATGGATTCGATGGAGCCATGTGAGCGCAGGAAGCGGTTAGCGAGGGCTTTGTCCTCGCGCAGCAATCCCAGCAGCAGATGCTCCGTCTCGATATAGGGGCTGCCGTACTGGCTCGCCTCATATCGTGCAAAAAATATTACGCGCCTAGCTTTCTCTGTATAGCGTTCGAACACGGTTCACCCAAGGTCTTCCAGGGTTTGCATCGCGCCATCCGCCATACGGCCGAGAGGGGCAGCGGACTGGGCAAGCAATACCCCGGCCGGCGTTAGCTTCCCATGCTCCAGAATCAGAGCGCGGTCGGCACGCCGGGCTAATGAATTGTTGTGAGTTGCCAGGATTGACGTTAAACGGTGAGACTGATGAAGACGGTACATAAGTTCGAAAACACTTTCGGCGCTCTGCTGATCGAGGTCGCCGGTAGGTTCGTCGGCGATAAGCAACGTCGGGCCGTTGACCAGAGCTCGTGCGATGGCCACCCGCTGTTGTTCGCCCCCGGATAACTGCCCCCCACGCTGCCCGGCCCGGTCCGCCAGCCCTACTTCACCGAGCCAGTCTTTTGCGGTTCGAAGCGCTTGCGCCAAGGAGGTGCCCCGAACCAGCAGCGGCATCGCTACGTTTTCCGCCGCGGTGAAATCCGGCAGCAAATGGTGCCGCTGCCAGACGAAACCGACGGCGCGATTGCGATATTCCGCCACATTTTTTTCAGCGAGATCGTGTAGCGAATCTCCGGCGAAGTATACTGCACCACTCGTTGGGGTGTCCAGCGCGGCCAGCAGGTGCAGCAACGTGCTTTTCCCCGCTCCAGACGGCCCGACAATCGCGATCATTTCGCCGCGGATGACTTCGAGGTCAATTCCATCGAGAGGAACGATTTGCTGATCGCCGGAACGGTACACTTTACGAAGATTCGCCGCGCGCAGAATTTCGGTGTTATTGGTGGCGGCTCCTTTTGGTAGCGAGTCGTCAAGAAGAGCGGTCCCGGAAGTGACTTGCATCTGCATGCCAGGAACTAGATCTCTTTCACTTTAGATGCCGAATGCACCAAAGTGTATGTCCTTTTCTTACATGCAACTAAGATTTCCCGAAGCTGCACCGGGGCCCGGGGAACCCACAAAAGTTCTCTTTATTGCCGTACTATTACCCGCCGAAGGTAAGCTGCCAACCTTGGTTTCAGGCGCCTGCCGCCAGCAGATCGCGTTTTGTGGTTCGCTAGAATTTTGCTCCAGGCACAATTCTAACACGGTCTGTGTTTCCGCAAAAATTCGCGGGCTCCTAACGAGAAATACGCGGGCTCTGGGGAGGGGCGACACCGAATCTTCAGATTTCCGATTTACGGCGGCCGCCCGGAGGGTTATTGGCGCGGTCTAGCCGTGGCCGCCAGCGCCGGTTAGCTCGCGCACGATCGAGCCTACGAACGATTTGGCGTCGCCAAACAGCATCAACGTTTTGTCCAGGTAGTAGAGCGGATTATCAATACCGGCGAAGCCTGGGCTCATCCCGCGCTTGATCACCATCACGGTGCGCGCCTTGTCCACATCCAGGATCGGCATGCCAAAAATCGGGCTGGAAGCATCGGCGCGGGCGGCCGGATTAGTCACGTCGTTCGCGCCAATTACGAGAGCCACATCCGTCTGCGGAAATTCGCCGTTGATCTCGTCCATGTCCAGCAGCTTGTCGTACGGAATGTCCGCTTCAGCCAGCAGGACGTTCATGTGCCCGGGCATGCGGCCGGCGACCGGATGGATCGCGAACTTTACGTCTACACCGCGTTTGCTTAACGCGTCATAAAGTTCACGAACTTTGTGCTGCGCTTGCGCCACGGCCATTCCGTATCCCGGAACGATAACCACTTTATTAGCGGCGCCCAAAATCGCAGCAGCTTCTTCCGCGGTGGCGCTATGTACTGGACGGGCCTCTTCCGTGGCCGCTCCAGCAGCTTGCTCCTGCCCGAACGCGCCGAACAGCACGTTGGTGAACGAGCGGTTCATCGCCTTCGACATATTCACCGAAAGAATGAAACCGGAAGCGCCATCGAGAGCGCCGGCGATGATCAGCAATTTGCTGTCGAGCACGAAGCCCATGGCGGCCGCCGAAAGTCCGGCGTAAGAATTCAATAGCGAGATGACCGTCGGCATATCGGCGCCGCCGATAGGAATAATCATTAGCACGCCAAAAATCAGCGGAATCGCAATCATCAACGGAAAGAGATTGATGTGGCTGGGGTCATGTACCAGGTACGCGGCCAACCCAACGGCGACCGCAAGAAATCCGAGGTTCACGAAGTTCTGGCCTTTATAGGTGATGGGCCGTTGCGGCAGCCACTCTTGCAGCTTTCCAGCAGCCATTAAGCTGCCGGTGAACGTGAGGCCGCCGAGAATCACCTCCATGGAGAGCACGCCCATCATGAATCGCGGGACATTCGGTGCGCGCAAATAAAACTCGGCGGTTCCGACCAGCGTCACGCACAGCGCCCCAAAAGCGTGGCTGAGTGCCGTCCGCTGCGGCACCGCGGTCATGTGAACTTT
This sequence comes from Acidobacteriota bacterium, assembly GCA_003156635.1. GTDB lineage: Bacteria > Acidobacteriota > Terriglobia > Acidiferrales > UBA7541 > Palsa-295. Next base: position 7,896 of record PMHK01000219.1, on the reverse strand, counting down.
GCCCAGCGGTACGCCGATGATCGAGCCCAGAACCAGTGCGATCAGGATCCATTTGTAATCCACGATGCCGCGGTTCAGGAGCGTGCCACCGATGGCCAGCGCCATGCCAATTTCACCGGCGCGCACTCCACGCCGAGCCGTCACTGGCGACTTCATCCAGACCAGCGAAAGGATGAACAGCGCCGTAGCGATCAGGTAGGTAATTTCGATAAATGTGTCGGTTCCGATCCAGGGTGTCATTATTTTTTAGGGCCGCTGGCCTTGAACATTTTGAGCATGCGGTCGGTAATCAGAAATCCGCCGACTACGTTACTGGTCGCAGCCACGATCGCGATGGTTCCTAAGATGGTGGCGAGGGTGCTTTTATGCTCGCCGGCCAGAATAATCGCGCCGACCACGGCGATGGCGTCGAGAGCGTTGGTCAGCGACATCAGCGGAGTGTGCAGCAGCGGCGTAATGTTGCGTATGACTTCAAAACCTATGAATCCGGCCAGCATGAAAACGTAAAGGCTGGTCAGCAAATCCATCTTCATGATTCTTTCTCCTGAGACGCGGCGGCTAATGCGGGCAGCGCATAGAATTCGCGCAGCCGCTGATTGACGATCTCGCCGCCGACCGTCAACAACGTGTCTCGAATAATTTCGTCAGACGTATCGAGCCGCAGCTTGCCATCTTTGAACATATACAAAAGAAACGCGGACACATTGCGCGCGTACATCTGGCTGGCGTGGTATGGGACCTCGCTGGCGAAATTATAGACGCCAATGATGGTGACCCCATGGGCCACGATGGTGTCGCCTGGCTTGGTGAGTTCGCAATTCCCGCCGCGCTCGGAAGCCAAATCCACAATCACCGAGCCCGGCGCCATGCCTTTGACCATGTCGGCGGTGATAAGAATCGGCGATTTTTTCCCAGGTATCACCGCAGTAGTGATCACCACGTCGCTTTCGGCTACGACCCTGGTCAGCAATTCGCGCTGGCGGGCGTAAAACTGTTCGTCTTGCGCGCGCCCGTAACCGCGCGCGTCTTGAGCGTCCTTCGCTTCAATGGGAAGTTCGACAAATCGCCCGCCAAGGCTTTGCACTTGTTCTTTCGCCGCCGGACGCATGTCGTACGCCGAAGTTACCGCGCCCAAACGGCGCGCCGTGGCGATAGCTTGCAACCCTGCAACGCCCGCGCCGATGATAAAAACGCGCGAAGGCGTGATCGTTCCGGCTGCGGTCGTCAGCATGGGGAAAATTCGAGGCAGGGTGTCCGCTGCCGTTAGCACGGCTTTGTAGCCGCAAATCGTGCCCATCGAAGAGAGGGCATCCATGCTTTGCGCGCGGGTGGTTCGCGGGATCAACTCGACTGAGAGTGCGGTGACGCCGCGCTCGGCAATCTGTTGGATGGTTTTTAGTTCGCCGAGTGGGCGCAGAAAACCGACCAGCACCTGGTCGCGCCGCAGCAAGGCTAAATCCGCTTCGCCGGTCTTGTCGTTTGATCCGTAGCACAACACCTGCACCACAATATCGGACAGGCGAAAAACCTCGGCGCGGTCTGCGAAAACTTTTGCCCCTTTCGCGGTGTAGCTCGCGTCGGGATATCCGGCTTCATTGCCCGCTCCGGCTTGCACCACCACTTCGAAGCCGCCCTTCGTCAGAATGGGCACGGCTGCGGGCACGATGGCGACGCGTCGCTCTCCAGGATAAATTTCGCGCGGGACGCCGACGATCATGAAACTTTCCTCCGAGAATCAAACCGTGAATTCGGCCGGAGCGATGATTCGCTAACGCTTCCGGTAGAACTCAAAACCCCGGCAGCATACCACGATGCGCCAGAAAATTTGGTTCAGCAGTTTAGATCTCTGTTGGACGCACAAGCGGCGTGGGTATGTGCCCAAAATTACTCGAAACGAAGGATCTCGACCGGCAGAATCCGGGCGGCAGATTGGGCTGGCAGGATGGTCGCGGCGATGCTGATCGCGAGCGCCGCAGCTGCGATCCAGACGGCGTCGGCAGCGTTGGTGTGAAACGGCACGTAGGGGATGGCATAGACTTCCGGATTCAAGTGAATCAGCCGCCACTTATTCGCAATTCCCGCAAAGCTGTAACCGAGGATCAGGCCCAAAACCGTTCCGGCGATGCTGACCACCAACCCCTGCAGGATAAAGACTTTTCGGATTTGCTGCCGGCGCGCGCCCATGGCCATCAGCACCGCGACATCCCGCGCCCGATCCGTTACGGTCATGGTCAGTACCACGAGAATATTCAGTCCCGCAACGAAAGTGATGAGGCCGATGAACAGAGCGGTGACCAGTTTTTCGAGGCTCAACGCCCGAAACAGCGCCCGATTTTCGTCCATCCAGGTCGAGGTGGTGAACCCCGGCCCAGCGCGCTTCAGCAAATCGTCGGCGATCGCGCTGGCGTCGTCCATCCGCGTCACTCGAAATTCCAGCAGGCTCACCACATCGCCAATTCCGGAAAGCGACTGCGCGGAAGGCAGATTCACAAATCCCCAATTCGCATCGTAATCGTAAAATCCGGAATTGAAGATCCCAGTCACCCGAAAGCGCCGGGAGCGCGGCATCATGCCCAGTGGCGTTAGGTTTCCCTGAGGACTGGTCAGCGTCACGTAATCGCCGGCGGAAATTTCCAAATCGTTGGCCAGCATATACCCGACGAGCACCGCCGGAATGCCGTCGGCATCGGGCGCGAAATTCGCCGAGCCAGCTTCGATTTGATGCAGCGCTTCGCTGGCTTGCAATTCGAGTTGGGGATCGACGCCCTTCAACACGATGCCGCGAGCGTGGCCGCCGGAAGAAAGCAGCACGGTGGCATAGATCGCCGGTTCAATCGACCGCACGCCGGGTGCGGCGCTCAGTTCCGAGATCAATGGTCGATAGTCGGGAATGCCGTTGGGGCCGATGGGCTTTAAGTTGATGTGGGCAGTGACGCTAAGCAACCGGTCGCGAATCGCTTGGCGAAAACCGGTGTTCATGGACAGCGCGATGACTAGGGTGGTCACGCCCGCGGCCACGCCTACGATCGCCAGCAGCGTCACGATGCGCAGTACCACGGGCCGGTTCGGCGATCTCAAATACCGCAGCGCCACCAGCCATTCGAACGTCATTTTTTTGCGCCGTCTGCGGCGGAATTGGGTTTGTTTGCTGCTCCCGGGGCCGGAATCTCTTCAGCCGCAGGTTCGCCCGATTCGGCGCGCAACAGCGGGAAAAGAACCACTTCGCGAATCGCGTGCGAGTCGGTGAGGAGCATGACGAGGCGGTCAATACCGATGCCTTCGCCAGCGGTGGGCGGCAGCCCATGCGATAGGGCGCGAATGTAATCAACGTCGACTTCCTTGGGCGCTTCGTGACCGCCTTTTTCCACTTGCGCGCGAAAACGATTCTCCTGGTCGATCGGATCGTTCAGCTCGGAGAAGCCGTTGGCGACCTCCATGCCGGCGATGAACAGTTCGAATCGTTCGGCGATGGATGGATCATCCGCGCGAGTTTTGGAAAGCGGCGAAATCTCGATTGGAAAGTCGTAAATGAAAGTCGGCTGCACCAAATGCGGTTCGGCCACCGCTTCGAAAAGCTCCCCAATCAATTCCCCAGCCGAAAGTTTTCCGACATTCAGAATAGGATCGATGTTCTGCGCGCGGGCGTAAACATTGAAGCGTTCGGCGATCGCCAGCGGGCCGCCCGCCGCGGCTAATTCCGCACTCGTGGGCGCAGGTCTGGCGGCAGCCGGCCAGAATTTCACAATCGCGTCGCGCATTGACAGCCGTTCGAAATGGCCAAAGTCGATCTCGGTCTCTTCGTACTTGAATTTCGTCGAGCCGCAGATTTTTTCCGCCAGGCTTCGGAATAGTTCTTCCGTCATATCCATCAGCTCGCGGTAGTCGCTGTACGCCTGGTAGAACTCCAGCATGGTGAATTCCTGCAAATGGATGGCGTCAATACCTTCGTTGCGAAAGTTGCGGTTGATTTCATAGACGCGATCCAGCCCGCCAACCACCAGGCGCTTCAAATAGAGTTCCGGCGCAATCCGCAGATACAGCTTCATGTCCAGCGTGTTGTGATGGGTGATGAATGGCCGCGCCGTAGCTCCGCCCAGAATCGGATGCATCATCGGCGTTTCCACTTCGGAATAATTTCGAGCGTCGAAAAAGTGGCGAATCTCGCGAATAATCTGCGCCCGCCGAATGAAAACTTCGCGGGCCTTTTCATTCACGATCAGATCCAGGTACCGCCGCCGGTAACGCAGCTCCACGTCCGCCAAACCGTGCCACTTTTCGGGCAGCGGCAGCAGTGATTTGGTGAGCAATTCGAGCTTGTCGACCTTCACCGAAAGCTCATTCGTTTTGGTACGGAACAAATGTCCCGTAACACCCACAAAGTCCCCTAAATCCATCAACTTAAAAAGCTTGTAGGCCTCTTCGCCCACGATATCCTGACGCACGTAAATCTGCAGCCGCGCGCCATCTCCAGCGATGTGGGCGAACGCCGCTTTACCATGCGGCCGCAAGGCCACGATCCGGCCCGGCACACTCACCGTGACCCGGGAGGATTCCAATTCCTCCACCGTGCTTCCCGCGTACTTTTCCAGAATTTCCTTTGGCGTGTGCGTCCACGCAAATTTGCGAGGGTAGGCTGGATGTCCCAGGGCTTCAATGTCCTTCAGATTCTGGCGGCGCTGCTGATATTGATCTAGTGGTTCAAATTCCAAAGAGTCATCCCTTTCAACGATTGGGCCGTTTTCTCGAGCGCGGATCACGAGCAACGCGGCGGTTCGGTGAGTCGGACGCGAGTATAGCGGCCCTCTTCGGCGAGCGTCAAGAAAAGGCGGAAAAACCGCTAGCTCAAAACCAGTGGTATACTCCGGGTTCTTACCTGGGGGTAGTGTGTTTTCTGAGCGAAAGAAAACCTCTCATTCCACCAAAGCCACCGTCTCCGAGGATTGGATCGCCGCCCTCCCGCGCGAGAAAATGCAGCTTTTCCACACCGTGGTCCGTGGCTGGGAATCTTCCTACGCTATGGTCAGCATTTCTCTGAGCGAATCCGTTTCGCTGCGCTCACGGGGAGAACTGGTCGGCGCCCGCCAGCAAGTGGTGGTATGTGATGAACTGTTGGCCAGGAGCGCCGTCGTGCTGATCGAAGGGTGCCAGGCCATTTCCCATCGCGGCCGCCGCATCAGCAACGTGCCGCAAGTCCTGCCCCTGAACACCGAATTTTTCAAAGGCCAGACCGCCCAGAGCGCCGCATCGTGGAACGAATTCCTGCATCGGGTGCTCTTCGCCGACCGTTCCCGGTTCCTGCAGAAACTAAAAATACTTTCGGAGACATTGGAGAATATCGCGGGCGTGTTTCATTTGGAGACAGCCGACCTCGCATCGGGACGGGCAGTAAATCCAAATGAGAGTTGGAAGACGCTTGAAAGCCATCATTACGACTTCAATACTTGCCTGCGCGAGGCCGAGGTCTTATTGAAATCTTTCCTACGCGCATTGCCTGCGGATCAGGTCGCGGATTTTGCGGCCGAGATGGACGTAGCGCCATCGGCGGACAAAGTGAAGAAATTCAGGACGGCTGGCACGCTCGCCCATCCGGAATACCGGCATCGCTCCGCAATTGCGTAGATTTGCCGCACGGGAACAAGGCAGATCGTTGCTATCCAGTTAACCGACAACCTCACTGGACGTTTGCCCGGAATCCGATGACAATATCCTTTGGTCCAGTT
>PMHK01000219.1:1000-2120 GCA_003156635.1 Acidobacteriota bacterium | reverse complement strand
ACGGGTAGCGTGGCCCGAACGAGACGAACAGATATTCCCGGCGAAATGCCGGAGGCGGAAGCGATTCGATTGGCCCAGCAAGGTAACGCCCCGGCCTTCGAGCGTTTATATCGCCTGCATAACAGACGGGTTTACTCGCTATGCCTTCGAATGGTAAGCAACACGGCAGAGGCCGAAGACCTGACGCAAGAGGCGTTTCTTCAGCTTTTCCGGAAGATTGCGACCTTTCGAGGCGAATCGGCGTTTTCCACCTGGCTGCATCGGCTGGCAGTGAATGTGGTGCTGATGCATTTGCGCAAGAAAGGTCTCCCCCAGGTTTCACTTGAAGAGACGCTGGAGCCGTCTCAGGAAGATGGGCCGCGCAAAGACATTGGGGCACGCGACCTGACGCTGTCTGGTTCGGTTGACCGGGTGACACTGGAGCGGGCGATTGAAAATCTGCCTCCCGGCTACCGGCTGGTCTTCGTTTTGCACGATGTTGAGGGCTATGAGCACAACGAGATTGCCGGAATGCTGGAGTGTTCGATTGGAAACAGCAAATCGCAGTTGCACAAGGCGCGCATGAAGCTTCGCGACCTTTTGAGGTCGGGCCAAAGGAAAGAGGCTCTTCTATGAACGATGGGCGGAAAGCAGCGAACGGGACGACCGTCGATTGCGCCGTTTTTCAGGAACAGCTTCCCAGCTTGTTTGAGTCGGGTGAAGATCTGAGTGCGCAACCGCACCTGAAGACGTGCGAAAACTGCAGCGCGTTGGTGCGTGATCTCGAGTACATTGCGCAACAAGCAAAGCTACTGCTGCCGATTCACGATCCCAGCCCCGAAGTCTGGGAAAACATCCAGACGGCACTCAAAAAAGAGCCTTCCCGCGTTAAGTGAAGCTCTGAATTCCTGTAAAGCTCCGTGGCATTGGTAAAGCTCATGTGGCTTTGTGAAAAGAAACATAGCCGTTTCACCCCCCTGCGGGTCGGCGACGCCGGTGGAAACTGAGAGGGCTTTGCTGTTCACAACAATGACTTTTTCCGCAGCTCTAAAGCCGTGCCCTTCCGTAAAGATATGTCTGGATCGACGAAGCAAGTTTCATGTCCCGTGGATCGACAACGCCGGTGACAACTTTAAGGAAA
>PMHK01000219.1:0-980 GCA_003156635.1 Acidobacteriota bacterium | reverse complement strand
CGGCAAGTCCACCGTCGGAGCCATTCTGGCCAGAGACCTGGGCTGGAAATTCTTCGATCTGGATGACGTAATCGAGGCCTCCAGTCAACTCACCGTAGAGGAGATCTTTCGCGTTCATGGCGAAGTGAGTTTTCGCCAACGAGAGCGGCAGGCGGTCGCGCAGTTGAGCCACGAGGAGAAGATCGTGCTGGCGCTGGGTGGAGGCACGGTCGAGGACGAATTCACCCGATCCCTGTTAATCCATTCGCCGGGAAATTGCCTGGTTTTTCTTGATGCCCAGCTGGCCGACCTGCTGGTGCGCTGCAGCAGCGAAGGAAAAGCGGGGAAAGGAAAAGTTCGTCCTTTGCTGGCCGCGCCCGAGGCTTTGGAGGCGCGTCACAACCGGCGGCTGCCGCACTACCGGTCGGCACATGTCACGGTCGTAACCACGGGCCTTGCACCCCGAGGGGTGGCGGATGAGGTCCTGGTGCAGGTCGGCAAACAGTGGCTGATCGAGGAAAGTAGGTTGTGACGGATGGCAAGTTCTGAATCGGCAGGGGAAGAGATTGCTCCCACACAGACGGTGCGCTCGCGCTCGGTGCGCGGCTACATTGTGTTCGCCTTTGCCATTGCTTTAGCGCTGATGATCGCGTACCTGATGCGCGAGATTTTATTGCTGCTCTATGTAAGTGCCCTGTTTGCCGTGGTGCTGACACCGGTGACCGGCGGAATCATGCGGCTGCACATCAGGAGCTGGCATCCCGGCCGTGGGCTGGCGATTTTTTTTCTGTTGCTGAGCGTGGGAGCCGCGGCCACGGTGTTTTTCGCCTTCGCCATGCCGCCGGTGTTGCGCGATGTTCAATCGTTGATCGCCGAGCTGCCGACGCGCGGGCCCCAACTGCTCGATCGGCTGCATAGGGTTCCGTTTGCTGCGCACTTCAATTTTGCCGGCTTGAACGCGAAGCTCCAGGGATTTGTATCCAACCTCGCCGAATATTTAT
>PMHK01000209.1 GCA_003156635.1 Acidobacteriota bacterium | reverse complement strand
ATCCTTCCCGCTCTTGGAAGGGCGGGAGAATTCACGGCGACGCAGCAGGGAATCGCGATGTTCACTGAATACTCCGACATCCTCGACAAAATTCCGGAAGCGCCGCAGTGGTTGGCGGAGATCGCCTGCTTCGGCTGCCTGACTATCTACAAACTGGCCTGTTCCAGCCTCGATTTCGAAGCGCACGAACGCATCGGTTTGCCCATGGCCGATGCGATTCGCCGCGGCGATCTGCAACTTTGCGATCCTCCCAATCCCGGTTGCTGCCGCGACGGCCCCTCCACCGGCTGCTACAACCTGAAAATCCTGCAGTATTGGTGCCGCCGTAACGACGGCCGCAACTGGACCCGCGACCCAANNCCTCGAGATCGATCTACCGAAAACAAAACCTGGCGCGGCGCACCGCAGACCTAGCCCGAAACTTCTACAGCGAAACTTTCGCGGTCGACGCGAACGCCGGCGACAATCCTCCTCACGCAGCGTCGCCCTTTACGCCGATAACCATTAGAGTGATGTCATCCCGTTGCGAGCCGCCGCCGGTAAAGGTTGCAACTTCGTCCAGAATACAGCGAATGATTTTCTCTGGTTTGCGGTCACGGCAGGTGCGCAACAGATTTTCCAGCCGGCGATAGCCCCACAATTCGCCCTGCGCGTTTTCGGCCTCGGTGATTCCGTCGGNNGCGCCGACCTCCAGCTGAATTTCGTCGGCGACAAATTTCGAGCCCTTCAGCATACCGATGGGATTGCCGCCCGGCTTCAGGCGGAAAAGTTTGCACTGGCCATCCCTCCAGCGCAGCACCAGCGGGGAATTGTGCCCGGCGTTCACGTAGCGCAGCAGCCGCGTGATGGTGTCGTACTCGGCATAAAACAACGACGCGTAAAGATGGTCCGGCGACGCGGCGTACACCAATCGATCCACGTCGCTGATCAGCCCGGCCAGATCCGAATGCGCGTGCAGCGCTTGCGAACGCAGCGACGCCTGCAAGCTGGCCATCAACAGTGCCGCGCCGATTCCTTTTCCGGAGACGTCGCCAATCGCCAGCCCCCAGCGGTCGCCCCACAATTGCAGAAAATCGTAGTAGTCGCCGCCGATACTTTGCGCCGGCTTGTAATAGGTTTTGCAGCTCAGACCCGGAATCGAAAGTGTCGGCGGGAAAAAAGCCTCCTGCACGTCCTTCGCGTTTTCCAGGTCGCGGCGCATGGCGCTGCGGATTCCGGTCGAATCCGAATCCGACTTCTTGATAAATTCCAGCAAGGTCTCGACGTGATTGCGCAGCAGCAATCCGGCTTCGCGGCCCTGGCCGCGGTGCAGCGCATCGACAATCGGCTGGTGCGACTCCACCACTTCCGGAAGTTCCTTGGAGACTTTTTCGATGGCGCCGCGGATGCGCAGGTCGACCGCCAGGCTGCGCCACACGCGCAGCAACACTTCGTTTCCGGACGCGAGCAAAATCGTGCGATGAAAAGCGACGTCGTGCTCCACCAACGAATCCAGATCGCGGCGGCGAAACGCCACGCGCATCGCATCCAAATGCCGCTGCAATTCCGCGGTGTTGCCTTTCAGCGCCTGAGTCGCGGCGCGCCCGCCCACTTCTTCCAGAGCCGCGCGAATTTCGTAAGCCTCGAGCATTTCTTTAGGCTTGGGCGAATGAAACACAACGCGGAACCGGCCGGCCAGCGTCACCAGGCCCAGAGTTTCGAAATCGGCGAGGACGTTCAGGACCGAATCCCGGTCCAGTTTGTAATTTGTTTCGAGTTCGGAAAGTTGCACGGATTGCCCGGGCCGGTAGCGGCCGTTGAAAAGTTCGCGGATCAATCGGGTCCGTGCCAGCGCATGGCCCGGTCCTTTGCTAAAAACTGCGGGGTTCACTTCTTTTCGGTGGTAAGTCGCCAAATCCATTCACATTCTCCTCAGATTTTGTCCCCGGGGCTGCGAACTGCAGGCCCGTCGCATACGATACAAAATCCAGAGGATTTAGGTGTGACCGGGGCGTGGCGTTTCCGTTGATTCTTTGTGCCTAACGGGCTCCGCGCAGCATCTCAAGGGTCTACCGCCAGAGGGCTCTTGCTCCGGCGTAGCTAGGCATTATGTATTCGACAGAAAACAGTAGTTTTACGCCGTCGGCCCCTGGTCCACCCGCAGCTGGCCCCAAGGTGAAATCCTTCGGTCCCTTCCGGCTCGACGCCGCGAATCATTCCCTGCGGCGAGGCCCGGAACGGCTGTCGATCACGCCCAAGTCGTTCGACGTCTTGCGCTATCTGGTTGAAAACGCAGGCCGGCTGGTCAGCCAGAACGAATTGCTCGAGGCGTTGTGGCAGGAGACGTACGTAAACCCCGAAGTCCTAAGGAAATACATCCTGGAGATCCGTAAGGCGCTCGGCGATCGCGCCAGCCATCCTTTATATATCGAGACCCAGACCAAGCGCGGCTACCGCTTTGTGGCCCCGGTGACCGACGTCGACGCCGCGGAGCCCGGACACCCAGCCGCGTCAGCAACGGAACAAAACGCCGCGAGCGATCCGTTTACGCTGCGATCCGAAGATTTTCGGCGATTGAATCCGCAAGCGAAGCTGGCGATTCCGCTCGCGCTGGCGTTGATCCTGGTGCTGGCTGCGTCCGCGTATTTCTGGCGTGCGCGAACGCGAGCCCATGCCCGGCAACTGAGCGCCGCGTCGATCGCCGTGTTGCCTTTCGCCGATTTGAGCCCGGACCACGATCAGGAATATTTCGCCGACGGATTGTCCGAGCAACTGATCAACAGCCTGACCAAAGCGCCGGGCCTGAAAGTCGTGGGGCGTTCCTCGGCGTTTCAGTTCAAAGGACAAAACGAAGACGTGCGCGGCGTGGGGCAGAAGCTGGGCGTCGCCAACGTGCTGGAAGGCAGTGTGCGCGAAGAAGGGAATCGCGTGCGCATTACCGCGGCGCTGATCAAAGTGGACGATGGCTTTCAGCTTTGGTCGGAAAGTTACGATCGCGAAATTAACGACATCTTCGAAGCGCAGGACGAAATCGCGCGCGACGTTACCGCCGCTCTGCAGGTGAAGCTGCTCAGTCCCACGGCCTCTGGAAATTCCGCCGCGTCGCAGAATACGAATCCCGAAGCGTATCAGGCGTATTTGCAGGGCCAGTATTTCGTGGCCCGCGGACAAAATAAAGACGATCTGGAAAAAGCGTTGGCCTACGCCAATCAGGCCGTCAAACTCGACGCGAATTTTGCGCCGGCCTGGGCCCAGCGTTCTTCCGTGTTGCAAACCAGGGCCACCGTTGCGCTCATCGAACCCGACGAGGGATTTCGCGAGGCGCGTGAGAGCGCCCAAAAAGCCATCGCGCTCGATCCCAATTTGCCCGCCGGCTACTTGACGTTGGGTTTGATTCAGACCAATCACGACTGGGATTGGGACGGCGCGAACGCTTCCTTCAACAAAGCCGCGAGTCTGGCGCCGGGCAACGCGGACGTGGCCGGGAATCAAGCCTATCTCGCGCGAGACATGGGCCGTCTCGACGACGCTATCGGGCTGTACCAGCGCGCCGTCGCCGGGGATCCGCTGCGCGCCAATTTTCATCTGGCGCTGGGCTACGTGCTGTATTCCGTCGGCCGCTATGACGAAGCGCTGGCCGCGCTCGACCGCGCCGAAGAATTGAACCCCAATCTTTCGTCGCTGCATTTGACCCGCGCGAAAATTTTCATGTTTCAGGACCGACCGCAGGAAGCTTTGGCGGAAGTGGAAAAAGAAACCGGCGAGTGGGAGAAATTTTCAGGCCAGGCGCTGGTGTACGCGCATCTCGGCCAGCGCGCCGAATCAGATCAGGCCCTGAAAAATCTAATCGCCACGCACCAAAACGATTGCGCCTATCAGGTGGCCGAGGCCTACGCCTATCGCGGCGAAACCGACTCGGCGTTTCAGTGGCTCGACCGCGCCATTCGCCAGCATGACCCCGGCTCCCCAGAATTAAAAACCGGCCCGCTGGTGCAAAGCCTCCGCCAGGACCCGCGTTACGACGAAGAATTGAAAAAAATAGGCTTGACGCGCTGACCCGCCGCGCATTTCATTCGCCGTTGAATTTCCGGGGCCCATCCTTCCAAAGGCGGGAAGGATGGGCCACCCTCAAAACCAAAGGCGCGTGCTACATCATTGAGCCGGATTGGGCGGAAGTGGAACCGGCGAAAGCGGCGGGGAAGGCATCGGCCACAGAAGATCTGCCAGCGGCGGGTAGCGTGGAGCGAAAAAATAAATGGAGTAGGCTGGGAAAAACACCATCGCCGGGACATAGATCAGCGAAACGATGGCCACCAGAAGGGCCAGCAGCCACACCGCCGCCATCACCGCGGCCGCAATGGTGAAAACGTTCCACGACAAACCCGCGGCTTTGCCGCCCAGCACCGCAACAAGTCCGAATCCGCCGACGGGGATCAGCACCAGCAACAGGACCACGAACGTGATGATGCCGAAAATGATGGAGGCCGCGATGGCCAGGACCAGTTTCATTCCAATGTATCCGGCGTAGCCAACTTTTTCCTGCTGCACGCGCGTCAGTAGCCGCCGCCAGCCCTCCATCGCGCCGATATTTTCGAGGGCCATCTGCGGCACTACAAAATCCTTGGTCATTACGCGGATTACCGCCACCACGGCGATGATCAAAAAGAGCAGCAGGAAAACCGCGGCGCCCGCCAGCACCAGTCCCAGAATATGTTCGCGCGGAAATTTGAACCAGCCCAGCCGCCAGATCAATAACGCCGGAACGAGGAGCAGCACCACCACGCCGGCCGTGGTCAGCAGGGAAAAGACCAACTGCCACCAGAACAAACGTAGGCCGATCGTGCGGCGCCGCGTCCATCCGCGCCGGATGTGGCACTCGCGCGCGATCACGCTATCGAACAGAATAAAGCGCATCACGCTACTGATGTAAGTGAACAGCACAATGACCGCAAACCCAACCAGCAGGACGATTGCGAGGCTGGCCGCGAACATCAGCGGATGTTCGCCGATCCACGGTGGCCCCGCCGCCAGAAACGCCTGCGACGAGCCGTGCCGCACCTGGCCGCCATGGCCCGCCGGCATATTGAAATTAACGCCGCTGCATCCGCCGGAACTCATTTCTCCGGCCAGCACGCCGACGAACGCCAGCCGCATCCACTGCCCGAAGTGGAAGCGATGAAATACCTGGTTCTTGGTGTGCTCGATGGCGGGATGAATCGCTTCCGACGCGGAACGTGGCGGCAACTTCGCACCTCACGGAGTACCTGCGCGGCTCAATGTAATGCAAAAACGCCAGCGTGGCGAGCAGTGCTTCGTGCCGCAGTGGTACGCGGCGCGCTGCGTGGTGTCTAGTGTTCCGGCGTGGCAGTGCGGCGGCGCAGTTCGTCTTCGAAGTTGACTAGGAAGGTGGCTTTCACGGTTTCCGGGGTGCTACCGGGGATGGTGGAGCGGACCAGCGCCACGACCGTTTTGCCGTCTGCCGAGATGTCGAAATTCGGATCGCCGGTGGGAGCGACAAGGCGGCGTTCCGACCAGAGGCGCGGCTTGCCGGCTACGAAAGAATCGCCGCTGGCGGTGTACGGCACCGTCATGATCTGGTCGTCCAGATTTTCGAAAAACAGAGTCTTGCCATCGCGCGTCCAGCTGGGCCGCGTGCCGCCGCCGGTGGAGACCTGCCATTTTCCGCCGGCCTGTGAATGGAACGGGCGAACATAGACTTCGCGGGTGGACGATTCGTCGGAGCAATAGGCGATCCATTTTCCGTCCGGCGAAATCGCGGGCTGCACTTCATTCGCGGGAGTGCCAACTAACAATTCCGGTTTGCCGGCTTTGGGGTGATCGGGATCCGCGAGATCGAGCGGCAGCAAATAAATGTCCGAATTGGTTTGCGAGCCGGTGTGGTACGCGAGATATTTGCCGTCGGGCGAAAACGACCGCGGCGTCACCAGCGTCTTCGCCTCCAACAGGGTTTGCGCGCCGCCCGCGCCGTCGCTGCGAATCCACATCAGCGATTGCGTGTCGCCCACGATCTGCTGAAAGACGATGTGCTTTCCATCGGGTGTCCAAACCGGGTTGTAGCTGAGCTGTCCGGTGAAAGTGAGGCGGGTGAGCGCGTCGTCTTGAAAATCGTACACGTAAATGTCGAGGCCGCGCGATTCGAGTCCCAGGGCCAGGCGTTTCCCGTCAGGCGAAAAGCGCGGCGTGAAGTAGGTCTGCGGCTTGGCGATTTGGGTTTGCGTTTTGTTGGAACCAAATCCAAAAACCGGCGGCCCGGTGGGACCATCCCAACCGACCATCGACCAGATATCGGGCGAGGCCTTTCCGCTTTGATAGAAGAACACGCCATTTTCGGAAAAATCGAACTGCCCGGCACCGGAACTCTCCAGACTCGCGACGTCCTCCAGAACCGGAACCGGACTGCCCAGCGGCTTCAGCGCGTTGAGATCGCGGATGGGCGGCGTGGCCCCGGCCATCGGTTCGGCGAAAAGAACTCCGCCGTGGATGTAGAGCAGAACTCCGCCGGGAGTGATGCGCCCGAAATACCCGCCCGTCTGCAGAATTTTGCGCTGGCCGGTTTTCAGATCGACGGCCTCCACGTTGGCATTTTCGTAGCCGCTCAGATTGCCGCTGGAGGTGAACACCGCAACTCTTCCGCCGGGCAGCGTCTGCGGCCAGCGATGCGTCGATTCTCCGGCGCTCAATTTGGTCAGCGACTCCGGCGGCGAGCCGCCATCCGCGGGAACGCGGTATAGACCGGTGGTGTTGATCAGCGAGGCGACGATCGTTCCGTCGTCACTCCAGCTGGCCCCGCGCGCGTTGGAGGCCTCCGCGAGAGCTACCGGCGCGCCGCCGTTCGCCGATATTTTTTTCAGCTTGGTATCGGCGAAGAATCCCAACCACTGGCCATCGGGAGAGAAAAAGGGATCGTGGCCGCCCTCGGTTCCGGCAATCGCGACACCCGAAGCTTTGTCCATCATGCGCATGGCCAGCATTCGTGGGCCGTTCGGCCCGCGAACGGTGTAGACGATGCGGTCGCCGTTGGGTGAAATCGCGCCGAAAGTGGAAGCGTAGACGGTGTCGATCACGCCAGTGCCCAGGTCGGTTTGGAAGCGCATCAGCGGAAGAGGTTGCGCGTTGGACGAGGCGCGGTAGGCGCGCCAGGCGGAAAACGACGCGAAGGCCGCGATGAGGAACAAGCCGCCGGCGATAGCCCAGGGCAGCCAGCGCGCGGCTTTCACTTCGGTCGCGCCCGCTGCGCCGGAGAGGGAAGCGGAGTTTGGTGACCATGTCGCGTGCGCGCCCTCTTCCAGCGCGATGCGCACGTCGCCAATCGCTTGCCAGCGTTTGCGCGCATCCTTGCGCAGGCAGCGTTCCACCACGTAGCGCGCCTGCACCGGCAGCGCGCTCAGGTCCGGCTCCTTGCTCAGTACTTCGACAAAAATATCGGAAACGGTGTCGCCGCTGAATAGCGGCTTGCCCAAAATAATTTCGTACAGCACCGCGCCAAAGGCCCAAATGTCGGTGCGCTTGTCCACCACTTTGCCGCGCGCCTGCTCCGGGCTCATGTACGCCGCGGTGCCCATGATCATTCCAGCCCGCGTCGGCGAGACGCTGATCGTTGGCGAGTTGCTGGGATCCACTGCCTGCTGCTCGCGGTTTTCCACTGACGCCAAACCAAAATCGAGAACCTTGACCACGTCGCCGGGAGTGACGAGAATGTTTGCCGGCTTCAAATCGCGATGCACGATTCCTTTTTCATGCGCGGCTTCCAGCGCTTCGGCGATTTGTTTGG
Source organism: Acidobacteriota bacterium (assembly GCA_003156635.1). GTDB lineage: Bacteria > Acidobacteriota > Terriglobia > Acidiferrales > UBA7541 > Palsa-295. Next base: position 29,690 of record PMHK01000209.1, on the reverse strand, counting down.
CGTAATTCAGCGCGGTCTCGAGCGGCAGCGGACCTTTGATCGGCGCGCCGGGAACCAGCTCCATCACCAGCGCGCGCACGCCCGCCGTGCTGCCGGCCTCTGATTCTTCAATGCCGTAAATTTGCGCGATGTTGGGATGATTCAGCGAAGCCAATACTTTGGCTTCGCGCTCGAAACGCGCCAGCCGCTCCGGATCGCGCGCCAGCGCGTCCGGCAAAACCTTGATGGCCACCGCGCGATCCAGTTTCACATCGCGCGCGCGATACACTTCGCCCATGCCCCCGGCGCCGAGCGGCGCCTGAATTTGGTACGGCCCTAAATTTGTGCCGGAGTTGAGTACCATCAGTCGGTGCGGATTATACAGGCAACGGCGAGCATTTCGTGGCCTTTGACGCCGCCACGTAGCGCGAAAATCCCCACCCTTCGCCAACTGCGCGAAGGATGGGCCACCCGGAAATTCAGGATCCAATTCAGCGCCGGTTTCCGGTGGTTAAGGGAGGGGAATGCGGTACAGATTCCGGCGCGTGGTGGTGCGCACCAGAGCGTAGACGGACGTGCTTAGCGCCGATTCCGGATGGTCATGGATGGTCACCGCACCTTTGATGTTGGCGACATCTTTCGGCTCGCGGAGTCCCGAGGGCGGCAATTCGGGCAGTTGTGAGCCGGGAGCGGTCGGCAGCACGTACGTGTCTGGATCCTCCCATCTAATTCGCAGGAATATAAATTTCCCCGAAGTATCCCAAGCGATCGCGCAGTGGGCCAGGCAAAGCGTAACCGGTTCGCCGCCATCCACCGGGAACGCATTGATGCCCACGGGATGCTCCGGGTCCGACGTGTGTGAGCCAGCCGCTAACCAGCGGCCATCCGGCGATAGCCCGTGTATATCAAAAATCGTGTCAGGAGATATTTTCTGGCGGCCGCTTCCGTCGGCGTTCATCCGGTACATAAAATTCGATCCGGCTTCACGCGAGCGAAAGACCAGGCTGCCGTCAGGCCGGAAGTTCGGGGAATCGTCAATACTCTGGGACGACAACTGCCTGGGAGAGAAGAGGCGATTGGTCGAAGCGATCCAGATACTCGATTTTCCATTCTTGTCTTGCGTGGCGAAAACCACCGACTTGCCGTCCGGTGAAACCGAATAGGAGTCCATGGCGTAGCCGGGCAGCAGCCGCTGCGCATTTTCGGCGCCCAAGTCTTTTTCCCATAGCTCGCGCTTCTGAGATGAGCCGCTGGTCATCAGGAAATAAATACTCTTTCCATCCGCAGAAAAAATAGGCAGCTCGGCGCTTCCTTCGGACGAAATCTGATGGTCGCCGTCTTTATCGTGAAGCCAGACCGTGCTGTCCTGCGAGCCCACCGAAGTAACCAGCGATTTACCATCGGGCGCCATGGCCATCCCTTCTTGGGAAGTCGGCCCAAAGGTGATTTGTTCCGCTTCGCCGTTGGGAAAACGCATCCGCCAAATGTGATATTTATCGGTGGCCGCGTTGAAATACAGCCATTTTCCGTCCGGCGACCACGCGCCGGAAATGCAGGGCTTATCAACCGGGCCGATCAGTCGAGGCGGCCCGGGCTGCGCAAACGGAATTACGCGACAGGCGATCAGTTGGCCGCCGCTGCCCATTTCCACCACCAGCACGTTTTTCCCGTCCGGCGAAAGATAGGAATGATGGGCCATGCTGCGATCGCCTTCCGGCACGTACACGTCGCGGCCCTGTCCGCGCGATTCATCGGTGGTAACCAGGGCCATTTGCAAGCCCTGCTTGATCTCGGAGAAGAGCACGCGGCTACCGCCGTCGATCCAGGTTAGGGACGATGCATTCGGCAAAAAAACGCGAGGCTCGCCGCCCAGCACCGGAACTTCCCAGACTTCCCACGGCCCCGCCGTGCTATAGGCAATCCGAGTGTTGTCCGGCGAAAAAATCGGGCTCAACTTTAGCGTACTGTCGTGCGTCAGCTGCACCGGCTCACCATCGGGCAGGAACTGCACATATATTTGTCCCAGACCGAAAAATGATTCGGTTCCGCGGATGAACGCCAGCATTCTTCCATCCGAAGACAGCGCGGGATAAACCGCGGAATCGGTGAAAAAAGTAAGTTGCTGCCAATCGGCGCTGGAAGGTGGCGCCGCGTGTGGCGAATGACGCCAGAGGAAAGCACCCGCCAGGGCGCCCAGTAGCAAGACGATCGGAATCGCCACGAAAAGAGCGCGCTTCGCGCGGGATGAAGTATTTCCTGCCGGCGGCACGCCGCCCGGCGCCATGAATGTTTCAGCAGCAGCGGACGACTCGCGCGTTGCGGGCAGTGGCATGCGCGCCGAACTGCTGTCGCGTTTCAGCCTCTGCAATTCCGCGCGGATGTCGGAAGCGTGCTGGTAACGCAAGTCGCGGTCCTTATCCAAAGCGCGCGCGATGATGTGCTCCAGGGTCGGCGACAATTGCGGATTCAATTGCGACGGCGGCATCGGATCGCGATTGAGAATGGAATCGAAAACCATTCCCGCCGTGTCGCCGCGAAACGGCAGCGCCCCCGTCGTCATCTGGTACAGCACCACGCCAAAAGAAAACAGATCGGTGCGCCCATCGAGCGCTTTGCCGCGCACCTGCTCCGGAGACATGTACGAAACAGTTCCCACCGCCATGCCGGGGCTAGTCAGCAATTCTTCGCGAGGCGCGGTGGGTTGGGCGGAGACGCTGATCCCAGCTCCTCCGCCGGCCACTTTGGCCAGTCCAAAATCCAAAATCTTGGCATGCCCGCGTTCGGTGACGAATATATTGTCCGGTTTGATGTCGCGATGGACGATTCCCTTGGCGTGCGCCGCGTCCAGCGCGTCGGCGATCTCAATCGCCAGGCCCGGAATGGATTCCAGTTCGAGCGGGCGTCCGCCGATGGCTTGCTTCAAGGTCTGGCCATCGAGCAGTTCCATCGCCAGGTAAACGTTGCCGCCGTCTTCGCCGATATCGTAAATGGTGCAGATATTCGGATGATTCAGCGCCGACGCCGCCTGCGCTTCTCGTCGAAATCGTTCGAGGGATTGCGCATCTTTGGCTAAATCTTCAGGCAGGAATTTCAACGCCACGAAACGATGCAGGCGGGTGTCCTCGGCCTTGTAAACCACGCCCATTCCGCCGGCACCGAGCTTCTCGATGATGCGGTAATGCGAGATCGTGCGGCCGAGCAGTGAACTGGAATCCACCATCCGGCAAGCATCTTAGGTTGCGCCCCGCGGGCAAGTCAACGAAGACGGAGACGAGCGGCTGCGCTTACGCGACGCTCGCGCGTTTTCAATTCACGCCGTCGGCGATGTAGATCTGATCGAGCAGGTGGGTGACTGTGCTGGCGACGGATTTTCCGTCGGGGGTTACCGAGCTGGGCGCCACCGTTGCGGCGCCCACTAAATCGGGGACGACGACATGCTTGCAGTCGGAGCGCTGGCCGGTGGCGAGGTCCGTGCGGCAGTAGCCGGGGCCCGGCAAATCCGCGGCGCTGTAAATGTATTTTCCGTCTGCGCTCCATTGCAAGGCGCGATCGCGCTCTTCGAAATTTCCCGGCAGGCGCGCGCACGTGCTATTTTCCGGCTGGGACCCTGACGGGCCGCTCGACAAGCCTTCGGGAATCTGGCACGCGCTCCATTGGGACGTGTGCTGGTTCAAGGCGAGGAAGCGCCGGCCATCCGGCGAGACCGGAATTCTAAAGATGCTGGTGAAACCCTCCGGCGTAATCGCGCGCGCCGCGCCGCCGCGCGCGTCCTGAATATAGATCCGCTGGCCGCCTCCTGGCTCGTTCCCGGTGAACAGGAACCGGTGCGAATCGGGCATCCAGCCGAACGCGCTATAAGCGTTCTCCAGATTGGCGCTCGGCGGATGCAGGGCCTCTCCGGGGCCAATCGGCAGCATTACGATTTCCGGTCGCTCTTTCTGCAGCAGGGCCGCGGCCCATGCATTATCCGGAGAGATCGCGACGGATTGACCCTGTCCCATGTGGATCACCGGAGAGCCGTCGGTGCCGCGCAGCAGCACGGCGTAGAGATTCCCGCTAGCCTGACTTCCAGAGCTGAAGAGGATCAGCTTGCCATCATTGGAGAGTGTTGGCGTGTAGGAAGTGTCCAGGTAGGACAGGTCGCGCGTCGGAGCGCCATTGATCGACGCGTAGACGGAATACGTAATTCTGGAGTTGGACATCAACAAGCGGCCGTCCGGAGCGATGTCGAACAAGCGCATTCCGCCCGGCCCCGCGAGCACCTGGCGAACTTTTCCGGCGAGGGTGACGGCTTGGATCGCGAAATCCGAGCCGCGTTGCGTCGCCGAAAACCAAACTTCATTTCCGGAGTTCGACCAATCGAGCCCCTGTTCGGACTCCCAACCATCGGAAAGAACTTTGGATTTCCCGGTCAGGTCGACGACCATCACGCTGCCGCGGTCGTCGCCCAAATACGGATGGTTGAGGAATGCCACCATTTTTCCATCCGGAGAGATGTGCGGTTGGGTGATCTCGCCGGAGGTTTCATACAGGACCTTGCCGATGGGGAACTCGAGGCGAACCTTCCCATCGACGGCGTGAACGACGGCCATGCTCTGGCCATCTACCGACCAATCGGCCGCCGTCACGTTTTTCAAAATGTCGCGCGGCGCGCCGCCGCCCATGGGCATGGTGGATAGTGTTCCTTCAAACTCGTAATGGTGCACGGAATGTGCGGCGGTCAGGATGGCCAATTCCCCGGAAGGGCTGACCGCGAGGAGGACGCCATTCTTGACGTTGAGCGGCTCCGATTCGGGCGCTTCTTTGCTGGCCACATATAATTCCGGAGGTCCGCCGTCCCAGGCCGCGGTGTAGACCACAGTGTTGCCGTCGGATGCGAGGCGCGCCGAATAGACCGTGCCGCGGCGGAAAGTGACCTGCGTGAAACTGGTCACGGATTTGGGTGCGATGGTCGCGTTGCGTGCGAACCATCCTGCGGCCAGCGCGGCCAGCACCAGCGCGGCGGTGATGGCCAGCGGCCATTTTTTTGTGGTGATCGTCGCGGGCGGCGATGCGTTCGCGGCGGACGCAGCAGTTGCCGAACTGATTGCGGTGCCGGGCGTTGCGCCGGAGCCCGTTGTCGCGCCAGAGGTGGCCCCGGCGCTGCCGGAGAGTGCTTCGAGCGCGAATCCCAGATCCGCCGCGGATTGAAAACGCTGCGTAGGTTCCTTTTCCAGGCAGCGGTGCACGATGCGCTGCAGACCGGGCGAAAGCGCCGCGTTGGTCCCGGTTAATTCCGCCGGTTCTTCCCGCAAGATGGCAGTCATCGTCTCCGCCGTGGTCTCGCGCCGGAACGCGCGGCGGCCGGAAAGCATTTCGTACAGAATCGCGCCCAAAGAAAAAATGTCTGATCGATGATCGGTCGGCGCGCCGCGGACTTGCTCGGGCGACATGTAGCCGACCGTGCCCATGACCATGCCGGGCTGCGTTTGCGCGGATAGTGGAACGTCGCCGGTGACCGTTGCTGTTTCGGAGGCCGCGGGAGTCTGCTTGGCCAATCCGAAATCGAGAATCTTGATGCGGCCTTCGCGCGTGCAGAAAATGTTGTCGGGCTTCAGATCGCGATGCACGATGCCGCGGTTGTGCGCGGCGGCCAGGCCTTCGCAAATCTGCCGCGTGTAGTCGATGGTCTTGCGCATCGGCAACGCGCCGCCGCGGAGCTCATCCAGCTGCTCGCGCAGCGAACTCCCGTCCAGCAATTCGGTGACGATGTAGTGGGTTCCATCCTGCGCGCCGATATCATGCACCGCCAGGATGTTGGGATGATTCAGCGCGGCCACGGCGCGCGCCTCCTGCTCGAACCGCCGCAGCCGTTCGGCATCGCGCGCGAACGATTCGGGGAGCACCTTGATGGCTACGTCGCGCTGCAAGCGCGTGTCCCGCGCCCGGTACACTTCGCCCATGCCCCCGGCGCCCAGCGGTGCCAGGATTTGGTAGGGACCCAGAATTGTGCCGGAGTCGAGGGCCATTCGTCGGTGCGGATTATACCCGCAACGGCGGCGGTCCGCGGCGAATCAAATTCGGCGCGCGCGGATCGCGGTAGTATCATCGGCGACGCAAATATCGGGGAGAAATTATCATGCCATCCGCACTGATCACCGGAACCAGCAAGGGAATTGGCTTGGAAACGGCGCTAGCCTTCGCCCGTGCCGGATATAAAGTCTTCGCCGGGATGCGCCATCCCGCGAAATCGCCGGAACTCGCGGCCATCGCCGCGCGCGAAAAATTGCCGATCTTCGTTTCCGCTCTGGACGTCGACTCCGACGAATCCGTCGCGCGCGGCTTTGCCGCCATCGCCAGAGAGCACGGCGCGATCGACGTGCTGGTCAACAATGCCGGCATCGAAGTCCGCGGCTCGGTCGAAGAGTTGCCGCTTGCCGGATTCCGCACCACGATGGAGACGAACTATTTCGGTGTGATCCGCTGCGTCCAGCAGGTGATTCCGCAAATGCGTCAGCGCCGCGGTGGGGTCATTATTAATGTCAGTTCCATTGCCGGCCGAATCACCAGCCCGCCGATGGCTTCCTATAACGCCTCGAAATGGGCGCTCGAAGGGCTCACCGAGCCCTGGCCGGCGAAATGAAAACTTTCAACGTGCGCGTGCTGCTCGTCGAGCCCGGCATCATCGATACCGCCATGGCCCAGCGCATCGGTGAGGCGCCGGCGAAAGCGCAGTCGCTGTATCGGCAGACGGGCCGCTTTGCGTCGATGTTCGTCGCGTCGCTGAAAAATTCCGCGCCGCCCACACTGGTCGCGCAGAAAATTCTGGACGTGGCCACCAACGGAACCTGGACGCTGCGCCATCCGGTCGGCCCCGACGCCGAACCGCTGCTCGCCTGGCGCAAAACCATGACCGACGAACAATGGATCGCGCTGAACGCCTGCGACGACGAATCCTGGTACACCACCCTCGAACGCGACTTCGGCTTCAGCGTCCGCCCCACAGACTAGGATAAACAGGTTTTCCGGGTGGCCCATCTTTCCTGCTTTTGGAAGGGTGGGGCTTTTGACGCGTGACACGCGAGGCGCATCGCCCTAGCCCGCAGCTAGTCAGCAAAAAAAGCGGGTTACCGATTCGCCGGTAACCCGCCCGCGCTTCGACCGAAACAAATTGGCTACTGCTGCGGCGTCGCCAGGAACGTGTAGACCAGATCCGCGGCGTCGACGTAGTTGCCCATGATCACGCCTTCGTTGTTGATCGACGCCAGTCCCACCGCGAATTCCGCGGGGAACGCAAACGTGGTGTAAACCCCTTTGTTGTACACGAACCCCAGCTCTCCCTGGCCGGTCTCCACGCACGCGGCGGTCGGGCAGTATCCTCCGACGATGACGCCGGCGTCGTTAATCCCGCTGACCTCGGTGAGGGTTGCGCCCGGGAAATTCAGCGTCGTATAAGTTTTCCCCTGGCGCAGAAAACCGTGAAGGTTGCCGGCGGCGTCCGCGTACGAGCCGACAATTTCGCCGGCGCTGTTGATTCCGTAGTAGAGCTGCGACTGCGACGCGCCCGGAACATCGAACGACTGAAACTTTCCGGCGATCAAGGTATAGCTGTGCGAATTGCCGGCGCTATCGTTCCACGAGCCGACGATTTCGCCGGAATTGTTGATGGCCGGCGAATACGTTCCGGTGGCGCCGGCAAACGGCACATTAAAAACCGTAAATTTGCCGCAATCCAGCATGTAGCTGTGAAACAGGCCGTTGGCGTCGATGTAGTCGCCGACAATCTGGCCCAGATCGTTGATGCTGTAGGTCTGCTGCGGAGTCGGAACCTGCGCGTCGTTTACCAGCCGGTAGTTTTCGGTGACGCCGTCGGTCTGCGACACGTGCGCGAAAAATCCCGTCTGCGACAATCCATCCGGAAAAAATTCCGCGCCCACTACGTTGACCGCCGGCGCTTCGTTGTTCTGCTGGATCGCTCCCGGGTTGATGCCGACGCCCAGGGTGTTCAGCGTGCCAGGATAGCCCACCAGGGTGTAAACGTACGTCGTCGCCGCCGGAGTTTCGGCGGCTTCCGCCGTGGCCGCTTGTGCCGCGGGCCGCGCCGTTTCGCGGGCCGCACGTGCGTGCGATAGTTTATTTCCGGATGCCGGCTGCTGCGCGGATACGCTGGCCGGAATCGACATGGCACCCACAATTCCGAGTAAGGCCGCGAATATCTTCGTTATGTTTTTGTCCATAGAGCCTCCAGATGGTTGATGCCGGCCGACTATCCTCTACGGCGCGCGGAAACATCGCGTATTTGCGACCAGCGGTAGGAAAAGCAAGATGAGCGGCGTGAATCGCGGTCAGAAATAAGCTACGCTGAAGCCGTGAATGTTCCCGAATCCAGCGCCTGGAGCCCCGTCCGCCGCTTCGCCGTCATCACCGGAGCCTGGTGCTACTTCGCCGCACTGCTGACGATTAACAATTACGTGTACGCCTCGATCATGGGCCAGCCCGTCGGATGGCGTGACGCGGCGCGCTTTCCGGTCATCAACTACGCCATCTGGACCGTGTTGACTCCGGTCATTCTTTTATTCTGCGAACGCATTCGCCGGCGTCGGCTGCGGCCGGTGTGGTGGATCGCGTCCCACTCCGCTTTCGCCATCCTGAATCTCTTGCTCATTGCCGCGATTTGGATTCCCTTAACCGACACCACCGGCAGCGATTTGGCCAACCTTCCGCGGTACTCCTGGCACTTCTTGAGCATTCTTTTCTGGCAGAGTGTGGCCTGGAATCTTTGGATGTACTGGGTGATCGTCGGCATCTTCTACGGGCTGGATTATTATTTCGGCGAACGCGACGCGCGCTTGCGTGCCGCGCAACTCGAAGGCCAACTGGCCAAAGCGGAACTCGACGTGCTGAAAAGCCAGCTGCAGCCGCATTTCCTCTTCAACACGCTCAATATGGTTTCGTCGCTCATTTACACGGATGTTTCCAGTGCGGACGACATGATCGGCGATCTCGGCGCGCTGCTCCGGCTGAGCCTGGAAAGCCAGGCCGCGAACGAAGTGCCGCTCGTCGAGGAAATGAAAGTTGTCGAACTTTATCTAAATATTCAGCGCGTGCGTTTTCAGGACACGCTCACCGTCGAGATGCAAATTGATCCCGGCACGCTCCAGGCGCGCGTGCCGCATTTGATTTTGCAGCCGCTGGTCGAGAACGCTTTTCGTCACGGCATCTCCAAACGCGTGGGGCCGGGTATTTTGAAAATCGAATCGAGGAATGGCGACGGCGTGCTGAAGCTGCGCGTTTCCGATAACGGCCCCGGCGCTGGCGGAAATTTCGAGAAGGCCGGAATCGGGCTGAAGAATACCCGCGCCAGGCTGGAGATTCTCTACGGCGGCCGCGCGGCGCTGGTCCTAAACGACTCGCCCACGGGCTTCAGCGCCGAACTGCAGTTTCCGTTTGTCGTCGCCGCGCACGGGGACGGCGCCCAACTGGGAGCCAGGCCCGGGGTCTGACGCCGCCATGGATATCGAAACGCTCATCGTCGATGACGAACCCGCCGCGCGCCGCCGTTTGCGCATGCTGATCAAAGCGGACCCGGAGTTCAAAGTGATCGGCGAATGCGGCGACGGTCTCCGCGCCGCGGAAATGATCCGCAACCTCAATCCCGCGCTGGTCTTTCTCGATGTGCAGATTCCGGGCGCCGACGGATTCGGCGTGCTGCAACAGATCGCGGGCGAAGGCGACCTGCCGACCGTCGTCTTTGTGACCGCGCATCGCGAGTACGCCATCCCGGCCTTTGAGGCCCAGGCGCTCGACTACTTGCTGAAGCCTTTCCGGCGTTCGCGCTTCTTCGAGGTTCTGGCCCGGGCTAAATCGCACATTCAGCTGAACGCTGAGCGGCAACGTGGCCCGAACGCCGCGCCCGATCCCGCACTCGGACCGGATTCCTCGCAGTTGCTGCTGATCAAATCAGCCGGCCGCCTGCTGTTTCTGAAGATGGCCGAATTGAAATGGGTCGAAGCCGATCGCGACTATCTGCGGCTGCACTTCGCCAAGGAGAGCCATTTCATCCGCGACACCATGACCAATTTTCAGCGACGCCTCGGCCCGAACAATTTTCTGCGGATTCATCGCTCCACCATCGTCAATGTGAACGAGATCGGCGAAATTCTTCCGCTGCTGGCCGGGGACTACACCGTCATCCTGCGCGACAAAACCGAATTGACCCTGAGCCGCCGCTACCGCCCGGCCCTCGACGAGTTTCTGCGCCGCAAACTCGCCAGCCTCCCAAAATCGATCTGAACCGCGGATTTTACGGGTGGCCCATCCTTCCCGCCGTTGGAAGGGTGGGGCTTTTGACTTTAGCCTTGATGCTAGCGCTGCGCGATCCGGCGCGGTCGCGCCTACCTAGTTGTCGGCGCGTCGGACACTTCCGCTTCGCGATAGCCGAAGTAGCGGCGCTGCTTGATCACGCCAGCAATTTCTGCGGGGACCATCGTTTCCCACGATGGATCGCAGTCCTTGATCCGGCGCAGTACGTCGCGCGAGAAAATGTGCAGGAAGCTTTCGTCGAAATTATCGAGCTGGCGGATGCGGTTGCGGTCGACCAGGTAGCAATACAGATGCTGCAAATCGGCGCGCATTTTCAAATTCTGCACCGTAGTCAGTTCGTCCGTCGCCGAATCGCGCAGCGGATACACGTAAATCCGCATGTCCTTGGTGAAGAGGCGCCCAAACGCTTCCAGCAGGCCGCCTTCGAGCCCCGCGTAATATTCTTCCTTGAAAAGATCTTCGACGCTGGACGCGCCCATCGTCAGCGCAATCGGCGCATGGGTATACCGCGCCAGATACGCTGCCAGCCGGTAATATTCGAAGAAATCGGAAATCAGCACGATTTTTCCCACGGCAGCCAGCAGATCCGCGCGCGCCAGAAAATCGGTCAGGTCGATTTTCCCGGTGGCCAGCAGGTTCTTCATGGTGATTTCCATCAATTCCACGACTTGCCCGGATTCCACTTCGGGCTCCGCGCCGAAACGCTCCTTGGCGCAGTTGATCATGTCGATGTTGACCTTGGTCACGGGACGAAAACTTCCGCGCTCCACCAAAATCGGCCGCTTGCGCAAAACTTCCGAGGGCTGCAAAACTTCGCCCGAAGGTCCGAACATCGCCGCGCCGCTCAATCCGAGCTGCACCAGCTTCAAACTCATCACCCGGTTATCGACGTAGCGATATTCGATTCCGGAAAATTCGATCATGTCGATCTCGATGCGCTTAGTCGACAGATTATCCAGCAGCGATTCCAGCAGCTCTTCCGGCTTGTGATGCAGAAAAAACGCGCCGTACAGCAAATTCACGCCGACAATTCCCAGCGTGTCGGCCTGCAAATCGTTTTCGGGGTCCAGCATGCGCACGTGCAATATGATTTGGCTGTTGTCGTCGCGCGGATGCGCCTGGTATTTCACGCCCATCCAACCATGACACTCATTGGTCCCCTGATAATTCCGCGCCGCCACGGTATTGGCGAAAGCGAAAAAAGCCGTGCTGTCGCGCCGGGTCGATTGCAACCGCTCCAGGTTTAGCGCATGCTCGTGGTCTAGCATGCCCTGCAACCGCTCGCGCGAGACGTAGCGTTTGCTGTGCCCGTAAATCGCGTCGCTCACCGCCATGTCGTACGCCGAAATCGATTTCGCGATGGTTCCGGCCGCCGCGCCTACTTTGAAAAACCAGCGCGCCACTTCCTGGCCCGCGCCGATTTCCGCGAACGTGCCGTAGAACATTTGATCCAGATTGATCTTCAGCGCTTTCTGGTTGGTGCTCAGCTTGGAGCGCTCTTCAGTGTCCATCGTTACTCCAGTCACACGCGCGGATACGCAGTTCGGGTGCCGCCGCAGCCCCCACAAATCGTATCGGCACACTGCCTCGCTCATATTAATGCAGGAAGAACCCCGGGCGAACATAAGATGACGAGGCTGTTGCGCGGCTATACCAACCGGATAGCAGGCGTCCGAACGAAAGTCGCGAGCGATTCGCGCCCGATCTTCGACGAGATGACCGAGAACTTTTAGGGGCCAGCCCAGGAATTGACGCCGAGGGGGGAGCGCGTGCGTTGAAGATACCCGGCGGGGCCGCCTGGCATCCTCAACGCACGAACTGCTCTGGGGCGGATGCGCCCTAGAACGTCAGCTTCAATCCAAACTCCACGGTGCGCGGCGCGCCCAGCGAAAAGACGCCGGTGCCGACTCCGATGCGCACCGAGCTGGTATTCGCGTAGGTGGTGCCATTCACCGCGCCCGGCGTCCCGCTCAAAATTCCGCTCAAGACGCTGCCCGGAATATTGAAGTTGGCAAAATTGAACAGGTTGAAGAGGCTCGCGCTGGGTTCGATTGAGATTACGTGTTCCTTCACGTTCACGCTGCCCACCCAGGTCAGGCTCATATCGAAAGTCTTCAACCAGGTGAGGCCCACTTCACCCGCAGGCGGCAACGAAAGCGACGGCGCCACCGCGCCCAGCGCCTGCAACTGCGACAGCGTAAACAGATTGTTGGCGATCAGCTCCTGTCCCGCCGGCGTGGGATTATTTGCTACCGTGTTGTTGTAGTTGTTGATCAGGTTGGTCAAACCACCCACCGATACGCTGCGCATGAACGCGCCCTGCTTGGTTCCGGGGACCGGATCGCCCACCGTTCCGTCACCGGTAAAGTCGGTGGCGAAAATTTCGCCGCCGGCGCCGACGACCGGTACAGCCAGGCCTGCCGCCAGCGGGCTATCGAAATGGAAAATCGTTCCGAGCCGGAGATGTAACGGCAAGTCCGCATAGCCGCCAAACGAAAACTGGTGCGTGCGATCCAGCGAGGAAGGCCCACTGAAGCCGCAGGGCTTGTTGTTGTCGATCGTGGGATTGACGAAGTCCTGGTCGGCGGCGGCCGGCGAAGTGCCCACCGAGGTGCTGAGCGCCGCGCCGCAATTGGTGAAGCGTGAGAGCGCGTAGGCGAACTGGAAGTTCAGATACTTCACGCCCCGCACCGGGTTCTTCACGTTGTCCACCAGCTTGAAGTCCAGGCCGTTGTACACCGAACGGCCAATCGGATAGAGGAAGATGGCCGGACCAAAATTCGGATTCACGCCCTGGAAGGCGCAATTGAAGCCCAGAGCGACGGAGCAACTGCCTACGCCCAGGTCCGCCGCCGAATCGAGGCCATTTCCGGCAAAGTCGCCGATGGAAGCTCCGCCGCCGGTCGGGTGCAAACCGGGGCAGGCCGCGATGGCTTGGTTGATTGTGCCCACGCCGCATTGCGACAGCGTGGATGCGATTGCGGTCTGCGCAGCCGCCAGGTTGAAGAACTGCGGCCTGGCGTCGCCGCTGTGGTTGGCATCCACACCGATCAGGTAGTGCAAGTTCACGTTACGCAGATAATCGACGCTCAGCACCATCCCTGGCAGCAGCTCGCGCTGAAACCCGATATTCATCTGCACCGAATAGGGCGTTCGATAATTTGGCGCCAGCGCCCCCAGCGGAATCGCGGAGCCGCTCGAAATCAGATTGGGCAGGTACGAAGGATTGGGAGCGCTGGAGCCCACCGCCGCAGCCGCCTGTTGATAGGAAGTCTGAAACGCCGCAATGCACGCGGTGGTGGTCATCGCGTTGCAGGTGCCCGCTTCGGGGCCCAGGGTGGTACCGATCAAGGCCTGCGTGCCATTCGCCTGTGGTGAGCTGCCGCAAATAATGCTCGCGGGCCCCGGACCGCCGCCGAGGAACTGCGGCACACTCGGATTATTGGCAAAGGGCACGCCTCCGCCCTGGCCGGAGGTGCACGGCGTGGGGTTCGCCAGGAAAGCGCCGGTCGCCAGGCGTTCGGGGCGGTCAAACTCGGCATTGTTCCAGATCGCATTTTCGTAGAAGACGCCAATGCCGGCGCGAATTACGGTCTTGGAATTCTTCCAGGGATCCCAGGCGATACCCAGTTGCGGTCCGAAATTCATGTTGGGTTGCCGCACCCGGTCGCCCAGTCCCGGGGCCAAAGTGTCCAGGATAGGAATGGCCGGCAGATCGCTGTCGGTCCGGCCGGTGTCGCGCGAATAGCGAACTCCCACGGTTACGTTCAAATTCGGTTTCACCTTCCAGCTGTCGCCAACATACAGGCCCAGCCGGTTGTCCGGCGGAGTGCCGCCGCACGAACGGCCGAATGCCGGAATTTCCGAGCCGCAGCCCAGGCCGTTTCCGAAGGTCACGTTATCTACCGGATAATTCAGCGGGCAGGCGCTGCCGGTGATTCCGTTGGGGCAGGTGAAGGGTCCGGTAGCTGCCGCAGTCACTTCCGAATCGTTTCCGTTTGGCAGCACGTTAGGCGCAAGTGCGCTGAACGCCGCGAAGCCGCCGCCCCGCAGCCGGTTAAAGCTGACGCCGTAGCGCAGAATATGCGAGCCCAGCAGTTTGCTGCCGTCATATTTGATCTGCCGGTCGGTCTGGTAGGTTTGCTGCGGCGCCAAGAAATTGGGGCCGGTGAAAAGACTCTGAATGAAGAAATTGAGGGTCACGCCCAGGTTGGCGAATGGCAGGTTGGTGCCCGCCGTTGCATCGCCCAGGTTGTTGATGAATTTCAAATATTCGAAACGGAAGCTGTGGGTGAAGCCGTTCTTGGTGGAGAAGTCCGCGCCCAGCACGTGCGTCCGCGTGTAGTTCTTGTCTTCAAAGGGCGAAAAACCCACGGCTCCGCCGGTGGCCACCGCTTCACTGTCAAAATAACTGTAGCGGTAAAACATGCGCACGTTCTTGAACAGGTTGAAATCCACCCGGGCTACGTAGTCCGTCTCGCGGAACGGGCTGTTGAAGGTGCCGGCGTAGGGGTCGAATGGGGAGGCCGGCACCACCGGCGCCGCCAGGTTCTGATTGGTGTGTTCCGCATCCAGAAAGAAGAAAACTTTGTCTTTCAGAATCGGCCCGCCGAAATTTCCTCCATCCTGATTTCGTTCGTAGGGCGAGGGGATGCCGACCGGCCCGGGCAAAGCCGCGCCAAACACGCTGTCCCGGAACAATCCGAATCCTTCCCCGTGGAAACTATTGGATCCCGAGCGGGTGGTTACGTTCACCGCCCCGGACGAAGTCAATTCGTTCGAAAGGTCCAGCGTCGACTGGCTGATCTGAAATTCGTCGATCGCGCTGGCCGGAATATTTTCAGTGGTGGTGCCCACGGTTTCGTCGCTGACGTCCACGCCGTCCACTTCAATGCGCGCGGTGCGCCCGAAACGCCCGCCCACCGAAATTGAGGAGAATCCTACCTTGGTGGGATCGAAATCCGCTCCATCCTGAATTTGCACGCCCGGTTCGAGCTGCGCTAGGTCTAGAAAGTTCCGCCCGTTCACCGGCAAATTTTCGATCTGATCCCTGGTCAAGACGCCCTGCACGCTGGGCTGTTCGGTATTGACCGTGACCGCCTGCTCCGCCACTTCCACCACGGTGTTTGACGCGCCAATTTCGAGATTCAAATTCACGCCAGACACCACGCCGACCCGCACCACCACGCCGGCCTCGACCGTCTTGAATCCTTTCACTTCGGCGCGCACCGTGTACTCCCCCGGAACCAGCGCGCCGGAATTGTAGGTACCGGCGGACGAGGTTTGCACTCCGAACGATTCGCCAGTCCCTTTATTGATGATGGTGATTGTCGCGTTGGCCACCACCGCCCCGGTCGAATCCGCGAGCGTCCCCTGAACGCTGCCGGTCGCGGTTGTGCTTTGCGCCAGCAGGGGACTGGTCACCAAAATTATGGACGCCAGTAATATGACAAATTGGATAAACCGAAAGCGTTTCACCATTGGATTCGAAACCATTCGACACCCCCCAAGTTCGTATCAGAATGTTCTGCCGCGAGTTAGCTCGTCTGCTCCCAGCTTTGCTGCGGCTTACACTCAGCGGAACCTAAAGCTCGCTGAGTCTCATTGCAAGTCCAGTACCACCGGTTTAAGGATGGGTAATACTAGACACGTCGTAAATGTTTTCCAAGAAGTAATCCGGCTGCGAAAGGATGAGTGGAGGAATTCGTTTTAGGCGGAGGTCTGCAGCGTTGCGGAGGGTTGCCGGATCTTCAGCAGCAGCGCAATGCCCAGCACTGCGGCCGCTGCGGCAAATAGGAAAATCGGCGGGTAGCCCGCCGCGCTGACGATCGCTCCGGCCAGGGGCCCGGCGACGCCCATGGATAAATCGATGAACGCCGTGTAAATCGCCAGCGCCGACCCGCGGCTTTCCACCGGAACTTTTCGGACCGCCTCGACGCCCAGCGCCGGAAAGACCAGCGAAAATCCGAAACCGGCGATGGTCGCGCCGATTCGCGCGGCCAGCGGCGCGGGTGCCAGCCACAGCACCAGCAGCCCCGCGCATTCCACCGCCAGCGAAACCATCGCCACCGGATACCCACCCCATTTGGTGACGGTCCAGGCGAATCCCAAACGCGCCACGACAAATGCCGCGCCGAAGAGCGTCAGCGATAAACTCGCTTCCGGCCAGTTGCGGCTGGCGTAAAACAAAGTAATGAACGCCGCGATCGTTCCGAACCCAATTCCTCCCAGGCCCAGCCCAATTCCTTCGCCGGTGACTTTTTTCAAAACTTTGGCGAACGCCAGCGGCGGCTTGCGATATGTCGCCACGCGCGGAATCGTTGCGGCCCACACCGCGGCCGCGGCGCTGATCGCGATGCTGACCATGCCTACCGTACCCAGGCCGTAATGATTTTCCAGCAGCACGCCCACCGGCGCGCCCAGCGCCATGCCGCCGTACGAACCTACGCCATTCCACGAAATCACTTTCGCCTGCTGGCTCTCGCCCATGCGCGCGATGCCCCACAACGCCCCGCCGGTCGCGACCCAGCTTTCGCCGAACCCCAGCACCAGCCGGCTCAGGCACAGCGCCAGCAAACTGGCCAGCGCGTCGTGCCGCAGAAAAGCGGCGATAGTGAACAGCGCGCCACTCGCGATGATCGAACACAGGCCCGAAGCCGTAGCCCGTTTCGCGCCCTTGGTGTCGCTCGTATGCCCGGCAAACGGCCGGCTCGCGAGCGTCGCCACATATTGCACGCTCACCGCGAGGCCCGCGATCACCGCGCTGAAGTGCAAAGTGAGATGCACGAAGCTCGGCACCACCGCCAACTGCATCCCAATCGTGATGTAGCACGCAAAACTCAGAATCGCCGTAGCGATGATCCGCAGCGTGCTGGAAAATTCAGATTGCGGCGCGGCGCCGTCAGGCAGGGAATCGGCCGGCAAAGTCGAAGCGGAAGTCACCATAGAATTCTCTCACGACGCCCCGCGATGTTTCGATGCCAACCTGCCGTCGCGTGACGGGTGGCCAAGAAATAAACCGCGCCGTCATGCTNNAGCGCAGCGAAGGATCTCAACCCATACGCAACTTCCCGGGCCTTCGATTGCGTCGCGTCTACGTCGTAGCGGTTCAGGCGCGGCAGCACGGTTGAGATCCTTCGTCGCTGCGCTCCTCAGGATGACGGCGTCGGGTCGTGCTGTCGCTAGCCCGGCAAACACAGAGCGAAAACGCCCGGCCCGTGGCCATTACGAAACTCCCCGCACACAACTTTCGCGGCATCATCTCGGCACTCGGTAAAATGGTTCTGGTAGTACGTAAGGATTTTCATGCACGAACAGCGACGCAGCCGACGGGTCCTCGCCACTCTTCCGCTGGAGATCCTCGCCAACGGCGAGGTGATTCCCGCGACCACGGCCGTCATAAATCTAAACGGTGCGCTGATCCTCTGCTCCGTCAAATGGCCGCAGGGCAGCGAGCTGAAATTCCGCCATGCCGAAAATGGCGTCGTGGTCCGCGGTAGCGTGGTCTGGTCCGGCGACGTGGCGCCCAACGGCCTGCACAAACTCGGCGTCGAATTCACCGCCGCCTCTCCCGAATTGTGGGGCAGCCACTACGACCCCAACAGCCTGGAAACGCCCGAAGCCGCCGCAGCAGCCGAAGCCAAAGCCGCGAAAGAAGCCGCCCAAGCCGCGACCAAATCCAGCCAAAAACCCGCGCAAACCGCGGCCAAAACCAAAACTCCCGCCTAGCGCCGGGCCGCTACCGTATTGGTTTAAGCAAACTCCGTAAAAACCGCAGCCAAGCGACTGCGCTCGCGCCCTTACACTGGAAAGAATGAATCTTGGGGAAGTGGCGCTGACCGTCCTGGTCGCGGATGATTCGAGCGTTTTTCGCAAGCATGTCGAACACTCGCTCTCGGGTAAAAACTATAACCTCGTCTTCGCGAGCAACGGCCGCGAGACGCTTGAGCTATTCGAGCGGCACGATCCCCACATCGTAATTCTCGATTGGGCCATGCCGGATACCACCGGCGGCGAAATTTGCCGGCACATCCGCCGCATCAAGAAAAGCGCGTACACCTACATCGTCATCGTCACCGCCAATCAGACCTCCGAGCTGCGCGTCGAGGGCCTGGCCTGTGGCGCCGACGATTACATCACCAAGCCCTTCGATGGCGAGGAACTGCTGGCGCGCCTCGGCGTCGGCTCGCGCATCGCGCAACTGCACCAGGAATTGGCCGACAAGAATCGCCTGCTCGAAGAATTAGCGCTGACCGATTCGCTCACCGGGCTGCCCAATCGCCGCGCGGTGGAAGAATGGGCCGGCCATCAATTGAGCGCCGCCGCCCGCCACCATTTTTCGTTTTGGGTAGTCTACGCCGACCTCGACAATTTCAAAAGTGTGAACGATCGCTTCGGCCACCACGCCGGCGACACGGTACTGAAGCAATTTGCCGAACTGCTGAAACAAAGTTCGCGGCGCAGTGATATTTGCGCCCGCATCGGCGGCGAGGAATTTCTCTTCGTCCTCACCCACAACACCTTCGAAGACGCCCGCCGCGTCATCGAACGCCTGCGCCTGCAATTCTCCGAAACCTGGTTCGAATTTCAAGGCCAACACGTCAGCGTCACCGCCAGCTTCGGCGTGACCCAATTTCGCAAAGAAGACACCCAGAATTTCGACGCCCTGGTCCGTCGCGCCGACGCCGCCCTCTTCGAAGCCAAACGCCAAGGCCGCAACCGCGTCGAATTCGAGAAGTAGCCCGCGGCTTTCGTCCTACGCCGGCGCCTTATACGGCGGCAACACCGTAATCCCCACGCCCGACCGCGCCGCAATCAAATTCGCCAATTTCATGTATCTAAAAACATCGTAAGGCGTATACCACGCGTAATCCTCGCCCTTCCCGCTCACCGTAATCACCCAATTGCCGCCCGCCAGTTGCTTATAGATTGCCCCAATCTGCCCCCATGCAAAAAACGACTCCTTCGGCTTTTTCCGCGTGCCCAATCGCAAATGCAATCCAGCCTCGTCCAGTTGCGCCCTCGCAAATTCCGCCAGACCAGCCCGTCCCCACACGGCCCAGCCCAGGTACAAAAGACAAAAAGCCCCGCCGGCCCACTGTACCGCGCCCAGCCAGCGCATAAATGCGTGACCGTGCTGCATAAACGCCTCGTAAATCGTCAGCAGCGCCATGCAGCCCGACAAAAACACGCTGATGACCGCGAACGCGTACAAACCAAGAATCGCCAAACGGTTGTTTTGAATCGTGATGGTCGAAACTGCGGGCCCAGTCATTTATATTTGCAGCGCTTATTGCCGTTCAGCGGACATTCTCCTGCAGCGTCCAGTTGCCGCTCCCATTTCCATTCGGATTCGCGTTGATATTATTCGTCTGCACCCGGTCGCCCTGCTCATTCACCCAGGTGTAGTTGTACGCGCTGGAATCTTTGGTGATCAGCCCGGTATTCGGGTCGAGGCGCTTCTGCTGATCCAAAGAATAATCGCACCAGTCGTCCGCCGCCCGGCCGCGCGCGTTCATCGCGTCCTGGGTCCGTTGCATCGACATATCCGTGCCGCGCTGCATCACCGCCATGAAATCGTCATGCTGCTGCTGGCGCATCTGCTGCGATTGGTTGAACGCGTTGTACTGCGCCTGCATCTGCCGGTTCTGCGCCGCTTCGCGCGCGTCCAGAAACGCCCGGCCCCTCGCCGCGCGGTCCTTCACTTGCTGCACCATCATGGCGGTGAATCGCGCCTGCCATTCCTGATCGATGCTGAACGAATGCAGGATGGCTTTGAACGTGTCCGAGTTGGCCGCGAACTTTCCTTCCGGCGCCCATTCGCGGATCACTCCCGCTTTGCAGGAATTCTGGTGCGTCGCGGTGCCCATCAGCAGATTGCTGTGGCAACCCACGTTGACCTGAATCTGCTCCTCGATGGTGATCTTGTTGATTTTGTAATGCACGGTGGCGATGGCGATGTCGATGGTCGATTGCGAATTCGGCGTGTTCTGCGCCGCCGTCTCGCGCTGGCGCTGTGCCAGCCACGGCACCGGCTCCAACCGGACGAATTGCACATGCAGGATGCCGTACATGTATTGCAAAAATTCCACCGCGGTCATCGTTTTCTTGTAGGGCAGGCAATCCGCGGCATCATCGTGCGCGGCCATGGTCGGATTATCCGACCAGGCCCAGTCGAGGTGCGGCAGCGCCTTGACGCCGACCAGTCCGTCCGGACTGATCGCCCGAAACACCGGAACCACGCCGCCGGCGCAGCTCGAACCCTGCACCGCCACGCCGTCAAAAATCCAATTGTCCGGAATGGTGTACGAATACGCCCGCATGTTGAAGATCGGATCGATCACCGACACGTTCCGCGTCCCGCCCGCAGGCGGAGCCGCGGCCACGGAAGGGCGCGCGGTCAACAGCATCCCAAAAATCAGCGACACATTTACCAACGTGCGTCTCAAATTCATAACTCCCCCAACAGCTGCAGCACACTATCGCCCCGCCTGGAAAGCGCCGCAACGTATCATCTCGCGCGAATTGAAAAAACACCACCTGTAGCGGCGGGCGAAGCCCGGCAGCCTTTGCCCTTGCCGTTGACTTTCCGAGTCTTGGCCGTTGCCTTTACTCTTCCGGGTGGCCCATCGTTCGCGCTTTTGCGAAGAGTGGGGCTTTGGTCTTTGCATTTGTTTTTGCTTTGGCCGTTGCCTTTCCGGGTGCCGCACTCTTCGCTTCCCAGAAGGGTGCCGGTTTAGATCCCACCGAACCACGATCTAAAATCCTCGTACCATCCCTCCGCAGTTGGGCACACGCGCCAACTGCGGTAAAGTCTCCCCATGAAAATCGAAGCGCGTCGCGTGCCGGCCGAGGAAATCTCCGCGATGCGCGAAGCCTATCGCGCCGAAGCAGGCTGCCAGATCATTTACGATTCGTTTCTACCTCGCGGCCACGCCGACGCCTACGCCGTCTCCATCGACGATCGCGCCGTAGGCTACGGCGCCCTGGCCAATCGCTACTATCCGCGCCAGGTCATTGAATTTTACGTCGTCCCCGAAGCGCGCATCGATGCGCTCGAAATGTTTCGCCGCCTGCTGGCCGTCACTCGGGCCACGCACGTTCGCGCCCAGACCAACATTCCCTTCATGACCCGCATGCTCTTCGACACCACCAAAAATATCGCCGCCGAAAAAGTTTTGTTCACCGACAATTCGGCCCATGCCGCGACCGTCGCGGCGTGGGCCGAATCCGCGCGCCGCGCGCCCGCGCAGCCGCACTTGCCGCAGATTCCCGCGCCGGAAGGTTCGGTCTTCCGCCACATTACCGAAGCGGAAGCCGAACAGTTTTCCAAGGTCCAGGAAGTCCTGACCAACTGGGTGCTGCAGATAAACGGCGAAATCGTCGCCACCGCCGGCTACCTGAGCCATTACAATCCGCCCTACGCCGATATTTTCATGGCCGTCGCCGACACCGCGCGCCGTCGCGGCTATGGCGGCTACATTGTGCAGGAAATTTCCTGCGTGGCGCGCAACGAAGGTAAAATTCCCGCCGCCCGCTGCGACACCACCGCCGAAGGCTCGCGCCGCGCCCTCGAACGCGGCGGCCTGGTCGCGTGCGGCCATCTTGTTTTTGGGGAGGTAGCAACCTGATGCGCAGAAAATCCGCAATCGTAATGGCCTTACTCAGCGCCGCGCTTTTCGCTGCCCCACAAATTCACGCGCAAACGCCGCCGCAACCGGCCACCGGCTCGTCGTCGGCTCCGGCGCCGGAACTGAAACCCGAACTGCAGCCTCTGGCATTCTTCGTGGGCCAATGGGATTGCGACGGGGAATTCGTCGCTTCGAAAAAACCGATCCAGGCGCACATCAGCATCGCGCCCGACCTCGATGGTTCCTGGCTCATATTTCGCTGGGATGACAAAGCGCCCAACCGTTTTCAGGCCGTGGAATTCTGGGGTTACAACAAAACCGCGAAGCACTTCTCCAATTTCATCTATGATAATTTCGGCGGCGCGCGCCTCTTCGAATCCAAAGGCTGGGACGCCGACACGCTGACCTGGGCCGGCGACATGCTCCCCGCCGCCTCCGGCGCCGAAACCCAAATCAACCAGCGCTTCGTCCTCGAACGCAAATCCGCCAAGGAATTTATAATTTCCTACGATACCCGCAAGCCCCAGGCGGACTGGTCCACCATGGACCGCCTCAGCTGCAAACAATAAGAGGGAACAATTCGAGCGCGGATCGATTCCAGCGCAACGAAACGAAAAAAAGAAAATTACCCGCCCGCGCCGGCCGCGACATTCTCCAGGGACATGACGTAACCCTGTTCAGCCAGGCGCTTCCCAGTTGCGCGATACACTTTCGGTTCCTTGGGCGCCCAGGTGGCCAGCCCGTCCACGTAGCGGTTGTACATGCAAAAAGCCGCGGCAATCAGCACGGTGTCGTGAATTTCCTGGTCGGTCGCGCCTTGTGCGCGTGCGCGGTCGACATCGTCGGCCGTCACCTGCTTGCCGCCTTTCTGCACCTGGCCGGCGATCGCCAGCAGCGCTTTCATTTTGTCGGACACCGCCGCGGTTGCGAAATCCCGCTTCAAATCCTCGATCAGCTTTTCGTTTCCGCCCAGGTGATGCGCGGCCACCGCCCCGTGCACCGTCTGGCAGAAGTAGCAATCGTTCTGCGCCGAAACGTAGGTCGCGATCATTTCGCGCTCGGCGGGCGTCAGCGTGTTCGCCCCGCGCAGCAAGATTTCCGCCAGCTCGTTCAGCGGATTCGCCGTCGCCGGACTGAACAACATCGGCCCCATGATCCCCGGAACCCCTTCCTGCAATTTGATGTGAGCCACGCGACGCACCTCCGCAAAGATTTGACGCAACCAGCGCGATCAGCCGAGCCGGACACAGCCGCAGCGAACTGTAGGAGGAAACATCCCAGCCCGGCAATAATGGAAAAATACTAGAAGTAATGCGGGCGGTTCGGCGCCGAACATTCCTGGAACAAGCGCTCCACTCGAATTCGTGCAACTTTTACGGAGTGACCACCACCGTTGGAGTCTGCGTCTGGCTCGCACCCTGCGCGCTGGCGGTGACCGTCACCGTGTAGGTGCCCGGCGCCGTTCCCGGGGAGCCGCCGCCTCCGGAGCCACCCGACCCGCCGCAGCTGACCACCGAAATTCCCAGCAGCGCCATTCCAAATCCTAACGCCACTCGCGGCGCCAATCGCCATCCGTTCCAACGCTGCGAAATCAGCAGCAACGTTAATCCGAATCCAAACGCGCCGACCGAAACCAGATACTTCGCGCCTCCCGTGGGCCCGCCGCCCACCGGCGAGAAGGGAACTAGGCGCGATTTCATCGTCGTTCCAACCGTCAAGGTGAAAGGCACCGCCGTAGCCCCATTGATCTGGACCGACGGCGCCGACAATGCGCACGACGTATTCAACGGCACCGAGCCACAATTCGTTGTGGGTAGTCCGGCCGATGAACGTCAATTCGCCAGCAGTTCAAATTTCAGGGTTTCTACTTGGTGGTGGGCTTGGGTTTCAGGCTCTTGGTCGATTCGTAGCTCATCCGAAAATATCGCGACAGCGTTTTCGTGTCTTGCAGCAGGCTGTCTGGCACCGTGACGTAATCCTTCTTCACCACGCCGTACGACTCGAACAATCTCGTTTTATATTTCTTTAGAAACTCTTCGATCTCTTCATCTGGCAGCCGCAAGCCCATGGTCCCGGTCTGATCCAGATAGGAAAACATATGCCCGTTTACCGACGTGTAGGGATGCACGTCGCCCTTGCGTTCCACGCCGGGGTGCGCCGCGACTAGCTTTTCGTACAAGGCGAGCTTTTCGGCGGGGATCTTGCTTTCTTTTTGGGGGCTCACGTTCGCGCTCGACGCTTAGTGTACCTCAGCGTCGAATCCCACCGCGTCGGAATGGCGCAGGCGCTGCCGCACTTCCTGATCCGTGAACCCGTACTTGAACGCCCACTTAAACGCTTCGGTCGACGGAATCCCCAGGCTCTGGGTCACGATCCCGCCAAACACCGGGTGCCGGAACAAAAACGCCCGGTTCACAAACGTGCCATCCGAAAATTTCGCCACGTCGCCGTCATTGATCACGATCTTTCTGGCCACTTCGCCTTCCGCTTCCAGGTCCATGTCGCACCTCGCTAACCTAGCTCGCTCTCCTCAACTCGTTGGTCATCCGGCTCTTCCGGGCCTCCTTCGCCGCAAATTCCGCCAGCCGGTTCACGTCGGTCTGCGCAAAATAAAACGTCTTCTCCCGCGTCTTGGAGTTCTCCGCGAAATGTTCGGTCTCGAATACGCCGGCCTTCAGCCAGTTCTCCAGCAACTCCCGGTTCACTTCCGCCGCCTGCGCCGCATATGCCGCCGAAAAAAGAGTGCTTCCCATGGGGCCTCCGTCAAATGAATGGTATTAAGAACCGCCACCAACAACCGCACCACAAAATCTCGATAAAAAACGGTTACAGTTTCCAACTCCGAGCTGGTGAGAGTAATCCCACGCGAATCTCCTGCCCACAGGGTGTTTACCCTAGGGACGCCCAGAAACTCTCGTATGTGGATTTCTACGCGAAGCGGAACTCCAGATGTCACAAGAGAAGTGGGGCCTATCCTTACTAGAACTTGGGTTTTTTGAACCGCTCTCGGGTTCATTCATGCCGGACGCGACGTGGCCGAGCAGTCGCGATCTTGGTTTGGACGTTGCTTCAGTTTACGTTGTCATCCCGACAGAGGGTCGCCGTTGCCCCGACGAGGGATCTCTTTTCGACTTCAACCGCACCGTGAAACTGGTCGTCCGTTGCGATTTTTGCTGCTCGTCCTCACGCCCAAATCTATGGCACGATGTTGCCCGACATGATGATCCTGATCGCAGGCCCGTATCGTTCCGGCACCAATGACGACCCCGCGCTAATCCAAAAAAACATCCACGAAATGGAATCCTACGCGCTGCCCATCTTCCGCGCCGGACACATTCCGCTGCTCGGCGAATGGTTCGCGCTACCCCTGGTCGCGCTGGCCGGCTCCAAAAAAATCGGCGACGACGCCTTCAACGAAATCTTCCATCCCATCGCCGTCCGCCTGCTCGAAAAATGCGACGCCGTCCTCCGCGTCGGCGGCCCCTCTGCCGGCGCCGACGAAATGGTCCGCGTCGGCCAATCCCTGGGACTGAAGGTCTACAAAACCCTCGCCGAAATTCCCGCAGCAACTTGACTTCGTTCGGTCACTCCGTTACTGTCCGCCACAACCCGACCCGCATCGCACGCTCGGATGCCGTCGAAGCTTTCCCGGCCGTTCACAATTTCAATTTAACCAGCGCCCAACCCACTCTGCCGCAGAGGTCGGCAACCATGATTATGACCGTGAAAAAATCCTACGGAGTTTTGCTCGCCTTAACTCTCTGTCTGGGCACCGCCAGCGTTCTTTCAGCTCAGGACAAATCCATGGAATCAGCTCCGCCCAAAGTCCTCAACGTCGTCCGCGAAGTAGTGAAGCCCGGCAAGGGCGGCGCCGCACACGAACGCACCGAAAGCGCTTTTGTCCGCGCCATGACCGCCGCCAAGGCCACCGACCATTACATCGCGCTCGATTCACTCACTGGCCCCAGCCGCACGCTCTTCCTTAGCGGCTACGATAATTTCGCGGAGTGGGAAAAGATTCAGCGCGCAGAACAGGCCAACGCCACACTTTCCGATGCCCTGGATCGCGCCGGCCAAGCCGACGGCGACCTGCTGCAGAGCTATGAAACTTCCACCTACGTCCTGAATTCAGCTCAGAGCAACGCCGCAGCGGACGGGCTAGCGGGTGCGCGCTATTTCGAAATCGAAGTCTTCGGCATCAAGCCCGGCCACGAAGCCGATTGGGACGCCGCCGTAAAATTGGTGATACCCGCGCTGGCCAAAGCGAATCCGGACGATCACTGGGCGATGTACGACCGGGTCTATGGCGGCCCATTTGTGGCGGTCGTGATGCGTCCGCTGAAATCGGCGGCGCAGATCGATCAAAGTTTTGCTTCCGACCCGAAGTTCGCCGCCGCCATGGGCGAAGACGGCATGAAGAAGCTCGACGAACTTTCCGCCTCGGCCATGGAATCACACGAAAGCAATCTCTTCGTCATCAATCCGCGCATCAGCTATGTCAGCGCGGAAATGATGGCCGCCGACCCGACGTTCTGGAAGCGCGCCGCCGCTCCCGCCGCCGAGCACAAAAAGCCGGCGGAAAAACCCGCGCAATAAAAAAGCAGGGAACTCGCGAAAGTGGCGCGGCACCCGGGCGAAAGTCTTTCCGGGTGCCGCCCTGTTTGCGTTTTGCTTCTCAGCAAAGGGTGCGGGTTTAGTTGTAAATGCTTCGCCGTCCCTGACGTCGAACCCAGCTTTTCATTCCTGGTTGACGTAAGCGTCATACGATTTTCGCTCGCCAGACGAACGCCCTCCACCCCCCCGCCCCCAACTTCCGCATCTTTCTCTTGACGCCGGGGCCGCGCTTGATTACTTTCTGTCAGAAGTGTTATCTGTGATCGAAGGAGGCGTTTATGTCCGGCTCCGACGGCACGCAGTATCCGTTTCGTTTTGACGAAAATAGTTACGACCTGTTCGAGAAAAATCCCGACGGTGGATCGTTGTGGTTGACCGCCGTGGTGGGCTTGCAGAATGCCAATAGCAAACTGCAGGAAATCGCCGGCCGCACTTTGAATGAGGTCTTTGTCATGGACCTGCACACCAGCACAGTGATGGCTCGGGCCAACGTCGCGGCCGCCCGCGCGGCAGGCAGGTAGAAGCAGCAGGGTATCCAGGGAGAGCAACACGCTTGCCGAATTCTCGATCAGTGGTTGAGGACGACCTGCTTCGAATAACTCTGAGGGCCCTCAAAAATCATCCGGGAATAGTTCTGTGCGTCTCGCTGCTGCTGGCGTCCTGCGCTGCGAAATCCGCGCCGCTGCAAATCAATTGCGTCACGCTCGCTAAAGTTTCCGGCCACGTGCACCTCGTGCCCTGCTCGCGGCAAGCGTCGAATCCGGTGCAACTCGATGACGCCGGCAGCGGCGCCACCTCGGCCTGCCCTAAAGATAACAACGTCGAACTCGTCGTAATCCGCGACGGCCAGCCTACCTTTATTCTTCCCGACCAGGTGCACGTCCAGCGGGCCGGCGACGGCATCGCGGTCGCCATCGACGCCGACCTTCAATAATTTTCTGCGCTGTTACTCGTAGCGCAGCGCCGCCATCGGATCGAGCCGCGCTGCCCGCCGCGCCGGAAAGTAACACGCCGCCAGCGCCACCAACGCCAGCAGCAAAGCCACCGCGATAAACGTCACCGGATCGCTCGCGCTTACGCCAAAAAGCAACTTGCTCATCAGCCGAGTCAAACCAAACGCGGCGACCAATCCGATCAGTACACCGAGCGCCGTAATTTTTATTCCTTGGCCCAGAATCATGCGCAACACATCTGCGCGCTGCGCCCCCAGCGCCACTCGTACTCCGATTTCCTGCGTGCGCTGCGCGGTGAGATAGGAAACCACGCCGTAAATCCCCAGGCTCGAAAGCAGCAGCGCCAGCGCGGCAAACACTCCAAACAAAATCATGGTGAACCGCCGCTCGGCCAGCGAGTCGGCGATGATCTCGTTCATGGTCTGCGCGTCAAACACCACCTGTTCGCTGCTCATCCGGCCGTTGGCGCGGCGAATTGATTCCATCGCGCTCGCCGCATTTTCCGTGCGCACCAGCACGCCCACTCCGGTGGAAGATTGAGCCATGGTTTCGTCGGAAAGCTGCGGGAAAGGCACGTACAGTTGCGCCCGCAGTTCTTCCTGGCCATCGCTATCCAGGCCCCACTGGTTTACATGCCCCACCACGCCGACGATCTCCGCCGTGCCATTAGGATAATCAGCGAGATGCAGCCGCTTACCCAGCGGATCCTCTCCCGGAAAATATTTGCCGGCCAGCACGTCGTCGATCACCACGACTCGCGCGCCGCGCTCATCATCCAGCGAATTGAAAAAACGCCCGCGCAGCAACGGAATGCCCATCACTTTCACGTAGTCGGCGCCCACCACATAATTCAACGCCCACTTCATCTCGTTCCGCGTCGCCGGTGTCGGCTGGCCATCGATCCAGAACAGCCACTCGTCATCGGCGCTCAGCGGAATCGCGCCGGAAGTAATAGAAACGGCTTCCACACCCGGCGCGGATTGAAATGCAGTTTGTACTTCACGAAATCGCGCGCGGATCGCGTCGGGCTTGGCGTGGGCCATCGCCGGCGGCAAGGACAGACCCAGCGTCAGAACCTTGCTGGCATCGAATCCCGGATTCACATTCCACAGCGCGCCGAGCGTGCGCAGCATCAGTCCCGCGCCCACCAGCAGCACCAGCGTTAACGCGATTTCCGCCGCCACCAGCGCGCTCTGCGCGCCGTGCCGCGCGCCGGTTTTTCCGCGTCCGCCTTCCTTCACGAATTCCTGCAAGTCGTGGCGCGCGGTGCGCAACGCCGGCGCCAGTCCAAAGCAAATTCCGGCCAGCAGGGAAATGGCGGCCGCGAAAATCAGCGCGTGGCCATCGACGCCGACTTCGGAGGCTCGCGGCAAAGTGACCGGCAGCAAGCGCAACGCAGCGTGCGTGCCCAGCGCGGCCAGCACGACGCCCAACCCCCCGCCGATCGCCGCGATTAAAATGCTTTCGGTCAAAAGCTGGCGAATGATTCGTNNCGCAGGCGATCAACAGCACAAATCCCACCGCGCCGAACAGGACGCCCAAAACCGGCTGCACGGATCCGAACATCCGCTGGCGGAAGGGAATCAGCGTAGCGCCAATTCCTTGGTCCGTGTCCGGATACGCTTGGGCCAGATCGCGCGTCACGCGTTCCATATCCGCGCGGGCTTGCTCGATACTGACGCCCGCCTTCAATCGGCCGATTCCGCCTACGCCCAGGCCCGCGCCGCGATCGCTCAGATACGGATTGGTCCACTGCGCGATGGGCGCGTAAATTTCGTTCGTGCGCAGCGTGCCCAGCAAGTCGAAATTTTCCGGAACCACGCCGACGATCGTGTGCTCGACGCCGTCGAGTATCAGGCTCTTCCCCAGCACGTCCGGTGTCGCGCCTAATTTGCGTTTCCAAAAACCGGCGGTGACCAGCACCGCGGGCGCGCCGCCGCGCCGGTCTTCGTCTGCTTCAAACGTTCGGCCCAGCACCGGATTCACGCCCAGCTGTTCGAAGAATCCGGCGCTGACGAAAGTGAGGTTGACCTGTTCCGCTTCGCCGCGCCCGGTCAGCGCCGCCGACCGCCCGGGACGCAGGACCGCCATCGATTCAAACGTGCGATTGTTTTTTTGCCAGTCCAGAAAATTCGGATAGGAAATCGACCCGGTAGCGAAATTCGGTTTGCTTTCACGCAGCGTCACCAACTGCTCCGGATGCGGATACGGC
>PMHK01000062.1 GCA_003156635.1 Acidobacteriota bacterium | reverse complement strand
GTATTGTTCGGCGGAGAGCGGGACGACGGAGAGGCGGCCGATGCGCACGAGGGGCGAGCTGGCGAAAAGCTTGCGGGATTTGATTTCGGCGAGAGTGATTGGTTTGGCGATGGGTTTTCCGGCTTTGATTTCGACGGCTGGCTTNNCATCGCCGGTGTGGTAGATGATCAGTTTGTCGCCGGGCTTCATTTCGCGGAGATTTTTCACGGCGGTGGGATTGGTGACGCCGTCCCATCGGGTTTGTTTGTCGCGTTGGAGATCGGCGAAGGAATAGGCGGAAGACTCGGTTTTCAGCAGGTAGTAGGACGGCATGGGGTCACCTCGGTTTGATGAGATTCGGTTAGGGGATGATTTTGCCTTGGCGGGGAAGCGTGCGCTAGCGATAAGTGAGCTGGCGGCGTCGTTCGGTGGCGGGGCTGACGAAAAGGGCGAAGGCGGAGGGGTCGTGGTGCGGTTTAGGAAGGCTTGCGCAAAGGGCGCGCAAGCGGAAGGGCGCGGCGCGTTTGCGATCGCGATGAGGATGAGGATCGGCTTCTGGAGGGTAAAGGGCAACGGCATCAGCAACGGCCACGGTCACGGCCACGGGGGCGGTTGGGGATAAAGGCAGTGGCTGTTGCTGGTGACGAGTGGCCAGTGGACGGCGAATGGTTATGAGGCGGTTCCGAGGTGGAGGGCGATTCGCGCGCATGACTCATGAAAAATCCGGCAGCGAGGGTGGGAAAGATATTTTTGCGGCGGTGCGGGCATGGCGGTATAATTGGGGATTCAGATACCGTGCGCGAACCGCATGAGCGGCCCTTCTGTGAAGAAGGGTAGGCTCCGGGACCTTCGAGGGAATGGCAGAACAAACCGATCGAATTGCTTTTACTTTTGACGCCGCAGACGAATATCGCCCGGAAGCACCCCCACCGCCCGAAATACCAGCCTGGAAAGACGGCAGCATCCGCATTGGAATCCATACCAGCATAGCCGGGGACATTTCGGGGTCGCTGGAGATTGCGCACGGACTGGGCGCGAACGCATTGCAGATTTTTTCATGCAGCCCGCGGATGTGGGATCGCGGAGGGATGCGCATTGCGGAAACGGAAGCGACGCGTTTTCGTGCGCGGCGGAAAGAATTGGGTCTGGGACCTCTCGTAATTCACGACAATTATTTGATTAATTTGGCTTCGCCGAATCCGGTGCTGCGCACGCGGTCGGTGCAGGCGTTTCACCAAGAACTGGTGCGGGCGATTGCGCTGGGCGCGGATTATCTGGTGGCGCATCCGGGCAGCGGGCGCGAGAGCACGCCGCAGGCGGCGGTGGCGGCGATTTCGCAGGGGTTGAAGCAGGCCGCGCGCGGGCTGCGACTCGGCGACATGAAAATTTTGCTGGAGAATACGGCGGGACAGGGAACGTCGATCGGGTCGCGATTCGAAGAATTGCGCGCGATTATCGATGCGACGCCGGGATTGCCGCTGGGAATTTGCATTGATACGGCGCATACCTTTGCGGCGGGTTGGGATTTGCGCACGACGGAAGGGTTGGAAGCGACGCTGCAGGCGCTCGACCGGACGGTGGGATTGGATAAAGTTTACGTGATCCACATGAACGATTCGAAGACGCATCATGGATCGCGGGTGGACCGGCACGAACATATTGGCCAGGGAAAAATCGGGCTGGAAGCGTTTGGGCGGATTTTGAATCACCGCTTGCTGGCGGGGCGCGCGTTTATTCTGGAGACGCCGATCGATAAGCCGGGCGACGACAAGCGCAACGTGGCGGCGTTGTGGAAATTGTTGGGCCGCGAAGTGGTGGCCAACGGCGATGGGATGAAGCCGCGGCCGAAGCGGTCGGCGGCTGCTGCGAAAAAAACCAAGAAGGCGCGGCCGGCCAAGAAAGCGGCCGCGAAGTCGAAGAAGAAGAGGAAGAGCAAACCGAAAGTTCGATCGCGAGGAAAGTAAAATTGGCCGATCCCGACCAGCGCATAGCGAATTACGACCCGGCTCAGATTGAAGCGAAATGGCAGAAAGTGTGGGAAGAGCAGGGAGCCTTCAACGCGGTAGATAACGACGCCTCACGCCCCAAATATTATTTCCTCGAAATGCTGCCGTACCCCTCCGGAACTTTGCACATGGGCCACATGCGCAATTACACGATTGGCGACGCGGTGGCGCGTTACAAGCGCATGCGCGGATTCAACGTGCTGCACCCGATGGGCTGGGACGCGTTCGGGCTGCCGGCGGAGAACGCCGCGATCCAGCGCGGGATCGACCCCGAGACCTGGACGCGCGAGAACATCGAGAACATGCGCCGTCAGATTCGGCTCATCGGCACGAGCTACGACTGGACGCGCGAGCTCGCGTCGTGCGATCCCGAGTACTACCGCTGGAACCAGTGGTTTTTNNATATTACCGCTGGAACCAGTGGCTGTTTTTGCGGATGTACGAGAAGGGCCTGGCGTTCCGCAAGAAAAGCAAAGTGAACTGGTGCCCGGCATGTTGTACGGTGCTGGCTAACGAGCAGGTGATCGACGGATTTTGCTGGCGGCATGAAACCACGCTGGTGGAGAGCCGCGAGCTGGAGCAGTGGTTTTTCCGCATCACGCAATATTCGGATCAG
This sequence comes from Acidobacteriota bacterium, assembly GCA_003156635.1. Classification (GTDB taxonomy): domain Bacteria; phylum Acidobacteriota; class Terriglobia; order Acidiferrales; family UBA7541; genus Palsa-295. The sequence continues at coordinate 3,035 of PMHK01000062.1, read as the reverse complement.
TTGCTGGACGACATGAAGCAGCTGGAGGGCGGCTGGCCGGAACGCGTGCTGTCGATGCAGCGAAACTGGATCGGCAAGTCGCGCGGGACGCGGGTGAAATTCGCGGTGGCGCAGATGCAGGGTACGGCGCTGGAAGTTTTCACCACGCGGGTGGATACGATTTACGGTGCGACGGCGATTGCGATTTCCGCGGCGCATCCGATGCTGGACCGATTGCTCGAAGGCGTGCCGGGGCAGAACGCGATGAGTTCGCAGTTGAAGGCGCTGCGGCAGAAGAGCATGCGCGCGGCGGATATTGCGACGGCGGAGAAAGAGGGATTTTTCACCGGGCGGTTTGCGGTGAATCCGTATTCGGGCGCGCAGATTCCGATTTGGGTGGCGAATTTCGTGCTGGCGGAATACGGGACCGGCGCGTTGATGTGCGTGCCGGCCCATGACGAGCGGGATTATGAGTTCGCCGAAAAATATCATCTGGCGCTGAAGATTGTGGTGCAGCCGCTCGGCGGGACGCCGCTGCGGATCGATCGGATGAGCGAAGCGTTTACGTCCCACGGGCGGCTGGTGGATTCCGGGCCGTACACGGGGCTGACGTCGGACGCGGCGATCGAGAAAATGACGGCCGATGCGGCGGCGAAAGGATTTGGCGCGGGCGAGACGACGTACCGGTTGAAGGATTGGGGAGTTTCGCGGCAACGGTATTGGGGCACGCCGATTCCGATTGTGTATTGCGAGAAGGATGGAATCGTGGCGGTGCCGGACGATCAGTTGCCGGTGAAATTGCCGGAAAATGTGAAGCTGACCGGCGAAGGCGAATCGCCGCTGGCGAGTTCGCCGGAGTTCGTGAATACGACCTGCCCGAAATGCGACGGGCCGGCGCGGCGCGAGACGGACACGATGGATACGTTCGTCGATTCGAGCTGGTATTTTTACCGGTATACCGACGCGCACAACGACCAGGCGCTGTTCGATAAGGCCAAGGCGGAATACTGGTTTCCGATCGATCAGTATGTGGGCGGGATCACGCACGCGATTCTGCATTTGTTGTATTCGCGATTTTTCTGCAAGGTGATGCGCGATTTGGGATTGGTGCAGCACGACGAGCCGATTGCGCGGCTGTTTACGCAGGGCATGGTGCAGAAAGGCGGGGTGGCGATGTCGAAATCGCGCGGGAATGTGGTGGGCGCGATCGATATGGCGGAGAAATACGGCGCGGATACGGGGCGGATGTACACGTTGTTCGCGGCGCCGCCGGAAAAGGATTTGGAGTGGAGCGAAGAGGCGATTGAAGGCTCGGCGCGATTTTTGAATAAGGTGTACCGGCTGGTGGCGAGGCACGCGGGGCGGTTGAGCGCGATTCAGACGGATTTGACGCAGCAGACAGACATCACGAACGCGACGGCGAAAGAAAAAGCTTTGATCCGCAAGGCGCACCAGACGTTGAAGCGGATTACGAACGATTACGACGTGCGCTGGCATTTCAATACGTCGGTGGCGTTGCTGATGGAATACGTGAACCTGATTCACGCGAGCGAGCCGCTGGACGCGGAAATCAGCCCGATGATTTTGAAGCGGGTGCTGGACGTGTTGGTGCTGATGCTTTCGCCGATGGCGCCGCACATTTCGGAAGAGTTGTGGCAGATGCTGGGACACACGACGACGCTGACCCAGGAGAAATGGCCGGCGTATCGCGACGAACTGGCGCGGGAAGAGCAGTTCGAAGTAATTATCCAGATTAATGGGCGGCTGCGTGGGAAGATGCTGGTTGACGACGGGCTGGGCGAAAACGAAACGCGCGAGCGGGCGTTGACGGATCCGCGGATTGCGGTGCTGGTGGACGGCAAGGAAATTGTGAAGACCGTGGTGGTGCCGAAGAAATTGGTAAATATCGTGCTGAGGTAGCGAATGATGCCCAACACTGGAACGGCGGAATCGAAAGCGAGCAGCGACGCGGCGGTGAGCACCAAGCATGGAATTGTGGTGCTCGATTTTGGCGGGCAGTATACGCAGCTGATTGCGCGGCGGATCCGCGAGCAGGAAGTTTTCTCGGCGGTTTTGCCGTGCACGGCGAAGGTGGAGGAGGTTCGCGCGTTCGAGCCGGTGGGGATCGTGCTGAGTGGCGGCCCCAGTTCGGTGTATGACGCGGACGCGCCGCATTGCGATCCGAATGTGCTGCAGTTGGGGATTCCGGTTTTGGGGATTTGCTACGGCATGCAGTGGATGACGCACACCTTGGGCGGAAAAGTGGGGCGGGCGGCGCGGCGGGAGTATGGGCCGGCGCACCTGGACATTACCTGCGAGTCGAAGATTTTACGCGGTTTTCCTTCTCGAACCAAAATTTGGAACAGCCACGGCGACCATGTGATCGATTTGCCGGCGGGATTTGCGATTACCGGGAAGACGGATAACGCGGTGGCGTCGGTGGAGCATGCGGAAAAGCGGTTTTATGGCTTGGAATTCCATCCGGAGGTGAATCACACCGACCGCGGCACGGAGATGCTGCAGAATTTTATTTTTTCGGTGTGCGGGGCGAAGAAGAACTGGAGCCATTCGGGATTTATTGCGGCGACGGTGGATGCGATCCGCAAGCAGGCCGAGGGCGCGCGGGCGATTTGCGCGCTGAGCGGCGGGGTGGATTCGGCGGTGGCGGCGGCGCTGGTACATCGGGCGATTGGCGACCGGCTGACCAATGTTTTTGTCGACACCGGGCTGCTGCGCGGTAATGAATTTCACGAAACGCTGGAATTATTGCGCGAGCGGCTGGGATTGAATGTCATCGGAGTCGACGCGTCAGCGCGATTCCTGGGGAAGCTCGCGGGCGTCACCGATCCGGAGCAGAAGCGGAAGATCATCGGCTACGAGTTCATTTCGATTTTCGCGGAAGAGCAGAAGAAGATTCTGGCCGGAGCGGCAGGATTGCCGGTGAAATTTCTGGTGCAGGGGACTTTGTATCCGGACGTGATCGAGTCGGTGTCGGTGAAGGGGCCGTCGCAGGTGATCAAGTCGCACCACAACGTGGGCGGCCTGCCCGACGACCT
>PMHK01000003.1 GCA_003156635.1 Acidobacteriota bacterium | reverse complement strand
AGACCATGAACTGCACGTCTTTCTCCGTGCGGTCCTTCAGCGGCGTGAATTTCTTGTCGAACATCACGCACGGCCGCGCGTTCACGTACAAATCCAGCTTGAACCGCAGCCCCAGCAAAATATCCGCCGCGTGCACGTTGGTCGGCACCCGCGGGTCGCCCATAGCTCCCAGCAGAATCGCGTCGAAATCGCGGTGAAACATTTCCACCGCATCCGCCGGCAAAGTCACCCCGTCGCGCAGGTAGCGGTCCGCTCCCCAATCGAATTCGGTCAGCTTCACTTCCCGTGAGCCCGCCTGCGCCGCGGCCTTCAACACCTTCACCGCCTCCGGGATCACTTCCTTGCCAATCCCATCGCCCGGGATCACCGCAATCCGCTTCGCCTTCCCATGCCCATTCGTGCTCAGCGACCGCGGCCGCACCTCCGCCAGCCCGCCCACAATTTCCGGCTCCGCCGCCGCTTCCGAAGCCGCACTCCGCCCCGGCCCCGGCCCGGCTCCCGGCTTCGTCTTCCCCGGCACGTCTATCGTCGGTGTTTTCGTTTTCATTTTCATGCGCTCACCACTTTCCGGTCCTCATTAAGGTGAAATACTCGCGCGTCGCGAGCCATCGCGTCTTCAAAATAACATCCGCCGCGCACCGTAACACGCCCCGGGGAAAAATGAAATTCCAATCCCGCCGACGAACCGGGGCTCAAACGGCCCGTTTTGTGACGCCGAATCTCACGCACCTTGGTATATTGGCCGCGCATCCAAACCGTCTGGCGCATCGCAATCGATTCGAAATTCATACTGCGGAGGATCTATGGCAGCGGCAAAGAAAATGACGGTGGTACAAGTGGCGAAGGCCCACGGGCCATGGGAAATTGTGGAGCGCGACATTCCGAATCCGGGCCCGGGTGACGTGCGCGTTAAGGTGCAGGCTTGCGGTGTCTGCCACAGCGACGTGCTAACTAAGGAAGGGTGGTGGCCCGGCATCAGCTATCCCTGCGTGCCCGGCCACGAAGCGGCCGGCGTGATCGACGTGCTGGGAGAGGGCGTCAAAGGCTGGAAAGTCGGCGAGCGCGTGGGCGTCGGCTGGTTCGGCGGCAGTTGCGGCTACTGCGATTCCTGCCGCCGCGGCGATTTCGCGATGTGCCTGGTCAACCGCGAAGTGACCGGCGTTACGCGGGACGGCGGCCACGCCGAATATATGATCGCGCATTCCGATGCGCTCGCGCGCATTCCGGACGACGTGACCCCGGTTGACGCCGGCCCCCTGGTCTGCGCCGGAGTGACCACCTTCAATGCCCTACGCAACGCCGGAGCCAGGGCCGGTCAGGTCGTAGCTATTCTCGGCATCGGCGGCTTGGGACATCTCGGCGTGCAATACGCGGCGAAAATGGGTTTCAAAACCGTGGCCATCGCGCGTGGTGCCGACAAAGAAGCGCTGGCGAAAAAACTCGGCGCCCACGTGTATCTCGACAACGGCACCCAGGATATTTCGAAAGAACTACAAAAAATGGGCGGCGCCCGAATTATTCTGGCCACCGTGACCGCCGCCGACGCCATGACCCAATCCATCGGCGGTTTGGGAATCGACGGGCAATTGCTGGTCGTGGGTGCGGGCGAAAAGCCGATCGAATTCAACGCCACGCAAGCGATCAGTTTCCGCAGTGGAGTTCGGTCCTGGTATTCGGGCACCTCGATGGATTCGCAGGAGACGCTGGCGTTCAGCGCGCTCAGCGGCGTGCGGCCGATGACCCAGACGTTCCCGCTGGAAAAGTATCAAGAGGCGTACGACGCGATGATGAATTCGACGGTGCGCTTCCGCGCGGTAATCACCACCGGCCACTAAGTAATTGGAAAATTGGAATGGAAATTGGGCCCGAAGCTGCAGGATGGCGGAGGAATCCGCACAACCGTTTCGCCACCTGTCCTTCGGGCCAGTTTGTCGGGAGAAACTTAGGCGGGATTTGCGATTGCGAGGGCTACGGGGCAGCGCCTACATTGGTTCTGCGGCCGAGATGAGATTTCCGGCGCAAATTTTCAGTAGCGATTGACCTGTAGGCGGACCCGAAACACAAATTTCCGGCAGCCATTTCGGAGGGACCATGTGGAACAGCAACAAGCAGAATGAATATCCAGCGCCTGCTCCGGCGCAGCCAGCGACGACGTATCCTGCGGCGCCCGCAGCTTCCAGTTTTAGTTCATCGCCTTCAACCTCGGCTCCGGTGCGTTCCACCGCGCCTTCGGCGAAGAACGCGGCGGTGCTCGGCCCCGGCTTGACGGTTAAGGGCCAGATCTCCGGCGACGAAGATCTGCAAATCGAAGGAAAGGTCGAAGGACCGATTGCCTTGAAGGGCCAGCGCCTGACCGTGGGCTCCTCCGGCGAAATCGTTTCCGACGTGCACGCGCGCGAAGTGATCGTCTACGGCAAAGTCCGCGGCAACCTGTTCGCCGAAGACCGGGTCGAAGTGAAGAAGGACGGCTCGGTGGTCGGCAACATTACCGGCGGCCGGGTGCTGATCGAAGACGGCGCGTACCTGAAGGGCCAGATCGAAATTCAACGCAACAACAGCTCGAAGTCGCACAGCCATCACGAGAAGGAACTCGAGACGGCCGGCGTTTCTTCGAACTAACCAGATTCAAGTTTAATTCACTATCCTGACTGCAGACGGGACGTTTATCGTGCCATGGCGGGGCGGGGTTGAGAATTAGTGCGGCGCTGGAACTGCGAAGTTCCGGCGCCGTTTTTTATTTGCGGCGGCAAAAATAAAATTACGAAAATAAAAAAACCCCGGAGACTTTCGTCGCCGGGGCTTTTTGTTTCTAGCTGTACTGCAGGGGTTAAGTCTGCGACTGCGACGCGGTTTGCAGTGCCGGATCGCTCGACGGCGCGGGTGCTACCGCGGGCGCCGAGTTGTTCTGGTTTTGACGCGGCTGCGAACTGACGCGCGACGGATTCGGCTTCAGCGAGAAACGAATGCCGCGGCGCGCATTTTCGTCCACGGTGCGCTGCAAGTCGACTTCGTCCATGCTCAGCGTGCTTTCGCCGCCGTAGTTCACGGTGTAGTGCAGCTGCCCACCCTGCAGCCAGTAGTCGCTGGCGGCGTAGGTCGTGCCGTCTTTGAGATAGATCAAAGCGGTCGGAGTGGAAGCGGCCACGTTGCCGGTGATCGGGTTGGTGTTCTCGTTGCTCTCCAGCGCCGGCTCGACGTTGTCATTGCTGGCCACGGAGTTGTTGTCGCTGGTGATAGTTCCGGGAGTAGCTACGCCCAAGTTATTGTTGGCGGAGAAAGAATAGTCTCCGTTCGAGTTCTGGTTCTGGCTGTAATTCTGGTTATCGTTTTGGTTGTAGCCCTGGTTCGAGCTGGAATCCTGGTCGCCATAGCTGATGCCATAGCCCGGGTAGCCGTAATACGGGTAGGGAGATCCATACCAGTATGGGTTGTAGCCGATGTAGCCAGGATAACCCCAGCCCAATCCCCAACCCCAGCCAGGCCAGCCCCAACCCCAACCGCCCCAGCNNTGATCCGTAATATCCTGGCCAATAACCGAGACCGAAGCCCCAACCGCCCCAGCCCCAGCCGAATCCGCGGCCGAATCCGAAGCCACAGCAGCCGAAGCCGCGATTGAAACCACCGCCGTAAAAGCCACCACGACCGATCGTGTTGCCATGGAAGCCGGAGCCGTTGAAGCCGTTGTGGAAACCACCGGTGCTGGAGAACGAACGGCTGGTTGAGCTACCGAAATGGCTGGTGCCGAGCGAGGTGTTGCTGAAGCGCGAACCACTGGAAGTGGAGGACGAAAATCCGCGCGAGGTCGAAGAGTTGCCGAAATGCGAGTTGTCGATGTGCGACAGCGCGCGATTGGTGGAGACGGCCGAACCGCTGCGCGAACTGGCGGATAGCGAATTACCACCGCGTGAAGAGTTTGAATTTACGCCCGGCGTCAGGCTGCTGGAGCGTGAGCCGGCGTTCGAACTCGGCGACGCGCCGCGGTTGTTCGCGAAGGACGAGGAACCGGCGGAGCGGTTTGCACCATTCGCGCCGTTCAGACCGCCGCGAACAGAATTGCTGGCGTTGTTGCCGCCGCCCTGACGTCCAAAATACGGCTGGCTGGAACGCGCGTTGGTGCTCGGCGAAGCGCCGCGGGATCCGGAATTGAACGAGTTCGATCCTGCACGGGAACCGGAATTGAACGAATTGGAGCGGCCGGCGTTCGAACTGAAGGAACGATTCTGGCCGGACGAAAAATGATTGGGCGAGCTGGAATAATGGTTGCCGCCGCCGTTTCCGCCACGNNCGCCTCCGCCGCCGCCTCCGCCTCCGCCACCGCCACCGTGGGAGCCGCCACCGCCACCACCGCCGTGACCACCGCCACCGTGCTGAGCGAATGCAGAACCCGGCGCGGAAACGAACGCAATCCCAAGAAGCGCCGCAAAGAGGAATTTAAAAAATGTAGACCGTGTCATGTGTATGCCCTCCACCAACAACCGGTCGAACCGACAAAGGCGCCAAAGAAATCCTGCTGTGCGCCATCTTACCAGATTGGACTCACCTGGAGTGCGGTTGGTTGCAATCCGGTTAACTGCTATCCAATCAACAGCCCGACCAAGCCTAGGGAATGTCCCCGAAGCATATAACACGGGCGATTCGATTAAGTTTCGTTGGTACTGCGGGACAGGGGTACGTCGTTATCTCCAACATTTTCAGAGCGATTGGGGCGTGATGCGGCGCGTCGGAATTCGGGCGGGTCGCCGCTCGAGGGGATGGGTAGCTCAGCCGCGGCCGCGTTCGGCGAGATAGACGCCAACCAGGACCAAGGCGGTTCCGATGAGCAGGTTGCGGGTGGGATGCTCGCTGAGGAACATTACGGAGAGGACGATGACCACCACCGGCTGAAAATAGCTGAGGACCGCCACGCGCGAGGCGGACATGTAGCGCAGCAGCCAGTAAAAAATGGTGTAGGCGCCGATCGAGCTACCGAGGGCCATATAGATCATGCCGAGCCAGCCGGAGACGGTGACGGCTTTCCAGCTCAGGTGCAGCGACTGGCGAATGGTGAGGGGCGCGAGCAGGATCGCCGAGGCGACGAGGTTGAAGGTGTTCATGGCGATGGCGTCGTACTGCGCCACGATTCTCTTCCCCAGAACTGCGTAGGCCGCGAAACCGATGACGCCGAAAAAAGTGATGGCGTCGCCGAGCAGAAACGGAGAATTCGCAGGCGACCCGTTTTCAGTTTCGAGCAGAAAAACGCCGACGAAGGAAATGGCCATGCCCAGAATTTTCCCGGCGGTGAAAACTTCCAGCTTCAGTGCGCGGGCGAGGAGCAGGACGATGACCGGACCGATGGCGATGATCACCGCGGAATGGTCGGAGGTGGTGAAATTGAGTCCCACCGTGAAGAGGCCTTGATTCAGGATCACGCCCAGAAAACCTAGATAAGTTAAGGGCCAAATGTCCGCAGCTTTGAGCGGCGTGCGATTCGGCATCGCGAAGTAACTGGGCAGCATGACCAGCGCCGCGAGGACCAGACGAAAACACGCGAGCGTGACGGGGTCGATGGTGCGCAGGGCGATTTTTCCAGCGACATAATTCAGGGACCACAAAATCAACATCAGAATCATGCCGGAGACCAGGAGCGCGCGGCTGGGCCGCGAAGTTTCCGAAGCGGCTGGCGAATTGGCGGAAGAATTCAGGATATGGCTCGAGCGCGGGTTACTCGAGAACCTCTTTACGTCTGGTAAGCGATTCGATGCGATCGAGGCGCGGTGCGTAGCCGATGCCCGGCACTGTCGGAACTTTAATGGTTCCGCGCGGGGTCACTTCCACTTCCGGCTCGATGATGTNNGCATGCCGCCGCACCACACCGGAATCGATTTCGCCTGACACAAATCGTGAATTTTCCTGGCGGCGGTGTGGCCGCCGACGCGGCCGAGTTTCATGTTGATGATTTTGCAGGCGCCGATTTCGATCGCGGCGCGGGCGTGCTCGTAATCGTGAATACATTCGTCGAGGCAGATCGGCGT
>PMHK01000188.1:3402-4767 GCA_003156635.1 Acidobacteriota bacterium | reverse complement strand
CGGTGTGGATCGATCCGCGGCCTTGGACGGAAACACATGAAGCATTTTTGTGGGGCGTGCTGCTGCTTGCGGTCATCGTGATTGGGTTTACGGCGATTCAGTCGATGCGAAAGGCCGCAGCAAGCCCCGGTGCTTGAAGATTCGGTCACAAGGCTTCTTTAAGCTACAGAAACAAACCACATTTACCCCTGTGAACCCCCTTTGCTGCGGCACCATTCCCTTTTTTGCGCGCGCGAAAAAAAAAGAGCGGGTCTGGGACCCGCTCCTGCAAAACCATTCTTTGAGTTACGGCAAAGTTGCCCGAATCGCCGTTTAGCTGCAGCCTGAGGTGCCGCCGCAGTTGGAGCATTTGTAGCAACTGCCGTTGGGCGTCATGAGCATGCCGCATTCGGAGCAGGACGGGGCGTCATCGACAGTGGCGCGATGGCGCGTGGATGTTTCGGTTTCGGCTACTCTACCCGCGGTAGCTTGCTTTGCGGCTGCGACATCCGACGGTGCCGCGACGACGGCGGGAGTGGAGGCCAGGGCCGCGGCTTCCGCTTCGCTGGCGTCGGTGTCGAGATAATCGGGCGAAATGAATTTCGCGCCGAGCCAACGTCCGAGGTAATCCACGACCGATTTGGCGTAACGGATCTTCGGGTTGCCGGTGTAGCCGGAAGGCTCGAACCTCGAATTGACGAATTTGTCGACGAGCGCGCGGGGCGGGACGCCGTACTGCAGGGCGATCGAAACAGACAAAGCGAAGGCGTCCATGATGCCGGACAACGTCGAGCCTTCTTTGGCCATCTTGATAAAGATTTCGCCGGGGGCGCCGTCTTCATATTTGCCGACGGTGAGGTAGCCTTCGTGGCCGCCGATGGAGAATTTGTGAGTAATGGAGCTGCGTTCGTTGGGTAGTTTGCGGCGAGTAGCGCCGCGGGCGAACAACTCGTGCTGCTCAGGGGCTGGAGTGGCAGGGGTTGCCGCAACGGCTTCCGGTGCGGACACTGCAGCCGGCGCCGTGGCCGATTTGCCGTCGTCCTTCTTGGTCGCGGCGGACATCGGCTGGGAGCCCTTGGAATTGTCGCGGTAGATGGCGACTGACTTCAGGCCCAGCTTCCACGATTCGATGTAGGCCTGCATGATGTCTTCGATGGTGGATTCTTCCGGCATGTTGATGGTCNNGCAGGTGACCTTTCCAGGAAATGGAACGGCCGCCGCCGATCGGGGTGAAGGAGCAATCAAAAACCGCGAGGTGCTCTTCCTTGAGGAATGGAGCGCCTTCGATTTTGGCGTTGGCGTCAATGTAGTCGACGATTTGCGCGACTTCTTCCGGAGCGTAGCCCAGCTTCATCAACGCCGCGGGGACGGTGTTGTTGACGATCT
>PMHK01000188.1:0-3397 GCA_003156635.1 Acidobacteriota bacterium | reverse complement strand
TCCATCATGAAGCCGATGGTGCCGGTGGGCGCCAGCACGGAGACCTGCGAGTTCTTGTAGCCAAATTTTTCGCCAAGCTCGAGTGCGTCGTCCCAAGACTTTTGGGCGGCGCGCAGCAGCGAGGGCTGAACGTTATCTTCTTTTATGGGGCGAAGCGAATCGCGGTGCATGCGGATGACGTCGATCATCGCTTCACGATTGCGCGGGTAACCGCCGAAGGGACCCATGCGTTCCGCGATGCGCGCGGACTGGGCATAGGATTCGCCGGTCATCAGCGCGGTGATGGCGCCGCAGAAATCGCGGCCGCCGTCGGAATCATACGGGAGCGCCATGGACATGAGCAACGCGCCGAGATTGGCGTAGCCAATGCCTAGCGGACGGTAGTCGTGCGAATTGCGCGCGATTCGTTCGGTCGGGTAGCTGGCGTTATCGACCAGGATTTCCTGGGCGGTGATGACGACGTCTACCGAGTGAGTGAACGCTTCGCTATCGAACTGGCCGTTGGACCCGAGGAACTTCAGCAGGTTGAAAGACGCCAGGTTGCAGGCCGTGTCGTCGAGGAACATGTATTCTGAGCAGGGATTCGAGGCGTTAATGCGCTCGGTGGCCTTGCAGGTGTGCCAGCGATTGATGGTGGTGTCGTACTGCATGCCGGGGTCGCCGCAGCGCCAGGCAGAATCGGCCATTTCGCGCAGCAAGTCGCGCGCGCTGAACTTCTCGCAGGGCTTGCCGTCGTTCACGTTGCGAGTCCACCAGTCGCGATCTTCTTCGACGGCGCGCATGAAGTCGTCGGTGACGCGCACCGAGTGGTTGGCGTTCTGGAAGAAGACGGAGGAGTAGGCTTCACCGTCGATCGAGGAATCGTAGCCCTGATCGATCAGGACGTGAGCCTTGTGCTCTTCCTTGGTCTTGCATTGGATGAACTCGACGATGTCCGGGTGTTCGGCGTTGAGGATGACCATCTTGGCGGCGCGCCGAGTCTTGCCGCCGCTCTTAATGACGCCGGCAAAGGCGTCGAAGCCCTTCATGAAGCTGACCGGGCCGGAAGCGATGCCGCCACCGGAGAGTGATTCACGGCTGCCGCGGAGCGTGGAGAAGTTGGTGCCCGTGCCGGAACCCCACTTGAAGAGCATGCCTTCGGTTTTGGCCAGGCCCATGATCGATTCCATGTTGTCCTGGACCGAGTTGATGAAGCAGGCCGAGCACTGGGGCTTGGCCTGGACGCCGACGTTGAACCAGACCGGGGAGTTGAAGGCGACTTTCTGCTCGACCAGCAAGTGGGAGAGTTCGTCGCGGAAAATGTTTTTGGATTCGGGTGAGGCGAAGTAGCCGCCCTCTTCACCCCAGCGCACGATGGTGTCGACCACGCGGCCGATCAGCTGGCGCACGGAGGTTTCGCGCTCGGCGGTGTTGGGCTTGCCGTGGAAATATTTGGAGGCGACGATGTTCGTCGCGGTCATCGACCAGGACTTGGGGACTTCGACGTTTTCCTGACGGAAAATTACCTGACCCTTATCATTACCTATGAGTGCGGTGCGGCGCTCCCATTCGACCTTGTCGAAGGGAGAAACTTTGCCATCGGTGAAGCGGCGCTGGAATTCCAGGCCCGTGGCCCGACGTGTTGCTTGATTTGTTTCGGTCATACCGTTCATTGCCGTCCTTGTTTCAGCCATCTGTGTGCCTCCGCGCAGGCAGTGTTGCCGTCGTACTGTGGGCGGTCCTCAGTGGGCGGGATCTACTATTTTACTCCCAAACACTTTCGCTCCCAAATCCAAGAACCGTGAATTGAGGTTAAATGCACCTTACGGCGCGACAAATTCAGTTATGGGGCACCGGCGAAGTTAAGAGCGGCGAAATCGCGGCTCCCACCGAAAAAAAAGACAAAAGCCCAGCTAAGCCGCGCAAGAAAACTGAGTCGCGGTCTTAAGTGGGGTCTTGCCCCTCTGGATTTTCGGTTAAACTTCAGTCCGGCTTTGCGGTCGTTGGCTCCGCAAAAAACGCAACAGCCAAGCAACTGTCCCCCGAGCTTGGAAACGAAGTATCGGGGCATGTGGAAAAGTTGTCAAGAAAAATTCATAGAGAAACCGCAAAATCTTCCACTCATGGTGTCGAAAGCGTCTATCTGTAGTGGTTGCTATACCGACACACCCGGGTGACGATAGTGTTCGCAAAAACATTTCGGCGCGAAGCGCTGAAAAAAATTAATACCGTAATAGATTGCGCGTCGAAATCGCTTACCAACAAAGATGTTAGAGGCGCGGAGGGTTGCAAAGCAGTTCTAGCTGGTTGATTCCTGGCGTCACCAGAAAAAAAGAGAGGTTCCGAATGGTTGAACCGCTGCTGATCGCGCAAAGTTCGCATCCGCTTTATTTGTTGCCGGGCATGGCCAACCGGCACGGACTGGTGGCCGGAGCTACCGGCACCGGCAAGACAGTAACGCTGCAAGTGATGGCGGAAAGTTTCAGCCGCGCCGGCGTGCCGGTGTTTGCGGCCGACGTGAAAGGCGATCTTTCCGGAATCAGCCAGCCTGGGACGGACAATCCTAAGATTGCCGACCGCGTGAAGAAGCTGAAGCTGACGGATTTTTCGTTTGCGGGTTGCCCGGTGACGTTCTGGGATGTCTTCGGCGAGGAAGGGCACCCGGTGCGGGCGACGGTTTCGGAGATGGGCCCGCTACTCTTCAGCCGTTTGCTGAATTTGAACGACACGCAGGCCGGCGTGCTGACGCTGGTCTTCAAGATCGCGGACGACAATGGGTTGCTGCTGCTGGATTTCAAGGACTTGCAGGCCATGCTGCAGCATGTGGGCGAGCATGCGGCCGAATTCCAGACCCAATACGGAAATATTTCGGCGGCGAGCATCGGCGCGATCCAGCGCGGGTTGATCGAGATTCAGCAGCAGGGCGGCGAGAAATTTTTCGGCGAGCCGGCGCTGAATCTTGACGACTTGATGCAAACGGATTCGAAGGGGCAGGGCGTGGTCAACATCCTGGCGGCGGACAAATTGATTCGCGCGCCGAAGCTGTATGCGACGTTTCTGTTGTGGATGTTGACGGAGCTTTTTGAAAAGCTGCCGGAAGTGGGCGATCCGGAGAAACCGAAGCTGGTCTTCTTTTTCGACGAAGCGCACTTGCTGTTTTCAGATCTGCCGAAAATTATTCAGGACAAAGTGGTGCAAATTGTGCGGCTGATCCGTTCGAAAGGCGTCGGCGTGTATTTCGTGACACAAAATCCGCTGGATGTTCCGGAAGAAGTGCTGGGGCAGCTGGGAAACCGGGTGCAGCATGCGCTGCGGGCGTTCACGCCCAAAGATCAGAAGGCGGTGAAGGCGGCGGCGGATACTTTTCGGACGAATCCAAAGCTGGACGTGGCGACGTGCATCACCGAACTGGAAGTTG
>PMHK01000116.1 GCA_003156635.1 Acidobacteriota bacterium | reverse complement strand
CGGCCCGAGCGGCAGCACCGGCGTCTCGCCGCACGCGACCACCAACTACACTTTGACTGGCATGGGTCCGGGCGGCAAAGCGACCGCGACCGCCGGCGTCAACGTGAACACTGTGGTGACCGGCAGCATCACCGCCAGCCCGTCCGATTTGCACTATCGCAAGATCGGCGACAAAGTCATCACCGACGACAGCGGCACCGTGACCTGGACCACTGGCAATGCGGATTCCGTCAACGTCGACCCGTTCGGCAAAGTGGACCTGAATGGCTCGCAGACTGTGAAGGCCGATCCGGCCAAGACCGACATTGGCCCGGTGGACGAGAATCGCAACTATGTGCTGCACGCCACGAACGTTTGCGGCGGTTCGCTGGATCAGACCGCTGCGGTGCACGTCACCGGCTCGATCGAACCGATTCCGGACGTCGTGCTGCAGAGCGTGTTCTATCCCACGGATTACCCGGACAAGAAGAACCCGCAAGTTGGATTGGTCAAGAGCCAACAAGCTGAACTCGCGACGCTCGCCGACGGATTCAAGAAGTATCTGGAATACGACCCGGATGCGAAGCTCTCGATCGAAGCGCACGCGGACATTCGCGGTTCCAAGCCCCATAACCAGGACTTGAGCGAACGCCGCGTCGAACGCATCAAGCAGTATTTGGTCGATCAGGGCATCTCGGCGGACAAAATCCAGACGGCAGCCTACGGTAAGGATCGCCCGATGGACAAGACCGAAGTAAAAGGCCTGGTGGACACCAATCCTAATCCGGCACCCAAGGCACGCGCGAAGAACATCACCGGCGATTACTACGCCTACAATCGCCGCGCGGATATCGTGCTGCTGCCCTCGGGCAAGAAGTCTTCGCAGTTCTACCCCAATGCCGCCGACGATGCGGGCCTGCTCTGGCAGATCCCGAAGCCGGCNNCGCGTTTTTATTTTTGCGAGCAATTTCCGGACACAAATCCGCGCGATGAAATTAGAATTGGAGCCAATGAAACGATCGAGTCACCGCGACGCAATTCGTATCGTGTCACTCGCGCCAAATGTCACATCGATTCTGCTGGCGTTGGGTGCGGGACGCGAACTGGTGGCTGTGAGCCGGTGGTGCAAGGACGTCGCCGCGGTGGGGCGTCGACCTAGGGTGGGCGATTGCTGGAAGCTGGATGTCGATGAAGTGGTGAAACTGCAGCCGACGCTAGTGATTGGCTCAGTTCCCTTCGCGCCAGAGACCGTCGCAAGCCTGCTGGCGCAGCCCATGGCCTTCCTCGCGATCAATCCACGAACACTAGCCGACATTGAGTCCGACATTCGCATTCTCGGACGCGTGGTAGGACGTGCCGCTTCCGGGGAGAAGCTGATCGCGCGTATGAGGGCCGGCTTCGAGAAGGTACAGCGGCGTGGGGGCAACCGTCGCGAGGTGGAACGTCCGAAGGTCTACTGCGAAGCATGGCCGAACCCGCGCATCAGTTCCCCGCCGTGGGTGGATGACTTGGTGACTATGGCCGGAGGAAGGCTAGTCGTTCCTTGCGGCCAGCGCGTGAGCGACAAACAAGTTGCGGACGCAAATCCAGACGTGATCGTGCTGGCGTGGGCAGCGACTGGCGCACGGTCCAAGCCCGCGTCGGCGCTGGGCAATCCCGTTTGGAAGAATGTTGCGGCGGTAAGGGACCGGCGCGTGGCCGTAATTCGCGACGAGTTGCTGAACACCCCGGGCCCGCCGCTGGTTCGAGGTGCGGAAGAATTGCTTCGCGTGCTTCGTGGCTTCACGCCAGAAACGCGCAAGCGAGCGAAGGATCGCGCGTGAAACCGCGCTAGGATTACCGACGATGCTAAGCGTGGTCGCTGCCGTGATCGAATCGAATGGGAAAATCCTGGTGTGCCAACGGCGNNCGTTTGAATTGATGTGGGAATTTCCCGGCGGCAAAGTGAAACCGGGCGAGACCTTGCCACAGGCACTCAGCCGGGAGTTGCTCGAAGAACTAGGAACGCGTGCCGAGATTGGCGCCGAGCTTTTTCGCACGCAGCACCGCTATGCCGAAATGAGAGAGACGATCGAACTGACCTTCTTCGCGGCGTCGATCAACCCAGCCACGGCCCGAAGTCTAGCGTTCGAACGGATGGAGTGGCGCGCGCCGGAAATGCTGAGTGAGCTGAATTTTCTACCGGCTGACCGGGAATTCATCGCGAAGCTGGCCGGGAAGAAGCCGGCGAGATAATGCCCTATGCCAATTTCGGTCAGCTCGTAATCGACGGTCCCTTCGGCTTCTGGTTTCAATCACTTCTTGTTATGGGCGCGACCTGAAGTCGGGTGTATTCTAAGTACGTAGAAATCCACGAAGGGTACGGCTTTCGAGCGGAGCGCGTTGAGCGCGCCGCCAGGCAAGAGGAACGACGAGGCCATGGAAAACGAGCTTACTGCGCCACTGCACGGTTTAGACGGGGATGAAATCCAGGAGTGGCTGGAGTCACTGGATTCGGTTTTGCAATCGAGTGGCCCGGACGTGGCTACCTACATCCTGGAAAGATTGCGCGCGCACGCGAAACTGATCGGGATTGAAATTCCGTTCACCGCGAACACGCCGTACGTCAACACCATCCCGCATCAACTCCAGCAGGATTTCCCCGGCGACCAGCAACTCGAGCGCCGGATCAAGAGTTTAGTGCGCTGGAACGCGGCGGCGATGGTCGTCCGTGCCAACAAAGAGGAACACAACATCGGCGGGCACATTTCGACGTTCGCGTCTTCGGCGACGCTCTACGAAGTTGGCTTCAACCATTTTTTCCGTGCGCGCAGTCCGGAATTCGACGGCGACACCATTTATTTTCAGGGCCACGCTGCGCCCGGCATTTACTCACGGGCGTTTCTGGAAGGGCGGCTCTCGACCGAGAAGCTGGAAAATTTCCGGCGGGAATTGAAGCCGGGTGGCGGATTGTCGTCGTACCCGCATCCCTGGCTGATGCCTGATTTTTGGGAATTCCCCACCGTCTCGATGGGCCTCTCGCCGCTGATGGCGATTTACCAGGCGCGCTTCAACCGTTACCTCGAAAATCGCGGCCTGAAACCGGTTACCGACGCGAAGGTCTGGGCCTTCCTGGGTGACGGCGAAACCGATGAGCCGGAATCTCTGGGCGCAATCACGCTCGCGTCGCGCGAAAAGCTCGACAATCTGATTTTTGTGATCAATTGCAATTTGCAGCGGCTAGATGGGCCGGTGCGCGGCAACGGGCAAATAATTCAGGAATTGGAATCGGCGTTCCGCGGCGCCGGATGGAACGTGATTAAAGTTCTGTGGGGCACGGAATGGGACGCGATTCTGGATCGCGACACCGAAGGTTTGCTGGTCAAGCGCATGGGCGAGTTGGTGGACGGTGAATACCAGAAACTGGTGGTCGAATCGGGCGCGTACGTCCGCGAACATTTCTTCGGGTCCGATCCGCGGCTGTTAAAGCTGGTCGAACCATTCTCCGATGACGAGCTGCGCCGGCTGCGGTTGGGCGGCCACGATCCGCGCAAGGTCTATGCGGCTTACAAAGCGGCCACCGAACACAAGGGCCAGCCAACGGTGATCCTAGCGCGGACGATCAAAGGCTACGGACTGGGTGAAGCGGGCGAAGGGAAGAATGTTACGCACCAGCAGAAAAAGCTGAACGAAGACGAACTAAAAATATTCCGCACGCGTTTTGATATTCCGCTCAGCGACGAGCAGGTGTCGAACATTACCTTCTATCGTCCGGAGGAAAACTCCGAGGAGCTGCAGTACCTGCACGCGCGGCGCCAGGAATTGGGGGGCTATGTTCCGGCGCGCAGCACGCGAGCCAAGCCTTTGGTCGCCGATCACGGTGAACTCTTCAAGGAATTTGAAGCGGGCAGCGAAGGCCGCGAAGTTTCCACCACCATGGCGTTTGTCGGCATTCTGAAAAAGATGCTGAAGGATCCGGAGATCGGCAAATTGATTGTGCCGATTGTTCCGGACGAAGCGCGCACGTTCGGCATGGAGTCGTTGTTCCGCACGATCGGAATCTATTCGAGCGTGGGACAGAAATACGAGCCGGTGGACGTGAACACGCTGCTGTACTACCACGAGAAAAAAGACGGGCAGATCCTCGAGGAGGGCATCACCGAAGCGGGGTCGATGGGTTCGTTCATTGCGGCGGGCACGGCCTACGCGACGCAGGGCATCAACACAATTCCGTTCTTTATTTATTACTCGATGTTCGGGTTCCAGCGGATTGCGGATTTCATCTGGGCCGCGGCGGACATGCGGGTGCGCGGATTCCTGTTGGGCGGAACGGCCGGACGCACCACGCTCTCCGGCGAAGGTTTACAGCATCAGGACGGTAACAGCCACATCCTCGCACTGCCGGTTCCGAATTTGAAGGCCTACGACCCGGCGTACGCCTACGAGCTCGCGGTGATCATCGAAGACGGCATTCGCCGCATGTATCGCGACGGCGAGAGCGTTTTTTATTACATCACGGTGATGAACGAGAATTACGCCATGCCGCCGATGCCTGCAGGCGTGCGCGACGGAATTTTGCGCGGGATGTACAAATACCGCGCGGCTTCCAATTCTTCGACGGCGAAATTGCGCGCACAGCTTTTCGGCAGCGGCGCGATTCTGAACGAGGCGCTGAAGGCCCAGAAAATCCTCGCAGAGAAATACGGCGTGGCGGCGGATGTGTGGAGCATCACCAGCTACAAAGAACTCTACATGGACGGCAACGAGGCAGACCGCTGGAACCGGCTACATCCGAGCGCGACGCCGCGGGTGCCGTACGTGACCGAGTGCTTGAAAGGCGCGGAAGGCGTGGTGGTGGCGGCGACGGATTATCTGAAGACGTTGCCCAACGTGATTTCGAGGTGGGTGCCAAACCGCATGGCGTCGCTGGGGACGGATGGATTTGGACGCAGCGAAGGACGGACGTCGCTGCGGGAATTCTTCGAGGTCGACGCGCGGTTCATTGTGGTGGCGACGCTAAATGAGTTGTTCCTCGACGGGAAGATTGAGGCTGGCGTGGTCGATCAGGCCATCAAATGCCTCGGCATCGACGCCGACAAGCTGAACCCAGCGATTTCGTAAAATTTTGTACCTATACGAGCAACCGACCGCCGTCGACGGCGAGGATTTGGCCGGTGACGAAGTCGGCGGTGGCGAAATAGAGGACGGCTTGGGCGATTTCGTCGCCCGTGCCGGTGCGGTGTAGCGGGACTTTGCGGATGTAATCCTCGTCGGGTTTCTCGCCTGGGAACTGGATGGTACCTGGGGCCACGCTGTTCACCGTGATTTCTGGGCCCAGTGCGCGCGCCAGGCATTTTGTCAGCATGATTGAACCCGCCTTCGAAACGCAGTAATGGGTGTAGGCCGGCCACGGCAGCAGTCCGCCCAGCGAAGAAATGTTGATGATCCGGCCGCGGCCCTGGCGTTTCATGATCGGTGCGGCGGTCTGGCAGCAGAGGAACTGGGATTTCAGATTCGTGTTCAGGATGCGGTCCCATTGCTCTTCGGTGAGCTGCTCGAAGTCGGCAGCAAAAAACATTCCAGCGTTGTTAACCAGAATATCGAGGCGTTTGAATTCGGCTTCGGTGGCGGCGAATAATTTCTGAACGTCGGAGCGCTGAGAAACGTCGCCCTGCACCGCGAGAGCACGGCGGCCGGACGCTTTGATTTCCTCGACGAGTTGCTGCGCTTCGGGCTTAGACGATTCGTAATTGATCATCAGGTCCGCGCCCTCCGCCGCCAGACGCAGCGCGATGCTGCGGCCGACTCGTTTCGCGGCGCCAGTGACCAGCGCTACCTGACCGGCAAGCGGCTTCCCTTCCATAGCGACCTCCTTCTGCGTTCCTAAGCGGGTCTGATTGTAATCGAACTGCGGCGGGTGCCACAGCAGCGCCGCGAATTGGCGTGCGCCTGCTAGAATCTGAGGCGGAAAAATGCAGGAGGGACGATGAAGCTCGATTTACTGGTGATTGCGGCTCATCCGGACGACGCGGAATTAACCAGCGGCGGAACTCTGTTAGCTGCGGCGGACCAGGGCTACGCGACGGGGATTCTGGATTTAACCCGGGGAGAGACCGGGACGCNNGGACGCGCGGCACGCCGGAGACGCGGCTGAAAGAGGCCGCGGCGGCCGCGAAAATCTTGAAGGTTAAAGTGCGGCGCAACGCGGGCTTGCCCGATGCACACCTGAACGTCTGCGACGAATACAAAGTGGTCATCGCCGAAATTATCCGCGAATTGCAACCGCGAACGGTGATTGTGCCGCATTGGGAAGGACGGCATCCGGATCACTA
>PMHK01000046.1:4760-5127 GCA_003156635.1 Acidobacteriota bacterium | reverse complement strand
AATTGTTTTACATCATCAAGAACGGGAAAGGCGAGATGACGGGCGAGGGCGATCGACTGAAGCCCGACGAAATGTGGAACCTGGTCAACTACGTCCGGTCCTTCTCGAAAAATTCTGCAGCGAAACCGAAGGCTCCCACTCCGTAGTCCTGCTCGTAGCATTAGCACGACGGAGCTTCGCGGGTAGCGTGAACCTACCGTGACGCCGCAGTTTGGCGCAGCAGCACCACGTCGCTGTCGTTGTGGGCGCGGAGCAGACCGAGAGTTTTGTTGTCGGCGTTCCAGTGGAAATCAGGAATGAAATCCGATTCAAATTCGGTGACGCGATGCCCCGCGCTTCCATCGACCGGCGAAACCCACAGCGCGTA
>PMHK01000046.1:0-4729 GCA_003156635.1 Acidobacteriota bacterium | reverse complement strand
CGGTGGTGGGCTGGGTTTGAAACGCAATGTCTTTTCCGTCGGGCGATATATTGACGCAGCCGCAACTGAGCAAGGCGTCGGACAGCTTGGTCGAAGCGCCGCCATCCACCGAAACTTTCTTGGCCAGGAATTTCCCGCCATCGTAGCCGGCGTAAACCAGCCATTTTCCATCGGGCGAACACATCGCCGGTTCATCGTCGGTGCCAGTGGTGATCTGCTTCAAGTTTCCGCCGCTGGCATCCATCCGCCAGATATTCGACGCACTATTTCCGCCGCGAAAAGCTGACGCGAAAATCACATAGCGTCCGTGGTCGCAGGAGATGGGCCCGAAGTTCGGATAGTCGTCGTGCAGTAGCGGTGCACGATTGCTGCCGTCCGCATCCATTCTGAAAATGCCATTTTCCTGCTCGGCCAGAATTTTTCCGTCCGGCGTCCAGGCGAACCAGTTGGTCGGTGGACGGCTGCTGATGGTGGCCGGCTTTCCAGCCTCCTTGGAATCGTAAGGCGCGGTTCGGATGTCTCCGAAGTACTGCGATTGCACGGTCGCGATCGTCTTGCCGTCGGCCGCCAAGCTGATGAGCGGATAGGAGTTGGTATCGTTAGTGATGGCCCGGTAAACGCCGCCAGGATACGAAAACTCGCCGATCTGGGATCGATTGAAGTTCGAATCGCGTCCGGCGGCCGTCACCAAGATGGCGCTTTGATCGGGCAACCACACCGGTGAGATCAGGTTTAGATCCGAGGTCTTAAATGTTTTTTTCTCTCCTGTGGAGGAGTCAAAGAGATCGAGAGCGGACACACCGGCTTCGCTCGCTGTGAATTCGGAGGTCACGATTAATTTGCCGTCGGGCGACCATGACGGCTCGCGCACGCGAGTGCTTTGCTTGGACAATAACTTTTCGCCCGACCCGTCGGCGTTGGCAATCATCACGTCGCCTTCGCCCTCATTGCGCTTATAACGCATGAACACGAAGCGGGCCCGGTCCGGCGAAAAACTGATGTTGCTTCCGATGTCGTGAACGATTCGCTCCGGGTTGCCGCCCAAAACCGGCGCGCGATACAGGCTATACACGCCTTTTTCGGCCTTTTCATCCTTGATGAAGAAGATCGAATTGCCGTCCCGCGAAAAACTGACCGCCTGGTAGCGATCGTCCGACGGCGGAACGATCTGGGTGTTGCTGTTGGTGGGGACGTTGCGGAGCCACAGGCTTTGCTGCCCGTTTTCGCGCTGCACGTTCAGGATGAAGTTCGCGTCCGGAGATATCGCCGCGAGCGAGGCCTTTCCGGTTTCGGTGATGCGGTTTACCGAGAAAGTTTCGAAGGCCGGAGTCTTTCTGGGCGCAACAAACGAATAAATACCGAACGACGCCGCGCCAACTAGAGCGAGAACGATGAGCGCGGTCAACGCTGTTCCGATTTTGTGTTGTCCAGCAACCTGCAGCACGGTCGAAGTAGAGCCGGAATGGGAACTGGTTGGCACCGACTGCGAAGAAGCCTGCGCGGCTTGCGTTCCTGACGATCCCGCCGCGGGAATCGCGGTGCTGCCGGAAACCTGCGCAGAACTGCTGGATGAAATTCGCCCGGAAGAATCGGCTTCGCGGCGCAGGCGCTTCAGATCCGCGCGAATTTCCGCGGCGACCTGGTAACGCATCTCGCGATCTTTCTCGAGCGCCTTCTGCAAAATCTCATCCAGCTTGGGCGGAATTTCAGGGTTGATGCGCGAGGCGGGCGGCGGCACGCGATTCAGCACCGCTTCAAAAATGACCCCGGTCGTTTCGCCCTTAAACGGCAGTACACCGGCGGACATTTCGTACAGCACCGTGCCGAATGAAAAAAGATCGCTGCGGGCGTCGAGTTCCTTGCCGCGGACCTGCTCGGGAGACATATAGGCGACCGTGCCTACGGCGGTGCCGGGGCTGGTGAACATCTCGGCGGAGTCGAGCGTGGCGTGGGCCATGGTGCCCATGCTCTCGCCGACGCCGACGGTTCCGGCCCGTGCAGGGATTAACTTGGCTAAGCCGAAGTCGAGGATCTTGGCGTGGCCGCGGCGGGTGACGAACAGGTTGGCGGGCTTGATGTCGCGGTGAACGATGCCTTGCGAGTGGGCGGCATCGAGCGCGTCGGCAATCTCGATGGCGATATCGAGCAGGCGATCGAGTTCCATCGGCCGGCCGTTGATGGAATGTTTCAGGGTGCTGCCGTCGAGGAATTCCATGGCGATGAAAGCTTTGCCGTGGTCCTCGCCGATGTCGTAGATAGTGCAGATGCTGGGATGGTTCAG
Source organism: Acidobacteriota bacterium (assembly GCA_003156635.1). Taxonomy (GTDB): domain Bacteria; phylum Acidobacteriota; class Terriglobia; order Acidiferrales; family UBA7541; genus Palsa-295. The sequence goes on along the minus strand of PMHK01000046.1, from coordinate 2,448 downwards.
AGCCGACGCGGCTTGCGCCTCGCGCTGGAAGCGGGCGAGTGCCTGCGGGTCCTTGGCTACATCGTCGGGAAGAAACTTGAGGGCNNTTGTAGACGACACCCATTCCGCCGCCACCTAATTTTTCTACGATGCGGTAGTGCGAGATGATTTGGCCAATCAGGGGGGCGGCGGGCTCGGACATGGACGGTAATTTTAGTTTGCGGGTTCGGGCAAGTCAACGACTCGTAATGGAAAGGCGGCGAGTCGTCTAGCGGATGCCGATTTTTTCGATGATGCGGGTGACGTCGGCGGTGGAGACGTCGTAGAGCGCGTGTTCGTCCTCCTGTTCGAGGCGTTCGCGCAAATATTCGGCAGCAATGTAGCTGGCTTCGCGGTCGGTGAGGTTGCGGCCGACGCGGGTGCGGAAATCGACGAAGCCGGGATGGGCCAGGCCGAGGATTACGCCTTTACCGTCGACGAAGAACTTGCAATCCATGGTGTCACTGTGACGGGTGGCGGTGCCGTTCCAGCAGTGGGAGAAACGGCAGCGGTAGACGTAATCGGTGACTTTCGACGGGACGTCGAAAGCGCCGATGAAATCGCTCATCGCGCCTACGTTCGGAATCCAGGCGACTTGTGTTTTAGCCATGCCGCTCCTTGAGTTTCAGTTTCGGGAGCAATCTTACTTCAAGATTGTCCTCAGGGGCTAAAGCCCCTTTCTTGGGGCAGCGTTATTGTCGGAGCGAAAGCTCCGACCCCCTAAACTTCAAAACCGCTGTGCGACTATTTTCGCGATGCGGCGTCGGACTACAAATCTAACTGCACGCGCGAAACATTTTGGCGCGCGATTATTTTCTGGCGCCGGCCATGGTGGCGGTTTGTCCGGCGTGGCGGTAGCTTTCGACGGCAGCGGCGACGCCGCCACCGGCGGGGACGCGCAGGCCCTGGTCGAGCAGAACCTTTTCGAAGGCTCCCAGGAAAAGCAGGACGTTGGTGTTCTGGTTCGAGTAGCCCATCAGGCCGACGCGCCAGATTTTGCCTTTCACTGCGCCGAAGCCGCCGGCGATCTCGATGTTGAATTCGTCGAGAAGCTGCTGGCGGACTTTGCGGTCGTCGATGCCGGCGGGAATGGTGACGCTGGTCACAGTGACCAGGCGGCCGGCGGGATCGGTGACGAAAAGTTCGAGGCCCATACCTTCGAGGCCGGCGACAAGGGCTTGCTGATTGGTGCGGTGGCGGTCCCAGCGCGCCTCGAGACCCTCCTCGAGCGCGAGGCGCAGCGCTTCGCGCATGGCGAAAATCAGCGAGATGGGCGGAGTGTGGTGATAAGTGCGCTCGCTGCCCCACATGTTCATGATCGGCATAAAGTCGAAATACCAGCTGGCCACGGGGGTTTTGCGCGCTTTGATGACTTCTTCGACGCGGGCGTTGACGGTGATGGGCGCCATTCCTGGCGGCGCGCTCAGCGCTTTTTGCGAGCCGCTGAAACAAATATCGATTTTTTGCTTTTCGACGTTGAGCGGAACACCACCCAGAGTCGCCACCGCGTCAACGACCAGCAAGGCGCCGAGTTCGTCGGCGACTTTGCGGTAGTGGTCCAAATTCTGGACCACGCCGCTGGAGGTTTCGCCGTGAGCGAGGCCGACGAATTTAATTTTTTTGCCTTGGCCCGCGCGGCGGACGTCTTCGGGATCGACGGTTCGGCCGTAGGGCGCTTCGACGCGAATCACTTTCGCGCCGGGGGCGCGGTCGGCGATCACCGCCATGCGTTCGGAGAACCAGCCGTTGGAGCAGATGATACATTCGTCGCCGGGCTCGAGGACGTTCATGACCGAGGCTTCGATGCCGCCCGAGCCGGACGCGGAAATGGGATAGGTGATGCGGTTCTGAGTTTGGAAGACGCGGCGCAGCATGACCTGCACGTCGCCCATCATTTCGGTGAACCACGGATCCATGTGGCCGACGAGCGGAGTGGCCAGGGCGCGGTACACGCGCGGGTCCATGTTGGAGGGTCCGGGAGTGAGCATCAAGCGCGCGGGGGGAAGAAGTTCGCCGAAGTTTTCAGTCATGTTGAGGTTCCTCGCAGTGAATCATACGCCTGAGCAGCGACGGCCGCGACGAGTTCGCGGGGCAGCGGCTGGCTGGCGCGCCAAGGTCTTTGGGAGGACTAGTCTGGCGAAAATGTGGGTGTGCGGTCAACCACCAAAATGGCCGAGGGGAGGCGGAAAAGGGAAATTTGAAGATGGAAAATCGTGGGTGGCGGGGGCCGGATTTGGGGCGCTTTTTGGAAAAGACAAACCGTCTCTTTTGCGGATTAGAAATTGCGGGTGGCGGGTGGCCAGGATCCGAGAGGCGCGGAGCGTCGATGACGACGAATGCTGGCGTCCGAAACGCCGGAAATACTGTCGATTAGAAATCATGGCGGACTTTTGTTTTCAGGGGTTTGGAGGTGGTTTCTAATCGCGCGAA
>PMHK01000130.1 GCA_003156635.1 Acidobacteriota bacterium | reverse complement strand
AGATCGAGACGTTGGTCGTTTGAAGACTCGTATCGGTGTCTATACCGGCAGGAACATAGAGATCGGGCTCGGTTGCCGGGTAGGGAAAGATGAAGTGCGCGGGCAGAACTCCCACCACGGTTTGCGCTTTTCCGGCGAGCGTGATGGTGCGGCCGATGATCGCAGGGTCGCTGTTCAACCGGCTCTGCCAGAGACGGTGGCTCAGGATCACCACGGCTGGGCCGTCCTTGCGGTCTTCACTGCTCAGGAAATTTCTGCCAAACGCGGGTGGTGTGCGCAGCGTGGGAAAAAAGTTGGCGGTCACTCCCATAGCCGACACGCGCATCGGAGCGCCCACGCCGATCAGATTCTGGTCCCCGTAGTCGAGATATCCGGCCACCGACTCAAACGACCGCAGAGCGGACTGCGCGGCGATGAAATCCTGATTGAGCAGGGCAGACATATCGTCATATTTTGTGTGCTGGCAAATAAACATCAGCCGATCTGAGCCTGGATAGGTTAGCGGTCGCAGCAGCAGCGCGTAGACTGCGGAAAAAATTGCGGTTGTCGCGCCGATGCCGAGCGCAAGCGTGATGATTGCTGTCCAGGCGAAAGCGGGATTGCGGCGCAACTGGCGGATCCCGAAGCGAATGTCCTGGCGGAGGGACTCGGCGAGCGCGCCGGCGCGACTGTTCCTGACCGCCTGCTTGACGGGCTCGGTTCCGCCGCATTCAGCGAGCGCGCGCCGGCGGGCTTCTTCGGGAGCGAGGCCCGCGGCGATCTTTTCGTCGGTTACGGCAGCGACGTAGCTCGCAATTTCGTCGTCGAGCTCAGACTCGACCTGTTGAGTGTGCAGCAGATTGCGCAGCGCCGATTTGATGTGGGACCACATGCGGTTTGCCCTCTTTATGTCGTCTTCAACGCGTGGCCGATGGCCCGGGAGATGGTTGTCCATTGTTCCGTTTCGACTCCGAGCGGACGCTCGCCGGCTTTTGTGCGCCGGTAATACTTGGCGCGGCGGTTGTTTTCCGAGGTGCCCCAATTGGCTTTGAGCAATCCCTGGCGCACCAGCCGGAATAAACCGGGGTACAGCGCGCCCTGCTCGATCAGCAGCGCACCGCCGGAAATTTGCTGGATCCGTAAGAGAATTCCATAGCCATGGAGTGCTCCGAGGGAAACGGCGCGGAGAATCAGCAGATCGAGGGTACCGGGGAGGAGTTGAGCTTGGTCCGTCACGTTCACTCCTAAGATGATCAGGAGTGTATATTGCGCTCCCCTAAGCTGTCAAGGGGTAAATCCTTTCGCCTAATCCACGATGAAAACGGTCGCCCCGTGCTCCGAAATCACCCGGTGCGGCGACTTGCCGTCATCCGCGACATGATAGGTCGCGCCTTCGCCCACCGTGAATTGCCGGCCATCCTGATGTTCCAGGACCACCGCGCCATTCAGCACGATCAGCACGTGGCCCTTGCCGCACCAATGGTCGGCCACGTATTCGGGGCTGTACTTCACGCGCCGCAGCCGAATGTCGCCCAACTGCCAGGCCCGCGCGGTCGCCTCTCCGGATTCTCCGGGACGGGTCATCGCCGTCATTTCCGTCCAGTCGATCACGCCTTCAGGAATTTTGCTGAGTTTCAAAGGTGAACTCCTCGTCGTTGGCCAGGCCCGGGCAATCTGAAAATCAAGCCTTGCGGTAAACCAGGTCTACTTGCGGTCCACTGGTATGTTTCAATTTTAAATTGAGCGTCACGTCGACGTGGTCTCCGATCTTGACGAAGGGAATCCCTTTGTTCATGCCGTAGTCCTTGCGATTGAAGGTCATTTTCCCTTCAATCTCTCCCAGGTGTCCGGTCTTATGGGAAATGACCAGAGTGACCTTCTCCGGCTGGGTCGCACCACGGATGGTGAAGTCGCCGTCCACTTCAATCGTGTTGGCGCTGGTCTGCACAAATTTGGTGGATTTAAAAGTGATGGTCGGATTGTTTTCGGCGTCGAAGAAATCCTTGCCTTTCAGTTTGCCATTCTTCATCCCGCTGCCGGTGTCCACGCTATCGGCCTGAATGGTCAGGAGCAGCGAGCCGGTGGTGACATCCGGAGATTGAAAAGTTAACGAAGCGTCCCATTTGTCGAAGTTACCCTTGATCGCGACGGACGCCTTCACATAGAACGTGATCGAACTATGGACCGGGGTGACTTCGAAAATCGGAACGCCCGACGCAGTCTGCGCGGAACTTGCCGAAGAAAACATAAGAAATGCCAAGCAGCACAAAAGGAGTGATCGCATAGGCCGCAGTCTGAGACCTAAGCGGAATAGTGTCAACCGCTGTTCGAGGATTTTCGTTCCCGGCGGCAATTCAACCTGGGCCGACAAGCGAACGCCAAGGGCCGCTGATCGAGCGGGGTCTCTTCCGCTCTGATCAAATCCTCCGTGCCCTCATCCTTGGACTTTCTCGGTGTCCTCGGTGTTAAATCTTTCCCCAGTGCTTGGCTATTTCGTCCGCGTATCGACCGCGATCCAGTTGACTTCCCAGGTTTTCCCGCCGTCGTCCGAGAACGACTGCTCGAACCGGCACGAATTCGCAGTCAGGTCCATCCACACATTCTTCACCAGAATCATCCGGCCCTTGAATTCTTCCTGGTCGAAAAATTCACCGCGGCCGTTCCTGAATTCGCCGACGGTCGGAACGCTAAGAGCTCCGACGCGGCTGTTGGCGAAATTCAGGCTCCATTGATGCGACTGCGGATTGTAGAGCCGCAGCGAAATACCTTCGACGTGGCCGGCGGGGCTATCGACTTCCAGCTCCACCATATTCGCGCGGCCATCCCAGATTTTCCGCACCACCGATGTGCCGTGGTACTCAACCCAGGTGGTCGAGCCCGTCAACGGATGCTGTAAGCGCGAAATGTGCGTATTCCAATTGCCGATTTCAAAATCGAAATCGTTTTGGCCGTCGCGCGGTGCCTGAGGCTGTTGAAGATTGGCCCCACCGAGCGGCTGCAAGCTGAAAATCAGGCCCGTAATCAGCAGTCCGGCCCCAACAAATCTGCGCCGCGCGGTCCCAGAAAGACTTTTTGGTTTCATTGGCCAGCTCGCGTTGCCGTCTCGGTTATCCAGCGCAGACGCGATCGATGCGTCGGATGGAGCACGACCAGTTCCGTAGCGTTTCTCAATAGCCCGGTGGCGAAAAGTTTCTGCTGCGCTTGTTCCGCGACCGGGCCGAACTGAGTCTCGAAAGCTTGGTCGTTCGGCAGCACGCCCAGCCAGACCAAAAACGGTCCATCGCTGCGAACCGGCAACTGCGGATAATTGTTAGGCACCTCGAGGGTCACCAGTACGCCGGCTTCGCGCGCGCCAGCCGCGCGATATCCGGCAAATTCCGCTTCCGCTCGCTCTGAAAATTCCTGCTCGCTATCGGGCTTCACCGAAAATATTTGCGCGACGACCACTCCGGAGGCGCCCTGCGGCTCCTTCACCGGATCCACTGTGGTCAAAACGCTGAGATCTCGGTCCGCCCGCAGCGAATGAAGCAGCATTACGTTATTGCTGTCCGCGATCATGCTATTCATCGTCGCCCGATGCTCTCTCCACAACGGGCCATAATAAAATTCCGCGTTGGCCAGGGCTCGCTCTTCGTTGCTGTGAAATCCCCGTATCCAGGTAAAGCCCAACGGTTTGTCGCGCTCGAAGAACGATCCCGCCACGATTACTCCGAGTTGCTCGAACGCCTCCGGAAAATAGGTGTCGAAGTATTCGGCGAAATGTTCACGCTCTCCAGGGTTGATGGTGTACCGGCGGAATTCCACGACCGGAAAATTGCCGAGTTGCTCAGTCCCGGTTGCCGGCGGCATCGCGTTCTTCTGGTTCATGCCGCCGGCCGTAAGAGCGGCCAGAACCACCACCATCCCCGTGCTGGCCAGTGTTCGTCCCATTGTGCCTCCGGGCTTATTCCTTCACTCGCGTTTGATCTGTAATCCAATTCACTTCCCAGGTTTTGCCGCCATCTTCGGAGAAGGATTGTTCGAAGTGCGGCGTATCCGTGGTGGTGTTGGTCCACAGGAACCGCACCAGAATCATCCGGTCGTTAATCGGTTCATAGTCGTAAAATTCGCCGCGGCCATTTTTGAATTCGCCGATCGTGGGCACGCCGAACGCGCCGGTTTTGGAGGTGGCCCAGTTCAGGTTCCACTGGTGCGCGTCCGGGTTGTAGAGACGCAGCGTCATTCCTTCGACGTGGCCCAGCACCGGCCCGTCGGTTTCAAACTCCTCCAGTTGCGAGCGGCCGTCCCAAACCTTGCGGGTGACCGACGTTCCGTCGGCTTCGACCCAGGTGGTCGATCCGGTCAGGGGATGCACCAGTTTTTTGAGATGAATTTTCCACGAGCCGATCTCGAAATCGAAATCGTGCGAGCCATCGCGCGGCGCGCCGGCCGAATTTTGAATTGCCGCCAGCGTCGCCGGTGGGGAGATCAAGTACTGCGCCGGCTGGGCCCGATCGGGGGGCTCGGCAGCGGCGTGCGCCGCCACCCGGCTGCTTTGCGCCAGAAAAAAAACGACGAACAATCCCGCGAGAATCGAAAAGATCTTGAGTGCCTTGGTCATGTTTCCTCCAATTTGCCGATGGAGCCTACGCCTTACAAAATAGGGCTTGGAGTGGCCTGTCTCAATATCCACTTCTGCGTGATACGATAAGGCCACTCTCCTATTTGGATTTGAGACCGGGCGATGAAACGAATCTCTTCCAGCTTCTTGCCGCCCATCGCGCTCGATTCGCGCGCCCGCACGCCCATGTACCAGCAACTGTACGAATGGTTCCGGCGCGCCATTCTCCAAGGTCAATTGCGTCCCGGACAACGCGTGCCCTCCACTAGAAATCTCGCGGCGGAATTGAAGGTTTCGCGCATCCCGGTTTCCAGCGCGTACGAACAGCTGCAGGCCGAAGGCTACTTCGAAACGTTTGTGGGCGCCGGCACCTGCGTGGCCCGCACAATTCCTGCTAACGCCGCAAAGCCGGAGGGTGGGGAATCCCGCGCCGTCGCCAGGCCAGCCGCAAAGCGAGCGGCCAAACGCACCGCGCCACGCAAAATTTCGCGCCGCGCCATAGCGATGCGCATGCCGCCGCAATCGTGGCTGGATAACATGGGCGCGTTCCGCGTCAGCTTGCCCGCGCTCGAGCAATTTCCCGTCGGCGTCTGGTCCAAGCTGGTGAATCGCCATTCGCGACGGCAACCGCGCCAGCTCATGGCCTACGGCCACGCCATGGGCTACCTGCCGTTTCGCGAAGCCATCGCGGAATATTTGGGAACCGTCCGGGCCGTGCGCTGCGACGCCTCGCAAATTTTGGTGACCACCGGTTCGCAGCTTGGCCTGCAATTGTCCGCGCAGGTCCTGCTCGACGCCGACGATCCGGTGTGGATCGAAGAGCCCGGCTACCACGGCGCGCGCCACGCGCTGATGACCGCCGGCGCGAAATTAATTCCGGTGCCGGTGGATCAAGAAGGTCTGAACGTCGCGGAGGGAATTCGCCGCGCGCCGAAAGCGCGGGCCGTTTACATCACGCCTTCGCATCAATACCCGCTGGGTTGGACCATGAGCGCCACTCGCCGCATGATGCTGCTGAATTGGGCCACGCGCAGCGGCGCCTGGATCATCGAAGACGATTACGACAGCGAATACCGGTTCGGCGGCCGCCCGATCGCGTCGCTGCAAGGTCTCGACACCGACGCGCGCGTAATTTACATCGGCACTTTCAACAAGGTGGTCTTTCCGTCGTTGCGGCTGGGCTATGTGGTGATCCCGAAAGATCTGGTCCCCGCGTTTTCCACCGCGCGCGACGCCGCCGACGTTTTTTCCTCCACGCTCTACCAGGCGGTGATGACCGATTTTATCCGCGAGGGCCATTTCGCCCGCCACATCCGCCGAACCCGCGCGCTCTACGCCCAGCGCCGCGCAGCCCTGGTGGAAGCAATCCGAAAACATTTAGGGGAGCAACTCGAAGTAGTCGGCGCCGAAGCTGGAATGCATCTCGCCGCGTTGCTGCGAAGCGGTGTAAACGATGTAACCGTCGCCCAAAAAGCCGCGCAACTCGGAATTGCAGCGCAGCCTTTGTCCTCGTGCTGTTCCAAGCCGCCGTCGCGCGGCGGCCTGATCCTGGGCTACGGCGGCGCCGACGCCCGTCAGCTCGAAGACGGTGTCCGCAAGCTGACGTCCTGCATTTGACGCTTGGCCGAACATCCTAGTCCCATCGGTCCGTCGGGTCTTTGTCATTTTTCAGGTCGCGCAGCCACGCCGTCGCGCCATAGTTTAGGCATACGACCAATAATCCCAGCGATACCCAAATCAAGCATGCCGAAGTCCAATAAGCGTGACGTGCGTGGCCGTCGAGAAATAGATAAGCCAAGCCACAGGAGGTGAGAAGCGCCGCCGCCGATTTCAGAAATCGATTCGTCGCCAGGCGAGATCGCTCGGCCGCGTTCTCCACCACATCTTTCTTTTCAGCTTCCGTGAGCGGAGCTTCCTGCTCGGTCAAACTTAGATTGGGGTCAACCATTGCCGGAGCATATCACCGCAGAATTTGTACGTGGGGGCCCAATAATGAATGAACGGCTCGCTATCCGAAGCCGGCCCTATTTTATCCGCGTGTATTGGTTGATCCAATTCACTTCCCAGGTTTTGCCGCCATCGTCTGAAAACGCCTGCTCGGATTGCGCGGTGTCGGCGTTGATCCCCCAAATCGAAAACCGGACCAGAATCATCCGGCCGTTATACGGCTCCTGGTCGTAAAAATCTCCTCGCCCGTTTTTGAATTCGCCGACGTTCGGAATTCCCAGCGTGCCCACGTTCGGTGTGGCGAAATCGAGATACCACTGGTGCGTCGTCGGGTTGTACCAGCGCAACGATAACAGCTCGATGTGACCGCCGGTGCCGTCGGCTTTGTATTCCGCCAGGTTCGCGCGCCCGTCCCACACTTTGCTGACCGTGGTTTCGCCGTCCATCTCGACCCAGGTGGTCGAGCCGGTCAGCGGATGCAGCAGACGCCGCGAATGGGTCTTCCAATTGCCAAAGTCGAAATCGAAATCGTGCTGGCCGTCGCGCAAGCCGCTCGTGTCCTTCGTGTCCGCGTCCGCCGAAGCCACGGCAGTTGCCGCTGCGGTCTCTTTTTCCTTCGTCTTGTTTCCAATAAAAGCCTGCACCCAGGTCTTCCCGCCATCCGCCGAATATGATTCTTCGTAAGTGTGGGAATCCGGCGTGATGTTATCCCACGCTCCGCGCACCAGAATCGCCCGGTTGTTGAACGTATCCGCCTGGAAAAGTTCGCCGCGTCCATCCTTGAACTCGCCGATTAGCCCCGCGCTCAGGGTCCCGATTTTACGGTTGATGAAATTCTGGCTCCACTGATGGCTCAGCGGATTGTAAAGAAACAAACTCAAAGCCTCCCAGTGGCCCCTGGGGCCGTCCGCCTCAATTTCTTCCAGCTTGGCGCGGCCACCCCAAACCTGCCGCGTGGTTACGGTTCCGCTCAGCTCCATCGTCGCAGACGAAGGCGAAAACGGTTCGACTCGGCGCTTGATTTGCGTGTGCCAGACCCCCACGTTGAAATCGAAGTCGTGCTGTCCGTCGCGCAGTGCCGGGGATTCTTGATTTGAGGATTGTGCCGGGGTCGCTTGTGCTTGGGCCAGCGATCCAGTCATTGTCGACGAGAGAAAAACTGCTGCGCCTGCCAGTACGAATTTTCGAAGGTTGCTCCGCGAATCCATTTTTGCCGTCCCCCGTATGGGCTGCCCCAATCCTTCGCCATCCACATTTTGAGCATGCCGGAAATCGTGGTACTTCTGTAGAGCCACTTATTGAGCTGTCCGTGATACCACTTGTAAAAACCGGCGAGCCGCTGTTCCGGCAGGTGTATCGCAGCCTGCGCCAATCGATGGTTTCCGGCGCATTCCGCGGCGGCCACCGCCTGCCCTCCACGCGCGACCTCGCGGAAGAACTGGGCATTTCGCGTACCGTCGCTCTGCTCGCCTATGAGTTGCTGCTCGCCGAAGGTTTCGTGGTGGGCCGTGGTGGTTCCGGAACGTATGTAGCGAGCAGCTTGAGTGCAGGACCAAGCAAAAAGCATAAGAGATCCGTGCCGTTGCCGTTATCGCGGTTCGGATCTGCCGCGGCCGAAGCCGCAGACGGAGCCAGCCTCCCCGGCCGGCGAGCGGCACCACTTCGTTACGATTTCGTCTGGCGCAGCGACATGGAAACGTTTCCCTTCGAAGCCTGGCGCCGCATCTTGCTGCGCAAAGCGCGCGCTGCCCCGGTTCGCGCTCACGACTATGGACCAGCCGCCGGGACGCTGGCGCTGCGCGAAGCCATCGCCGCGCATTTGCGCCGCTCCCGCGCCGTGGTTTGCGACGCCTCCGAAGTAATCATCGTCAACGGCTCGCAGCAAGCTCTGGACCTGATCGCGCGGGTGCTGCTCGAACACGGAGATACGGTAGCGGTTGAGGACCCGCAATATCAGGGGACCCGCGAAGTGCTGCTCGCCGCCGGAGCGAAATTACGCCCGGTGGCGGTTGACGCCGACGGAATGAATCCCGCCAACTTGCCGGCGCAGGGTGCCCGCCTGGTTTTCGTTACGCCCTCGCATCAATTTCCTACTGGCACGATTCTTCCGTTGCCGCGCCGGTTGGCGCTGCTGGACTGGGCCCGGCGTAAGCATGCAGTCATCGTCGAAGACGATTACGACGGTGAATTTCATTACGCCGGGCGGCCGCTGGAATCCCTGCAAGGACTGGACAACGAGGGCCGCATCGTCTACGTCGGCACATTTTCACGCACCATTTTTCCGGCGTTGCGCATTGGGTATTTGATCGCGCCGAAATCGCTGGCCTCCGCCTTCACCGCGGCTAAATGGCTCAGCGACCGCCACTCCGCGACGCTGGAACAACAAACCCTCGCAGAATTTATCGATTCGGGAATGTACGAACGCCACTTGCGCCGCCTCCGCCGCCGCAACACTTCGCGCCGCACCGCGCTGCTCGAAGCGATTCACAAATATCTGGGCAATCGCGTGCAAATGACCGGCGACGGCGCGGGCGTCCACGTCGTGCTCTGGCTCGACCGTCGCGCTTCCGAAAAGGCCATCATCGAAAAAGCGGCGGCGCGCGGCGTAGGAGTCTACGGTGTATCCCGATATTTCTTGAGGCACCCGCGCCAGGGCCTGATGCTCGGTTATTCGCGCCTGAAGGAACCCGAAATTCGCGAGGGCATTCGACAACTCAGCGAAATCATCTGAACCCACAAAAGGTCCTGGCCTGCCAACAAGCATTCACGATGTGCGCTTCTGGCAAACTCGAACTCGCGCTTTTTTATGAAACCGTGCCACTGGATAGTAAAATTTGACATACCGGGCCAACACTCGAGCCCTCCCAGCGGAGCCAGACTCCTTGAAGAAATTAGCAATCCTCCTATTGCTGCTGGCCGCTCCGCTCTTTTCCCAGAGCAATACGGGCGAATTGCATTTAAAGGTCACCGATCCGGCCGGTCTCGGCGTGAAGGTCACCGTCTCGCTCAGCAGCGACGCCAACCAATATCGAAATTCGTTCAGCAGCAGCGATCAGGGTGTCCTCGATGTGCAGCGCTTGCCCTACGGCGTCTACGGTCTGGAAATCAGCGCCTCGGGATTTGCGCCGGTGGCGCAGACCGTCGAGATTCGTTCCTCGATTGCCACCGAATTGGTGATTCAGCTCAAGCTGCCGACGGTGAATCAGTCCGTCACGGTCATCACACCCGACACCCTGATCGATCCCGATCAAGCCGGCGCGGTCAGCCAGATTGGCTCCGACGCGATTCAGCACCGGCTCAGTTCCATCCCCGGACGCTCCATCCAGGATGTGGTGAATTCGCAACCCGGCTGGCTGTACGAAGGCAACGCCGTGTTGCATCCGCGTGGCTCCGAATACCAAACACAATTCGTGGTCGACGGTATTCCGCTCACCGATAACCGTTCGCCCAGTTTTGGTCCGGAGATCGAAGCGGATGACGTGCAGTCGATCAGCATTTACACCGCCGGAATTCCCGCGGAATACGGCCGCAAGATGGGCGGCGTCGTGGAAGTGAATACGCTGCAGGATCCTACCGAGGGCTTTCACGGGCAAGTCGTGCTGTCGGGTGGGAGCTTTGGCTCCGCCGGCGCGTTCGCCCAGGGCCAGTATGTCTGGGGGAAAAACACGTTGGGCGCCAGCGCCAGCGGGAGCATGACCGACCACTACCTGAACCCAGTGGTGCCTGAGAATTTTACCAACACCGGCACGCTGGGCGATTTTTCGCTGCATTACCAGCGGCAGTTGACGCCCAACGATCGGCTCAGCCTGATCGTGCGCCACGAACTTTCGCGCTACGAGCTGCCTAACGAATTTGTGCAGCAGACACCGCACGACATTTTCCCCTTTGACCCGACGGCGCCGCTGGGCTCGCAGCGCCAGACCGCCGACAACATCGAGACCATGGGCATCGTCAGCTATCAACATATTTTTTCGCCCAATGTGGTGATGGATCTGCACGGGATGGTGCGCGACAACGCCAACGATTTCAATTCCAACGACTACTCCACGCCCATCGAAGTCGTTCAGCACAATTTTTTCCGCGAGGGATACTTCAAGGGCACCGTCACCGCGGTGCGCGGCCGTCACGAGTTCAAATTCGGCGTCGAATCGGACAATACGTTCCTGCACGAAAATTTCAGCTACGTCATTACCGATCCTACCCAGTTCGACGATGACACGCCGCCAACCTTCAGCTTTTTGGCCAGGCGTCCCGATCTGGAGCAATCCGCCTTCGTGCAGGACCTGATCCATCTGGGCAAATGGACCATCAGCGCGGGATTGCGCTGGGACCACTATCAGCTTTTCCTGAACCGGCAAGCCGTGGATCCGCGATTTTCCATCGCGCGGTATTTTCCGTCGGTGGATCTGGTGGTGCATTTTTCCTACGACCGCGTGTTCCAGACGCCGTCGTTCGAAAATATTCTGCTGTCGAGCTCCACCGCCGCGACCATGCTCAATCCCGTTTCGCTGCAGTTGCCGGTCGAGCCCTCGGAAGGGAATTACTACGAGGCGGGGGTGAGCAAGAGTTTTCTGGGCAAAGTGAAGCTGGACGCCAATTATTTCCGGCGGGTGGTGAACAATTACGCCGACGACGATCAGATCGACAACACCACCATCAGTTTCCCCATCGCTTTCCGCCGAGCGATCGTTTATGGCGCGGAAGCGAAACTGGACGTCCCAAATTGGCGGGGTTTTTCCGGCTTCTTAAGCTGGTCCTACACCGTCGGCCAGGCCTGGTTTCCGGTGACCGGCGGACTTTTTCTCGGCGACGACGCGCAAATTCCCACCACTGGCCATTTCCCGGATTCGCAAGATCAACGCAACACCGTGCGCGGCCGGGTGCGTTACCAAATTACTCCGCGCCTGTGGATTGCCGGCGGAATTCAGTACGACACCGGGCTGCCCTTTGATTTTCAGTGTCCTGACGGCGAATCCATGGACCAGTGCATCGCCGGAGTGACCCAGCAATACGGGCAGAAGGTGATCGATCGAATCAATTTCGATCGCGGGCGAATCTTTCCGGCCTTTCAGGTCAACGCCTCGGCCGGCGCGCTGCTGTACAAATCCGAACGCCTGCAGACCCAGATGCAAGTCGACGGCCAGAATCTGAACAACGTGCTGAACGTCATCGATTTCGGCGGCCTCTTCTCCGGCAACGCCATTGGCCCGCCACGCAGCTTCGCCTTACGCCTGACGACGACTTGGTAGCAAGCGCTCACCGGAGCGGACGAGCTACCGAATGCCCACCTGGCCGCGCACGCTCTCGATCAACTTCTTAGAATCGTAGCCGACGCCGACTTTAAACACGGTTTCGACATTTTCGATGTCGTCGATCGTCTTCGAAGGATCGCCCTTGATCAAAACCAGATCGGCCTGTTTGCCTGCCGCGAGCGTTCCGATCTGATCCTGCCGGCCCAGATACATGGCGCCGTTGCTGGTCAGCGTTTGAATCGCCTGCAGCGGAGTCAATCCGGCTTCCACCAACAATTCAATTTCGCGCTGATCGCCGAAACCCGGCAGGACTCCACCGTTTCCTGTAGGGTCCGGGCCGCCGAGCAGCAACCCGCCGGCCTTGACGAAGGCGACTTCAAAATCCATTTCTTTGCGCATCAAGGACGTCATCGGAGAATCCAGCGCCACGCCGGCACGCGCAGTCAGATAACTTTGCGCGGATTCCGCGGACATCGCTTCCAAAGTGCGCCGCTGCAATTTCGGCCGGCCCGGCACACCGCATTCAAAAACCGGAAGAGTCGAAGTGACGGCGACATGATGCGAAACCAGATTCTGAATCAGCCCCTGCACCTGCGGCCCATTCACGTCGAGCGGGATCCAGGCCATCGCGCCACCGCTCGCCGGGCACACGTCTGATTTTTTGTCCGGCGCAAATTCGGTATCGGCGAAAACCGGCCCGTGTTCGAAATCGTCGATGCCGAGCGCGACCGCTTCGGGCCAGGTGACCGAACAAAGATGCCCGGTCANNCGACGCCCAGTTCTTCGCGGGTGATGTTCATATACGCCTTGTACGAGGTCATTCCTTCCGCGGCCCAATACTCCACCATGCGCTTCGCGTCATCCGGTCCGGTCAGTTCGTGCATCTGCGCGAAAATGGTCGGCGCACCTTCCAGATACGGCGCGGTCG
>PMHK01000016.1 GCA_003156635.1 Acidobacteriota bacterium | reverse complement strand
GGCGAATCAGCAATCGACAAGCTTCTCGACGCCTTGCAAGAGATTCGCAAGATTCCCCTGCCCCAGGACGAGCTTCTCGGGCGCAGCAGCCTGAACATCGGCGTGATTTCGGGTGGCCACGCACCAAATGTAATTCCTGACGCCGCCCGCGCTGAAATCTCGATCCGCGTGGCCGGATCTCAAGACGCTATTCGCGAAGCCATGACTCGCGCCGTAACGGGCCGCGCGCAAGCACGAGAAGTGCTCTTCATACCGCCGATGCGTTTCGATCCGATCGACGGTCTCGCATCCACAGCGGTGTCGTTTACGACGGACGTCCCGGCCTTCGCGAACACCTGGGGCGAACCTTTCCTGATCGGACCCGGAAGCATTCACGTGGCGCATACGCTCGAAGAGCGCGTGCCCAAAAAAGAGCTGCTCGAAGCCGTGGAGATTTACAAAGACATGGCGACGCAACTTCTCGCGCGGCCCGCCGAGGCTCTGCGCTCATGAATCTCGCGATCATCGGATACGGGAAGATGGGCCGTCTGATCGATCAACTCGCGCCGGAGTACGGCTTCGACGTACTGGCAAAGCTCGAGGGTTCGAATAACGGCGGCGCTCGTGGAATCACCGCTGAAAGCTTTCGCGGGGTGGACGTCGCGGTGGACTTTTCGGCTGCGTCTGTCTTGCAGAACATCGAGCGGCTTGGAGAGCTTGGCGTCAACGCGGTGATCGGCACAACGGGCTGGACGCAACAACTCGAGCAAGCCCGAAGCTCAGTTCAAAGAACCGGAATTGGCCTGGTGTGGAGTGCGAATTATTCGATTGGTGTGAACATTTTTCTGCAGCTCGCGTCGGAAGCGTCGCGACTCGCTGCCCGCCACACCGAATACGGCGCGTGGGCCTGGGAAATTCACCACGCCGCAAAAAAGGATGCCCCCAGCGGCACGTTGCTCAAGGTGGTGAACGAAATGAGGCGCACCGACCCCGCCCGGGAAGTTTCCGTCAGCTCCAATCGCGCGGGAGCGAATCCGGGAATTCACGAAATCGGCTTCGATTCGGCCGCCGACACCATCACCATCCGGCACACCGCGCGGAGCCGCGAAGGTTTTGCCCGTGGCGCGCTGCGGGCCGCGCGCTGGGTGATCGGAAAACACGGATGGTTCGAGTTTCAGGATATTGCGTTCGAGCTGTGAATTTGCGAGACAGACGAGCGAAATTTTTGGATGAAGGATTCGAGGAGGAGAAATGTTTACAGGTTGCGGAACAGCTCTGGTAACTCCCTTTCAGCAGGATTTCTCGCTGGACGAACGCGCATTGCGGCGTTTGGTGGCCAGGCAAATCAGCGCGAGAATTGATTTTCTGGTCCCCTGCGGCACGACGGGCGAAAATCCCACTCTGACCCACGCGGAGCACCTGCACGTGGTGGAAATCACGCTCGACGAAACAGACGGGCGCGTCCCCGTGCTCGCGGGAGCCGGCGGATACAATACCGCCGAAGTCATCGAACTCGCCAAGGAACTCGAATCCATGGGCGTGGACGCCATCCTTTCGGTCACGCCGTATTACAACAAGCCGACACAGGAAGGCCTCTATCAACATTACAAAGCCATCGCCGGTGCCATTTCGATTCCGGTTATCGTGTACAGCGTCCAGGGCCGCACCGGAGTCAACGTCGAGCCCGCGACGCTGGCGCGCCTGGCGCAAATCGACAACATCGTGGGGGTGAAAGAAGCATCGGGAAACATCGGCCAGATCGCTTCCGTCATCAACCAGGTGCCGGACCGTTTCACAGTGCTATCCGGTGACGACGCCATTGCCCTGCCGGTCATCGCGCTCGGCGGCCGCGGCGTGATCTCCGTCGTCTCGAATGAAATTCCCGCGGAGATGTCCGAGCTGGTTCATGCCTGCCTCGACGCCGATTTCGCGCACGCCCGCCGGCTGCAGAAGAGGTATCTAGCGCTCATGGAAATGAATTTCATCGAGACCAATCCAGGTCCGGCGAAGGCGGCGATGGCGGAGCTGGGCTTGCTCGAGCCCGTCTGGCGACTGCCGCTCGTGGCTCCCAAGGCCGAGAATCTGGAGAGAATTCGCGGCGTCCTGCATGCGACGGGATTGCTAAAGGAAATTCATGCTGTCGCGGGAAATTGAACAGCTCTTCGATCATCCGCCGGCAAAGTATCTGCCGGAACATTTCGCGCTGTTTCAGGAGTTCAAGAACGAACTGAACACGGGAAAGGTGCGCGCGGCGGAGCCAGACCCGTCGGCGCCTGCGGGCTGGCGCGTCAACGGCTGGGTGAAAAAAGGAATTCTCCTCGGTTTTCGCATCGGGGCCGTTACGGATATGTCCGTCGATCCCGTCCGGCAACCGTTCTTCGATAAATCGACCTACCCGCCAAAACATATCGCGCTCGATAGCGGTGTGCGGATTGTTCCGGGCGGATCAAGCATTCGCGATGGCTGTTTCATCGGCAAGGGCGTCACCTGCATGCCGCCGATGTTCGTGAATGTGGGGGCTTACGTGGGCGAGCAGACGATGATCGATTCCCACGCGCTGATCGGAAGCTGCGCGCAAGTGGGAAAAAGTTGCCACATTTCCGCCGCGGCACAAATCGGAGGCGTGCTGGAGCCGGTCGGAGCTATGCCCGTAATCATCGAGGACGACGTCCTGGTGGGCGGAAACTCCGGGGTTTTCGAGGGCACGATCGTGAAGCGCGGCGCAGTCCTTGGCACAGGAACCATGTTGAATCGCTCGACCGCAGTTTATGACGTTGTGCGAGGCGAGGTCTATACCGCGACCGGCGATCAGCCGCTAATCGTTCCGGAAAGAGCCGTCGTAGTGCCGGGGTCGCGTCCGATTTCGCGCGGCAAGGGAAAGGATTGGGGTTTATCACTGTATGCTCCGGTGATCGTAAAGTATCGCGATGAAAAAACCGATTTGCGCGCGCAGCTCGAAGATCTGCTGCGCTGACGGCCGAAGGCATACTTGACTCCCAAACCTGTACGAACACTAACGCCAGGAACGATTCCGGCTGACCCGACCGAGTACACGCCACACTACGCATTTCGCAGCGGCACGCTCGAATGTGAAAGTGTTCCGCTTTCGCGAATTGCAGAAAAATACGGAACTCCCGCGTATGTGTACAGCAGCGCGAGCGTTTTGGACGCGTACCGGCGGTTCGATCGCGCCTTTCGCGGGATCCCACACACCATTTGTTATGCGGTGAAAGCGAACTCGAATGTTTCAATCCTGCGATTGCTGGCGCGCGCCGGAAGCAGTTTTGACATCGTTTCCGGAGGCGAACTGCATCGTTTGCGAAACATCGGCGTTCCGGGCCGACGAATCGTTTTTTCAGGCGTGGGAAAAACGCGGGAAGAAATTCGCGAAGCGCTCCGCGCTGGCATTCTGATCTTCAACGTCGAATCCGAAGCCGAGCTCGAGGTGCTGGCCGAGCAAGCCGCACACTTTAGACATAGAGCCTCTGCCGCGCTGCGCGTCAATCCTGACGTGCAGGCGGGCGGCCACGCGCACATTTCCACAGGCCATCACCAGCACAAATTCGGCATCGACTGGGACGACGTGCGCCGCCTCTTTCTCGATAAGAGTCGCGCCCGCTGGATCTCCTGGCGAGGAGTCAGCACGCACATCGGCTCGCAAATCCTGGGCCTGGCGCCCTTCCGTCGCGCGGTCGTTCGCGTGTCGTCCTTCGTTCGATCGCTGGCCCGCGCGGGGGTGAATTTGTCCTACGTAGATTTGGGCGGCGGCGTCGGCATCCGCTACACGAACGAAACACCGCCGAACCTCGATGCCTACGCTCGTGCGATCGTAGCGCACATTCGCCCCCTGGGTTGCCGCCTTCTTCTCGAGCCCGGCCGCGCCATCGTAGGCCCCGCAGGCGTATTGCTCACTCGCGTTCTGTATCTCAAGCGCAACCGCGACAAAATATTCGTCATCGTGGACGCGGCGATGAATGATCTCATTCGCCCCGCACTCTATGACGCCGTGCACCCTGTCACGCCCGTGCTTCGCCGACGCAGCATCGTCGTCCGCGCCGACATCGTCGGGCCCGTTTGCGAAACCGGTGATTGCTTCCTTCACGATTGGCCCATCGAATTGCCCGAATCCGGTGATCTCCTGGCCATCTGGGCGGCCGGCGCATACGGCTTTGCCCAAGCCTCGAATTACAACTCTCGGCCCCGCCCCGCCGAAATCTTGGTGCAGAAAAACAGATTCCGCGTCGTCCGCCATCGCGAGTCTCAGGCGGACCTCATACGCGGCGAATAACGCCAGACAACAGATTTCCGTTTTGAGCCGCCCGCAATGTGCGCTCTGCGATATGCGGAACGACAGGATGCTTGGTGGGACAAATAGCCTCAGAAGGCGATGGAACCAAAAAACATATGTCCGGTTAGGGCGTTAACCAGGACTTGCAGATTTGTAGATCTACCGGCGGCGTGCCAACTCACGAGAACGAAAGCTCATAATTCCGGGAACTTAGATCTAGATCGTAATGCAGATTTTACGCGAGAAGCCGTAGGCGAGTTTAATTGGTTTCACGTACGAAACGTTTTCATCGTAATACCCGCTCGGCGTGTCCGGTCCGGGAACGCGGCGACCCTCGACAATCATCCAAAAAATAAACTCGATGACTGGACCCAAAATCTCTAGGGCTTCCATAGGCCCTCCTGCATATGGTTTCAATCATACCCCAAGCTTTCTGTCATTTCTCTTTTGTGGTGGTGCCCGGCCAAGGTCCTGATTAGTTCTATAAAAGGAGTCAA
>PMHK01000053.1 GCA_003156635.1 Acidobacteriota bacterium | reverse complement strand
CCCGCGGGAATGGCCAAGTTTGTTCCGGCAGGGTCGGATCTCGTTTTTCAAATGCACTACACCACGCACGGCCGCGCGGCGAGCGACCAAACCAGTATCGGCCTCGTGTTCGCCAAGGGATCACCCCAGCAGCGCGTCCTGACGCTGCAACTCACCAACGACCACTTCGTCATCCCGCCCGGCGCCGACGATTTTCGCGTGGAAGCACGCGGCTCGCTGCCGAACGACGCGACGCTGCTCAGNNCGCACATGCATCTGCGCGGAAAGCGTTTCGAGTACAACATCCTGCGCCCCGGCGAAAAACCCGAAACGCTGTTGCGCGTAAACTGGGATTTTTACTGGCAGCTAAGCTATCGGCTCGCGGAACCACTGCCGTTGAAGGCCGGTACGGAGCTGCAAGCGATCGCCTGGTACGACAATTCACGCAACAATCCGCACAATCCGGATCCGGAAGCGGCCGTTCACTGGGGCGATCAGACTTACGATGAAATGATGGTGGGGTTTTTCGACGTCGCCGTGCCCGCCGGCACCGACAAATGGAAATTCTTCGTACGACCAGCCCCGCAACAACCTTAAGGGGTGGCGTCAGAAGTCGGCGAGCACAACGCGGAGCGCATATAACATCCACAATAGCTGGTTCAGCAGCAACAGGCACGCCGCGAGAAGACTCTCTCCCGAAAGCTCCCGCAGGCAATTCACTACACCCATCAAGTTCGCAATGTTGCCGACAATCGCGCATGCAACTAAAGGCCATGGCAGCCCAGGACCAGTTGGCGGATGAAAAAGTATCAATGCGAGCAGAAACAAAATGCTGACCGAAGTCGCGATCCCGACGTTCATTCCAAAGCGTACTCCACGCAGGGCTTCGCCCGGTTCGTAAGGCGGGTGCGACCTTAGGTAGAGAGCCATCGCTGTAATCGCACACATGATGACGAAAGCAGCGACAACGAGGGTCTGCATAGGACGCTCAGAACTTGGTAACTTCGGTGAAGTGAAAATCGCGGATTTTCATCGCCGGCACCACCATCTCGAAAGACTCTTCGCCCGCCGCGCGCACCGACGGCCCCATCAGCTCAACGTTACACAACGCCGCGATAATGCTCTGATTGAACCGGAAATTGCGAATACCTCCGGCGATTTTGCCATCCTCGATAAGAAATGACCCGTCGCGGGTCATACCCGTAATCGTCTTCTCGTAGGGATCCACTTCGCGGATATACCAAAGCCGCGTCACCAGCACTCCGCGCTCGGTGGACGCAATCATTTCCGCCACGGATTTATCCCCGCCCGCGAAAACCAGATTGATCGGCGCCTCGCCATGCTCGTTCGGCAAAGTAAAACCGTGGCCCGTCGGCTTCGTCTTCATTTTCTTCGCCGACGCCCGGGAATACACCAGATTCTGCGGCACCCCGCGTTCGACCAGCAGCACGCGCTGCCGCGGCAATCCTTCGCCGTCATACTCCGGCCCGATCTGCAGCGGGTGATACACGTCATCCCACAGCGTGATGTTCTCGCCAAAAACTTTGCGGCCCATGCGGTCGTTCAAGCACGAACGTTTGTCGTGCACCGCCGTCGCCGAAAAATCGTAAAAAAGCGAACCCACAAAATCCAGCGTCGCCGACGGCTCCAGAATCGCGGTGTAATGCCCTGGCTTCAATTCCCTGGGATTGCGCGACGTGGCGGCTTTGTGACTGGCGCTCGCAGCCAGCGCGTCCGGATCGATATCCGAAATATCCGCGAAACTGGATTTCGCCCAGCCCGACGAATTCGGCTCGAGAATCGTGATCGAAAATTGCGCCTCGGTATGGTCGTGCCGCGCGAACAGCCCCTTCGAGTTGGCCAGCAGCGAGCGATCGTAACCGGTGGCAAAAATTCCAGCCGCTGTTTGTTTTTCTTTGTCGGCGAATTTGCAAATGCGAGCCACCGCGCGAGCGCGATCTTCAGGAGTCGCCTCGGCGGTCGCTTTCATAAAATGATTGACCTTCTTGTAGGTCTGCTTCTTGAGCAGGGGCAACAGATCGGGACTCTTCGGCTCGTTCCGCGCCAGGCGGCTCGCCGCCGCGATCACCCGCCGCAGCGAATCGTCGTCCGTCTTGTTGGTGGTAGCCCGCGCCGTGCGCCCATCGAGCACCACCCGCACCGAAATTCCCAGCGTATGCTCGGCAACATTCTGATGGATGGTGTTATTCGCAAATCGCGTCAACGCGTCGACGCTGAGGTCGATCTCCACTTCCGTTTCGTCCGCGTCGCTCAGTTTCAGCAAACGCTCAGCCAGATTCTCCATTTCCGCAACGGTGAATCGCCCGGCCTCGTGATGATTCGCAGCAGTCCTGCGTGTAACCTGCGATTTATTTTTCACCGGGGTCATTTCGAGAAGGCCACTCCCACCCGCACATTTCGAAACCGCGAAGGAGACGCGCCGTGCCCCGTCCCCATGGTCTGCATCGGCTGGCCTTTGCCGCAATTCGGAGTACCCCACAGCGTCCAGTGCTCGCGCGAGCAGATCGCATCGCAACTGTTCCAGAATTCGGTGGTAATTCCGCTGTAGCTCGGATTCTTGATCATCCGGCCTTTTTTCCCGCCTTTAATTTCCCAGCCAATTTCGGTGGAGAATTGAAACTGGTAGCGGCGGTCGTCGATCGACCAGGACCGGTTCGTCTCCATCAGGATCGCGTCGTCCGTGTCAGCGATCAGGTCGTCATATTTCCATTCGCCCGGGTTGATGCTGATGTTGGTCATGCGCACCATCGGCAGCCGGTTCCAGCTTTCGGTGCGCATCGTTCCGTTCGAACGCGTTTCGCCAATCGACGATGCCAGTTCGCGATTGCTCAAATATCCGGTGAACAGCCCGTTGGTGATAATCGGAATGCATTGCGCCGGAACGCCTTCGTCGTCGTAAGCAAATGTGCCGAGGCCCGAACCATGTTCCAGCCGCGCATCGGCCACGATGTTCACCATGTCCGAACCATATTTCAGTTTGCGAAGTTTTTCGGTCGTCAGAAAACTCATCCCCGCAAAATTGGCTTCCTGGCCCAGCACCCGATCGAGTTCGATCGGATGCCCCACCGATTCGTGAATCTGCAAGCCCAACTGCGAGCCGCCCAGAATAATTGTCGATGTGCCTTCCGGACATTGCAGCGCGTGATGCAGCTCGACCGCTTCTTCCGCCGTGCGCTGCGCGTGGCCGACCAGATCGAGCGCTTCGACCAGCTCGTAACCCTGCAACGCATGCTGGCCGCCAAAACTATTCGGGTACGAACGCTTCTGAATTTCACTTTCGGCAAACGTCGTGGCCACAATCCCGGCGCCGGAATGCATCTTCACCTGATGAATCTGCGAGCCGATGCTGGAAACAAAAAGCTGCTCGATGCGCTTGAAGGACATCATGCCTTCCGCGATCGTTACGCCCTTCACCCCCCGCATTTCTTTGTCAGCCGCGAGCAGCAGATCAATCTGGCGCTCGACCGGAATTTTGAAGGGATCCTTCAGGAACGGATTTTGCCAGGTATCGACGTAAGCTTTTTCCGGGGCCAGCGACACGTTTTCACGTTTCGCCAGCGACGACGCCTTCGCAATCGCGACCGCCTCTGCGGCGCAGGCCTCGACGCCCTCGCGCGTCAGGCGATCGGTCGAAGCGAATCCCCACGCCCCGTTGGCCACCACGCGAATCCCGATCCCTAGAGTTTCCGCTTCGAGGATGGTCCCGACTTCCCCGTTTTTGGTGCTCAGATCGCGCTGGCGAATGTCCATCACGCGCACGTCGGCGTAGCTAGCGCCGCGGCGCTGCGCGGTATTAAGGGCCCAGTCCGCCCAGGTTTGCATCATGCGCCGGGCGTCCGTTGCAGCGAGGCCGCTGCGAAATTCTTGTTTTGTTTTGTTGAAGTTACGGGATATTCCAGGCCGGCAAAAGTATCGGTCGTCAGAGAACGAAAAATCGGGCCGCGCATCCGCGGATTTTATCACAGAGCGACCGAATCGACGCCGCCTGCGCGAACCTTGCCATTACAAAATTGTGAAAAAGATAACGACTTTATATGTTGTCGAGCGCAGAGCGCGCCTATCCTCCTTCGGTTCGGCGCGTCTATAGATTATCTTAATGTGGGTTTGTGTTCGGGGTGCTGTGAAGCCGCGATACAATACCGTTTCCATGATGGGCCCATTGAGACCTTCGAAAAATACCCGCGTTCGCGCGTTTGCGCTGGCGACGTCAGTAGTCTGCCTCGGCGCACTCCTGTCCGGCTGCGACCAAAAACAAGCCGCCGGCAACGAACAGCAGCCCGCGATTCCGGTTAAAACCGCGATAATCGCGCCGGTCGCGATTCCCGAGTCTTCGGAATATCTCGGCACCCTTAAATCCCGCCAGTCCGTGATGCTCAACCCCCAGGTCGAGGGGCAGGTCACCGGCATCTTCGTGAAATCCGGCGACCGGGTCAAAGCCGGAACCGCGCTGATGCAAATCGATCCCCTGAAACAGCAGGCCACCGTTGGCAGCCAGGAAGCCACGCGCAACTCGCAGGAAGCGAGCGTCAAACTCGCCGAGATCCAATGGGAACGCGCGCAAAAATTGTACGACGCGGGAGTTTCCAGCAAGCAGGATTACGACCAGGCCAAAACGAACCTGGACACCGCGCAACATCAGCTGAAGTCCCTCGAATCACAGGTGCAGGAACAGCAGGTCGAACTCCATTATTACCGCGTGCTGGCTCCCACCGACGGAATCGTCGGCGATATTCCCGTGCGCGTCGGCGACCGCGTCACCACCACGACCATGCTGACCACCGTCGATCAGCCCGGCCCGCTCGAGGTCTATATCAATGTTCCGGTCGAGCGCGCCCAAGACCTGAAGATGGGCCAAAAGGTTCAGCTGCTGGACACTCAGGGAAATATCATCGCCGAAACCCAGATCGATTTTATTTCTTCGCAGGTCGATAACAGCACCCAATCGATTCTCGCAAAGGCCACGGTGAAAAACAGCGCGGACACGCTGCGCACTTCGCAATTCACGCGCGCCCGCATCATCTGGCGCGTGCATGACGGCCCGGTCATCCCGGTGCTCGCCGTGCAGCGCATCAACGGGCAATTTTTCGCGTTCGTGGTCGACGGCAGCGGCAAATCCCAAGTCGTGCACCAGAAAGTCGTGCGCCTGGGCGAAATGACCGGCAACGATTACACCGTGCTGGACGGCTTGAAGAACGGCGACCGCGTCGTGGTCGAAGGCGGCCAGGATCTGGTGGACGGCGCGCCGGTGACCGAAATTCCGCAGGCTGCGAACGGAAAGACTCCGTCTTGATCGCGGACCAACCGTCGTACTTTCGCGTCGTAAAAAGGCCAACGTAGAAAATGTTTGTCGATTTTTTCATCCGCCGCCCAATTTTCGCCACGGTCTGCGCGCTGCTCATCATCCTGGCCGGCGCGGTCACTATTCCTACGCTTCCCGTCGCGCAGTTTCCTGATTTGGCGCCGCCGCAGGTCGGCGTCGGCGCGTTCTACAACGGCGCGAACGCCCGCGCCGTCGAAACTTCGGTCACCACTCCACTCGAGCAGGCCATCAACGGCGTGGAAGGCATGAAGTACATGACCTCCTCGAGCGGCAACGACGGCTCCAGCGGCATCAGCATCACCTTCGACATCAGCCGCAACATCGACCTCGCCGCGGTGGACGTGCAGAATCGCGTGAACCAGGCGCTCGGCCGCATGCCCAACGAAGTGAAGACCACCGGCATCACCGTCAGTAAGTCTTCCAGCAATTTCGTCTTCGGCGCGGGCGTGTACGCCGAACACGGCGAGTACGACAGCCTGTTTCTCAGCAATTACATGGACCTTTATGTGCGCGACGCGCTGAAACGCGTCCCCGGCGTCGCTGATGTGCAAAATTTCGGCGAACGCAAATATTCCATGCGTCTGTGGCTGGACCCGCTGCGCATGGCCGCGCGCAACTTGACCGCGACGGACATTCTCAGCGCGCTCACCGAGCAGAACGTGCAGGTCAGCGCCGGACAGGTTGGGCAACCGCCGTCGATCAAAGGCCAAAGCTACCAGATCAGCGTGCGCGCCGTCGGCCGCCTGGTCGAACCCTCTGAATTTGAAAATATTATTTTAAAAACTGGCACGGACGGCACCCTGGTTCGCTTGCGCGACGTGGGCCGCGCTGAACTGGGCGCCGAGGATTACAGCAGCAATCTTCGCTTCAATGGCCACGACGCGGTCGGCTTCGGCGTCACCCAGTTGCCCGGAGCCAACGCGCTTACCGTCGACAAAGCTGCGAAAGCCGAGCTGTTGCGGCTTTCCAGGCACTTCCCTCCCGGCATCAAATACGCCGTCGCTTTTGACACCACCAGCGTCGTGGGCGAATCGATCAAAGACGTTCTGTACACTTTGTTGGAAGCCATCGGCCTGGTCGTGTTGGTGATCTTTATTTTCCTGCAGGATTGGCGCAGCACCTTTATTCCCGCCATCACCATTCCGGTTTCGCTGATTGGCACGCTGGCCTTCGTGAAAATCCTCGGCTTCTCTATCAATACGCTCACGCTTTTTGGCCTCACTCTCGCCACCGGCTTGGTCGTCGATGATGCCATCGTGGTCATCGAAAACGTGCAGCGGCACATCACCGAAGGAATTTCGGAACCGCACAACGCCGCGTCCATCGCCATGCGCGAAGTCGCCGGCGCGGTCATCGCGACTTCCTTGGTTCTCGTCGCGGTCTTCATTCCGGTAGCATTCTTTCCCGGCACCACCGGAATCCTGTTCCGCCAGTTCGCCCTCACGATCGCGTTTTCCGTTTCCATTTCCGCGTTCAACGCCCTCACGCTGACCCCTGCTCTCTCCGCCATTTTCCTGGGACATGAACACATTATCCGCAGCCGGATATTCGCCGCGTTCAACACCGCGCTGGCGGCCTTTACTCGCCGTTACGAAAATCTGCTGCGCTTCATTCTTCGTTTTGAATATGTCGCGGTTCTCTTATTTTTCTGCGTCCTCGGACTTACCTACTGGGTGTACCAACACGTGCCCAAGGGTTTCATCCCAGCCGAAGATGGCGGCTATCTGATCATCGCGGTGCAGGCCCCCCCGGGCGCGTCGCTGGAATACACCACGGGCATCTGCTCGCAGGTGGAAACCATCCTGGCCCAGGTTCCGGAAATAGACAGCGCATTTTCCGTGGCCGGATTCAGTTTCGGTGGCAGCGCTTCGAATCGCGCGCTGATTTTCACCGGCCTAAAAGGTTTCGATCAGCGCAAAGGTGAAGAACATTCCGGCAACGCCGTGCTCGACCGCCTGCGCGGCCCCTTGTCAGGAATTCACGGCGCCCAGGTCGTGCCCTTCGCGCCGCCCGCGGTGCAGGGCCTTGGCCAATTCGGCGGCTTCCAATTCGTGCTCGAAGATCAAAGCGGTACCTCCATTCAAGCGCTGGCCAACGTCACTCAGAAAGTGATTCAGGAAGGAAACCAGAACGCGAACCTGGCCGGCCTGTTCAGCAGCTTCAGCGCCAACGATCCGCAGTTTGTGCTGACTTTCGATCGCGAAAAAGCGAAAGCGCTGGGCGTTTCACTCAACCAGATCACCGACGCGCTGCAGGTCTACATGGGCTCGGTGTACGTCAACGATTTCGAATTCAACAATCGCGCGTACCGCGTCTACGTCCAAGCCGATCGGCAGTTCCGCTCCGAAGCCCGCGACATCAAGGAATATTACGTCCGCTCCAGCGCCGGCGTGATGGTGCCGCTCGAAAATCTGGTGGTGCTGAAACAAGACGCTTCGCCGCAGGTCATCAGCCACTACAATCTTTTCCGCTACGCCGAAATCGATGGCTCCGCCGCGCCCGGAAAAAGTTCCGGTGAAGCGATTAAAACCATGGACGCCCTCGCCGCAAAAACATTGACGCCAGGTTTCGCCTATGAATGGACCGGCTTGTCGCTGGAAGAAATTCAGTCGGGCAGCCAGGCCATCGTGCTCTTCGGCCTCGGTATTCTAGTCGTGTACCTGACGCTGGCCGCGCAATACGAAAGCTTTTCGCTGCCGTTCATCGTGTTGCTCGCCGTGCCTACTGCGCTCCTCGGCGCCATCGGCGCGCAAGCGCTGCGCGGCCAGGATAACGACGTCTACTGCCAGATCGGCCTGGTCATGCTCATCGGCCTTTCCAGCAAAAACGCCATCTTGATTGTCGAATTCGCCGAGCAGCTCCGCGAAAAAGGCCGCAGCATCGTCAACGCCGCCATCGAATCCGCCTGCATCCGCCTGCGCCCTATTCTGATGACGTCGTTCGCTTTTATCCTTGGCGTGTTGCCCCTGGTGGTCGCCGAAGGCGCCGGCCGCATCAGCCGCCGCTCCGTGGGCACCACCGTTTTCGGCGGCATGATCGCGTCCACGTTTCTGAATCTAATCTTTATCCCCGTTCTTTACGTGCTAGTCCGTCGTCTGCAATCCGGTTTCAAACGTGAAGCGCACGCCGCGGCTCCCGCTCCGTCTGCAGGAGACTGACGCGGCCCTGCATTAGAAACATAGAATTAATTGTTGGGCTGATCCGGCGAAACGGACGCCGCACTCGCGGCGCCGTCGGAGCTTACGGCCGAATTACTCGCGCCCTTTTCCGCCGCCGGAGCAGGCGCCGGCGCAACCGCCGGTCCGTAAATGTTGGAAAGTGAAGTCAGCAGCAGGCAATCGTCGGTATCCACTCCGTTCTTCGCGCCATTCACGCTCATCGCCACATAGACGATGCCGTCGTCCGCGATCCAGGCCCTCGCAGTGGAGACGCGCGTCGAATCCTGATACCACGCCGCGTTTTTCGTCAGGACATCCACCGGATAAGCGCCGC
This sequence comes from Acidobacteriota bacterium, assembly GCA_003156635.1. GTDB lineage: Bacteria > Acidobacteriota > Terriglobia > Acidiferrales > UBA7541 > Palsa-295. The sequence continues at coordinate 5,119 of PMHK01000053.1, read as the reverse complement.
ACGGCTCGGCGATTCGCGCGAACGTCAAATCATGCGGCATGAACGACAAATCATCCGCCAAGCCATGCCCTTCCAGAATTTTCCCGGAGCGCGCGACGGCTTGTTGCAGGATCGTGGCGTCCTGCTCCGCGACATTCGGATAAAAATAGGTGAACAAGTACATGCCGCGCTGGCGATCCGGACTGGTCGAGCGGCGCACCAATTCCGGCCCGGTCACATCGGTCGGCGTGTAGGCCCAGTCCGACCAGGTCGCGGGATAGCAGGCTTCGAAATTAATATCGTGCAGCCCCACACCCTTGAATTCGTGGTCCAGCGGCAGCGATTTAGATTGTTCGGCGACCATTTTCCCGTTGAGGTAGAACTCCGCCCGGTAATCTCCGCCGCTCAGGCAGCGATGCTCGCCGGTGGTATCGAGATAAGAAAGCGACAACGATTTGCGGTCGGCGCCGTCTTTGTCGAGCGACGCGGTCTCGACCGTATCCGAAACCGAACTGATCACCCGCCACGCGCCCCAGTCCGGATCCTTCCAATACCACACCACCAGCAACACATCTTTGCCGTCCGTCGCGTCCACCGACGCTTTCCAATTCACGATCGCCGGAGAAACTGAAATTTCCGGCCGGGACAACGAAGGATGCCGCGACTCCCAATGCGCATCCTTCGGCTCGGGCCCAGCCACGGCCGCGAATCGCGGTTTCAGTTTATTTATTTCGGAAGTGATCGTGGCGCAATCGGCCTGCGGAAAAGAATTGCAGTAGCGCCGCGCGATTTCCAAATCGCCCAGCGCGGCAATGGCCAAACCCGATGAGATGCCGAAGTCGAAGACCTTATCGTAGGCCTTGCGCGCTTCGTCGGTTTGCCCGGAAATCAACAGCGCCACCGCCAGGTTCACTTCCAACCAGGGGTCACGTGGGTAAGAATTGATGCCATCTTGCAGCGCGGCGGTGCCTTTCTTCAGCAACGCCAGATCGGGTGGCGCCAATGATTGCAACAGCGTGAAAAAACCGTAGCGCCCCACCAATTCCTGCGGCGGCGTCACTCCTTCCTTGTTGAAGTCGTCCAGGCTCAGCCCCATTTCCTGCACGGTCTGCGCCAGCGCCCCGGATTTTGTCGAAGGCAACGAATCCTGTTCGTCGGGGTGCAGGCGCGCGGAGTTGTACAGCGCTTCGCCGCGGTAGTAGTGCGCCAGCGCAAACGTGGGACGAATCTTCAGCGCGGCTTCAAACTTTTCGGCAGCCGCGGCGTAATCCTGCGATTCGTGCGCCACCAAATACAGTTGCCGTCCTTCGCCGTACGAATCAGCCGCGGCATCCAGTTTCGATGCATCGCGCGGCAAATATCGCACCGCTGTTTTCAAAGCGGAAAACGCGCCGACGCCCGCGATCAACGCGCCGCCCAGCACCAGAATAAATGCGCCGCGCCCCAGGCCCATGCCCATCGATTGCCCTAGCAAATAAAGCGCGATGGCGAACATGGTCAGCGTCAGCAAATATTCCGCGGCTTTCAAATGCCACGACTGGCGCAGTTCGTTCTCCGCGTCCCATTTGGCGAAGGCGGTTTCCGAAGCCTGCCGCCCGCTCAGTTCCGCTTCCTTTTGCGGATAATAGGGATCCATTTCCGGACCCCACTCGCCATCCAGCTCGTCCACTGCAATTTTGTTCTCGGAGAGCAGCCTCCTCTGCCATTCCATTTGCGATTGTTCGCGCTCGCCGGTCAGGCCCATCACTTTCTCGCGTGCCAGCTCCGCGCGCTGCTCGGCCGCTTTGTAGCGCATGCGCGATTCATGCATGCGCGCGTCGATGCCCCAGATGTAATGAATCGTCGTCTGGCTGCGCTCGAAATTCTTGAACGCTGCCACCTGCTGGTCCATGGCTCGCGCCGCGCAGCCATTGGCGAACGCCGTGGCGCAGTCGTAACGCCAGCCACAAATCGCCGCCAGCAACGCGGTGACCGCGATCAGCGAAAGCGCGAAGCGGTTCATCGTGCTGGTGCAGTCCCAGGCCAGCAGGTGCGCCCCGATGAACGCAATGCGCGGCCCAACTTCGTGCGGATGCGAAGCTTCCTGCTCCTCCTCGCATTCGGGTTCGCTTTCCTTTACATCCGCGTTTGCAGTGGTGCTCGGATTTCCACCAGGGATCGCGATTGAGAATGGGGCCTCCGGAGTACTTTTCAATGTAGCTTGCGCCTCGACTGGTGGTTTATCCGAAACGATCGCTTCGCTTGGAATCACCGCGTCGCTCTTGATTGCAGCATCCCTCGAAGCTACCGCTTCACTTGGAATCGCCAAATCGTTTTGGACTTCCGTTTCACCTTGCGCCGGCGCGGCTTTTTGAATTGCTTCATCCTTTTTGGCCGTAGTTTCAGCCTGCGCTGCCGCCCGCGCGATCGCTTCTTCGCTTTTAGCCTTGGCCACGGCGGCGCGCTCTTTTTCTGGAATGGCCACCGCCTTCGGTCCAGTCAACCACTGCTTGACCCCCGGACGGTTGTAGAGGACGTGGCCCAGAAAAGCGACGATCCCGATTCCGATGCCGGCCAGCAGGAATAGCAGCCATGAATGGCCGTCGATCGCAAAACACGCGATCGAAGCTCCCACCGCGATGACACATGCGATTCGTTCCAGCCAGCGCTGCAATGGCGATCCATCGCGCGGCAACTGCGTGAAAGTGAGAAATGCCAGCGCCAGCACAAAAATCGCCACCAGGCCGGAGAGCCACACGGTCTTCTTGCGATTCTTCGCGATATCCGCTTTCAGGTCGCCCCAAATATCTGGAAGTTCGCCTTTGGCCGGAGCCACCCACATCGCGCCGTAGCCCGCCTCAGATAATTCCCGCGCCACGTTCTTCTCGATTCCATTTTCAATGTTGTCCGTCGAGCTCATGCCGCCCACGTAATTGAAATCGCGCGTCTGCCGGTACATGCGCCCAATCGCGAATTGCTCTTCGGCCTGCAGATCAAGCGCGTTGGCGCTGGAAGGATTCGTTTTCCGGGCCATCCGCGCTTGCTCCTGCAGGTAGAAACCCCGCGCACGGGCCAGGTTTTCGCTATCTTCGAATTGGGCGGATTCGCGGTAGGTGTTAAGCAGGTCGGCGCGGCGATTCAGTTCCAGAATCTGTCCTTGCTCCAAGCGGCGTTCGCCGCTGGAAGTATCTTCCTCCGCCGTAACCGCGCGGTAGGCCACCACCGCGCCAAAAGTCGCTATCACGGCCATCAAGATTGCAATACGAGTTCGCATGGGGATTAATCCTCAACCAGTAAAGTAGGAGGATTCTTTTACCATCAAATTTCGCGGAAGGGAATGCTCAGGCGGGACGAGGAGCAAAGGAACCGCACCTAGCCCATCCGTCGGCCTCTGCAGGTAATTAATCCAAACTAAAACTGGAGAACGCGAGCGTGGACGTCGCAAACGACAGCCGGTCAATGTACATGATAGTAACTCTATGTATAATGCTGGCCACTCGGTTCCCCCAGGGGAGAATCATCGTGGCCTACGCTCGCACCAGGCACCAACAATTTCCGGCGATTACCCAGCGCAGCGCCGCGATGTCCTCCGGTGTCCTCGCCGGCTTGTTATTCCTTGTCCCGTTGGTTGCGAGCTGCGGCGGCGGCGGATCGTCCGGAGCGCAACCACCGCCGACACCGGCATTCACGACCATTGATGCCCTCGGAGCGGGTGCTGGAAGTCTTCAGGGCACGTTCGGCATCGCCATCGACGCCGGCGGCGACGTGACCGGAAATTTCGTCGATTCAAATAACGCGCTCCACGGTTTTCTAAAACAATCCGGCGGCGGTGAATTTTCGATCGACGCACCGGGAGCTGGCTCGCAGCCAAACAACGGCACCGAGGCCGTCGGGATCAATGCGTCCGGCGAGATTGCTGGGTATTTCTTTGACACCCAAGGCCTGGAACACAGCTTCATTCGCGGCGCGGACGGCACCATCACCGCATTCGATCCTCCGGGCAGCACCTCGGGAGCGCAATCCCTCAACGACAGCGGCACGGTGGCCGGAGGATTCGTGGATGCCAACGGCGCCCACGGTTATCTGCGCGCGCCGGACGGCACGCTCACTACTTTTGATCCGACTGGCGATCCGACCCAGGTTTACATCGTAGTCCCCCAGCGGATCAATGCGAGCGGAGCGGTGGCCGGCACGTTCACCGATTTGGGCGCCGTCTTCCACGGATTCTTGCGCACCCCGGACGGAACCATCACAGTTTTGGACGCCCCCAACGCCGGCACGGCTTCTAACCAGGGAACCGAGTTGATCGATCTGAACTCCGCCGGCGTGATCGTGGGCGGAATCAACGTCGGCATCGTGAACGGAGTCAATACGACCCACAGCCTCATCGTCGCCGCTGACGGGACCTATACCGTGTTCGATCCCCCTCAATCGGCCGTACACAGCTCCCTGGCAGTGGGTATCAACGACAGCGGAGTAGTCGTAGGAGAATACCGGGATGAGAACTTGGTGCGACACGGATATCTGCGCGACCCGGACGGAACATTCGCGACTTTCGACGATCCGAATGCCGCGCAGCTTCCTCTTTCCGAAGCAAATATAGCCACCACTCCTCGTGGCATCAACGCGAGTGGAGCGGTCACGGGCTTCTACTCTGATTCCAACGGCGCGCGTCACGCATTTAGCATGCAGTGAGACGCAGCCCCTTCTCGACGACCACCACAAAAAAAAAGGCCGGTCTAAGACCGGCCCTTACACCAATAGAATTGAAACCGCAGTTGCGACTACGTGCCTTCGTTCCAGCTCGCCAGGTAATGCTCCTGATCGGCAGTGAGCTTGTCGACATGCACGTTCATCGATTCCAGCTTGAGTTTGGCGATCTGGCGGTCGATGGGTTCCGGAACCGAATAAACCTGAGCCTTCAGGTCCTTCGCGTTCTTCACCATATATTCGGAAGCCAGCGCCTGGTTCGCAAAGCTCATATCCATCACCACCGCGGGGTGGCCTTCGGCGGCGGCCAGGTTGATCAAGCGGCCTTCGCCCAGCAGATAAATCTTGCGGCCATCTTTCATCGCATATTCCTCGACGAAAGGACGCGCAATCTTCTTCGCGCTGGACAATTTTTCCAGCGCCGGGATGTCGATCTCGACGTTGAAGTGGC
>PMHK01000006.1 GCA_003156635.1 Acidobacteriota bacterium | reverse complement strand
TCGGACGATGGGATCGAGTGTGCGGACCCTGCAGCGGCGCCGCCGACCAGCTTGACGCGCTCGATAGTCATGCTTGCGTACATCCGGATGCTGTATGACGCGAATCGCCAAACGCCACCTACATCTTTAGCGCTATTTACGTTAGCCCTTCGGAGTAAGCAGCATGAAACGGAGCCAGGTGACAGTTCGTGACGAGGCGCTCGGAATCCACTTAGTCTCTTGTATAGCTACAGACCGCCAGCCTCGTGGCAATTTGTTGAGAATGCGATATCGAGACGGATTTCGCTCCGCCTCCTCGATAATCCTTATGTGATGCGATTCGCGAAAGCGACTAATCAGCGTGGCGACGAGATTCGGACGGTAGAATTCATGAAGTTCAAATAGTATTTTGCAGGATCTGAGAGCAGGAGTTCCAACGGGATCAAGAATATCCATTTCGCCGCCTTCGCAGTCGCAGAGTATAAACGATTGTGGGCTGCATGTCTTTGCGAGATCCTCGGCCGTGCACAAGCCACGCTGAATGATTTTGGTGCTTACTCCGTTCAATCTTGCCAAATCGTTCAGCTGTTGCCAGTGCGGAACCTCAACCGCCTCAAATGCGGTAATCGTGGTGTCGGCGATCTTGAGGGCGAATCCTACAGCGTAGTAGCCGAAGGCCGCTCCGATAATAATTATATGAAGCGGCGCCATGCAGATCACGTCGTTGATCACCTCATGCACCTCCTGTTCATAGGATCCAACAATGATTTTTGGATCCCAAGCAAGGTCGAGATTCTCAGCGAGCTTCATTGTGGAGAATGGCCCACCAAAGACCATGTACCCCGAGTGTTTCAGAAGTGTTCGGGACATAACACTCATTTTGGTTTTTTCCAAACGATTCAAATCCGGATATCGGTCCGTCCAATGCGGTGTAGGAACGAATCGAATTGCGCCCCGAAGAACGCGTTTCAATGCGAGCTTCCTGGCAGTTTGAGGCTTCAACGTAAAGTCCTTGTCGTTCGAATTAGTCTTCTCTAAAATATGTGCTCGTCGATCGTAGTACGGTGGTTGTGCTAAGCGAACTTGCCCCACGAGACGATCCAATCGGGATTTCCATTTCAGATTTCCAGCTTCGTACAGCATACAGCAATCGCCTCGGTTGCGACCAAAAACTGCTGCCCAGGGGTTTCACGAAGGTAGTGAGATTCAGGTTGGAGGCCCCTTTNNAGCATACAGCAATCGCCTCGCTGGCGACCAAAAACTGCCGCCCAGCGGTTTCGCGGAGGCCCGCTCGTACGAAATTGCAATTTTCCCTTCCTTATCTGGAGAACATTTGCTGAACTTGTTCTTCGCATTGGTCCGATTGATCCAGATTGGTTTGGGTTAATGTGCACAATCGTTCTTCTGGAGTCAGCTTTCCCTCTGTTGCAGCTTAGGCTAAAATCATCGGTCTTCCTAGGAGGTCGCATGCGTTCGTGTCTTGCGGCATGCCCTACAGTCTCATCCACGCTGCTGCTGAGTTTGTTGCTTGGCGGGGTTTCCGTTGCTTTCGCTCAACAAAGAACAACGACTGGCGCGAAGCCCGGTGAACTGACGGTACAGCGCATCTTCACGGCGCCGAGCTTGGGTGGGCAATTGACGCAGGGCGTCGCCTGGTTGCCGGACAGCAAGCGACTCAGCTATTTCGAGACCAAGGGCAGCGGTAAGGTCGCGAAGACGGAACTCTGGGTGATGGAGGCGGCGACAGGAAAGCGCTCATTGCTCATTTCGGCAGAAAAACTAGAAACTCTCCTACCCGCGCGATCCAGCAAGCAGTCGCAAGCAACCAGCGCAGGTCGGGATGCTCCCTTACAGTATCACTGGGCGCCAGGAGGCGACGCTTTACTTCTCGAAGTGCCTCATTCCCTTGCTTGGTTCGACCTGAAGAGCCAGACGGCGCGCATGCTCGTCAGCGGAAAAGAGGATTTGGGTGACGCAAAGATTTCGCCTAATGGGAAGTATGTGAGCTTTGTGCGCAACTTCAACCTGTGGCTGGTGACCACGGCGGATGGAAAGGAGCGCGCGCTCACAACCGGTGGCAGCGAAAAGGTGCGCAAGGGCGAGCTGGATTGGGTTTATCCCGAAGAGCTCAGTATTTTCACGGGCTATTGGTGGGCGCCGGACTCTTCGGCGATTGCGTATTTGGAAATGGATGAGCAGAAGGTGCCGCAATTTCCACTGGTTGATTTCGAGTCATTTACTGGGAAAGCGGAGCTGCAAAGGTATCCGGTGCCGGGAGGCGCGAATCCAGGGGTGCGCGTTCTGGTCGCACCGGTGGCGGGCGGGGAGGCACGCCCCATGGATACTGGCGCGGAAACGGACATGTACATCCCGCGCGTGATCTGGCTGCCGGATTCGAAGCAACTAGCGATTCAGCGGCTGAATCGTGCGCAAACTATTCTAGATGTGCTGCTTTCCGATACGACGACGGGGAAATCGGCCACTATTCTTTCGGACAAGGACGCCTATTGGATCAACGTCAGTGATGACCTACGTTTTTTGAAGGATGGAAAGCGGTTCCTGTGGTCCAGCGAGCGCACCGGCTACCGGCATTTCTATATTTACGACAATTTCGGCAAACAAATGATGCAACTGACCAGCGGCGACTGGGGGATTTCGGATCTGGGCGGTTTTGGGCCCGGAGCGGCAAATCATCCGGCGGTTGACGAAAAGCACGGCTACATTTATTTCATCACGAACAAAGATGATGTACGCGAGACAAATCTGTACCGGGTCTCATTAAACGACAAGAGTCTGACGCGGATCACGAAAAATGCCGGCAGCAATACGGCGAGAATCTCGCCGGACCTTGCTTCGTTCGTCAGCGCTTATTCCAACGCGAACGCGCCGACACGCCAGGATCTGTGCCGGATGGACGGGACGCGGATCGCCGTGATCAACGATGGCAAGGATCCGGAGCTGGCGGAATACAACCTTACTCCGGTGGAATTTGTGGAAGTGACCGCCGACGATGGGACCAAGCTAAACGCTTCGATCATCAAGCCGGTGAATTTCGACGCAGCGAAGAAATATCCGGTGCTGATCAATGTGTACGGCGGACCGCATGTGCAGATGGTGCAGAACGACTGGGCCGGACTGAGCTATTTGTGGCACGAAGTTCTGGCGCAGAAGGGCTACATTATTTTCACGCTGGATAATCGCGGATCGTGGGGACGGGGCCACGCCTTCGAGACGCCGATTTATCATCAGATGGGAAAAATTGAATTGCAGGATCAGGTGGCGGGCGTGAAATACCTGAAGTCGCTGGGTTACGTGGACCCGGCGCGAATCGGAATTACGGGCGGGAGCTACGGCGGTTACATTACGCTCGAAGCGCTGTTCAACGCGGCGGACGCTTTCAAGATGGGAGTTTCCGACGCGCCGGTCACGGACTGGAAGCTGTACGACACGATTTATACCGAGCGCTACATGGGCCGGCCGCAGGACAACGCGGAGGGATACAAGAATTCCTCGCCGGTGAATCAAGCAGCGGGCCTGAAGGGCAAGCTGATGCTGGCGCACGGCACGGGGGACGATAACGTGCACTTCGCAAATTCCGTGGCGTTGCTGAACGCGTTGATCGATTCGGGGCAATATCCGGACCAGCTGATGGTTTTTCCCGGGCGAGGACACGGGATCAGCGACGCGGCGGCGCGAGTGCTGGAGATTCAGCGAACGACGGAGTTCATTCTCAATAATCTTTAATGCACAGGGTGAAAAGCACTGCTTGTGAGCCACCCGTTTCCACTATAATAGGCGCTCTGGAACACCTTGCCGGCTGGGCGTCAACGCCAAGGCCTTATGCAGCTCATGCGAAAAATAATTCGAGAGTACTCGTCAAAACTGTTTTTCACCGCTAGCATCGCGGCTGCCGTTGGGATCTTGCCGAACGCCACACTGGCGCAGAGCCAGTCACCCGCAAAATCCTCGGCTCCGGTGATGGAGGCCGATCCTTCGGCGAAGGTGCTGGAGAGCGGATATCGGCATTTGTACGAATTGAATTTCGATGCGGGACGGAAAGATTTTCAGGCCTATCAAAAGATGCGTCCCGACGATCCGCTGGGAAAAGCGTCAGAAGCGGCCAGCTATTTGTTTGAGCAATTCAACCAGAAGGGCGTGCTGACCTCGGAATTTTTCCTGAACGACGAAAAATTCCTGGGCGGAGTGGAAGGTTCGGCGGCCGCGAACAAAAACTCGGCATTTCTGGAAGCCAACAACGCGGCGCGGGAACAAGCGAAGGCGCGAATCAAGGCGAATCCAAAAGATCTGCACGGCCTGCTGGTGCTGACCATCACCGACGGAATGGAGTCCGACTACGACGCGATCATCATCAAGAAGCAATTGGAAGGCTTGACGATGATGCGCCACGCCGAGGCGGAAGCGAATGCCGTGCTGGCGATCGATCCGAACGAGCAGGACGCGAATGTCGCGTTGGGCATGAGCAACTACGTGATCGGATCTTTACCCAGCTACAAAAGGGTGTTTGTGTGGTTTGGCGGTTTGCACGGCGATCGTACGCGCGGGATGGAGCAGATGCAGTCGGCCGCGGAGCACGGACACTATCTACAGCCATTCGCGAAAGTGATGCTGGCGCTGGCTTACGAGCGCGAACACAAACCGGAACGCGCCAAGGAATTGCTGGCCGAACTCGCGACGGAATATCCCAATAATCCGGTTTTTGCGCGGGAGCTGGCGCTGGTGAACAATCCTTCCTGCTGCAAGAACTAACGCGATTGGGGCTGCAGCCCCGCCCTTCCAGTCAGCCACAGATTTACATTCCACAGCTAATATTTGACGCGGACGCGGTAAGTCAGTTTTGACGTGCCGTCTTTCACTACGGGAACGTCGAAACCCACCGTTCGGGCGTCGAGCTTGTTCGAAGTGAAATTCGAATTCACAATTTCCCAGTCGCCGCCCAGGGGTTCACGGACTTCCACCGTCACGGGGACGTCTTTGTGATTTCGCAGCGTAATCTCATACTCCATTTCATAAAGGTTGCTGGCCAGTTTCTTGTAGTCCGTTTGTTTGCGTTCGCAAACGACGTCGAAGGCATCACCGACGTAGATTCTTAGCGTTTCATCCTTTGGGGTGTGCCGTATGGTGTCTTCGCCGATGAACTGGATTCCACCTTTGGAGTCGGCCTGGTAAACGCGCACCGTGCCCGCCGGCAGCGGCATGCCGAGACCGCTCTTTTCTTCGTTCTTGAATTGATAGGTGACTTTCACGGGTTGAGGCGCGGGGATACCCAGGCTTTGCGGATTCCGGTAGTAATACGTTTGACCTTCGGTGACCAGGTGTTTTTCGACCGGAACGCCGGTGCCGGTGAGCAGACTGATTTGTTTCGATTCGTTGTTCTGGATAGAAGTGCGGCGACCGAGAGAGTAGAGGTGATACTCGGAGATGCCTTCCTGGGTGAATTGCGGAGCGGCCTTGGGCATGGCTACGGCACCAGCGACCGCCATCTCCATTCTTCCGTTCATTGGCGGGGATACCTGATGAATCTCGCCAGCGACAAGCTGGAGCTTGGCGTTTTGATATGAGGCGCCGCTGTTGTTGTTTAGAGTGACCCAACCATCGAGATCGGCGGTTTTTTCGTCGCGGGTGACGGTAAGGACGTAATCCGCGCTCCAGCTCATATTGCCGGTGAGATAGGAAGCTTCGACTTTTTGTGAGGCGACGCCACGGTTGTCGAGGGTCCAGATCAGCGTTGGGCGGCTGTAGAAATTTCCGGGCAGCTCCGGAAAGCGATACGAATCGGAATTCATGCCCGTGACTATTTCGTTTCCAATTTTCCAGACGGGGCCATTGTTATTGGCGAGCAGGGTGGCTTTGGTTTCGACCCATTTGGTCGAGCCCGCATCCTGCTCGGCGCGGACCAGGGTGACTTCTTTACCAACGTATTTCTGCAGGAGCTTCTGAGGATCGAGCAAATCGTATTCGTAGTTTTGTTCGACCACGCTTAGTTTGGCGTCGTCAGTTAGCGAACGAAAATGGACGGTCGCAGGGTTGATCGACGCGGCGACGTCTTCGAAGCGCAGCGGGAAGATTCCCGGGGCGAGGCGAATCTGGCGTACGTCGCGTACCAGCGCGATGTTCGAGTTGTAAACCGTGACGGCGATTTCGGTCTGGTCTTTTTCGGTAGTGGTCAGCGCTTCGGTTTTGGCGGAGTCGGCGCTTTGCGGCGTCTGCGCCGCTGCAGTTCGGGCGTGACCGGTCAGCAAGAACGACGCGAGAGCAACAGGTAGGGCGAACTTCATGATGAGTTTTCGTGGGTTTCGGATCATCGGCTGGCTCCTCGGAGAAGCGATTGATTCTAGGGTTAGGATGCGGGTAGCCCTATGGTTAGGCACCGCCGGGGAGGTTTCGTAACCCGGTCACGCGCGGCGCGGGGTTCCGCAAAACCCCGGGAGCCTGTGCGTTTTCGCTGACTCGCGCATCCAAGTTACCGGCGCGGTTGATTTTGCACTTGCGCGTCGTGGTTTTCTCAAAAATCCTGCCGCTGGGTCGCGCGGTGTACAATGGGGCTCCATCATGAAATTCCGATCTGCGGGCGTGTTTCTATTGGCCGCCGCGACTTCATTGGGTTCCAGTGCTTTCGCGGCTGAGACTTCGGAAATTGCTTGCAGCTCGACCACTCCTTGCCCTTGCTCTTCAGCTTCCGCGATTCTGACGAATGCCTCGATTCAATCCGCGCCGCCACAAGCTAGCGCTTCGCAATCCATGGGCTCGATGAACATGGGCGATATGGGCGGAATGATGGATATGAATCATCCCGCGACGTTAATCGATGAAATCCTGCATCACGCCAGCGCCGGAACCAGTGCGGAGCCGAATTCGACGCCACACGAAATGCTGATGACCCGAAAAGGCGCGTGGATGTTGATGTTTCATGGTGGATTGTCGGTGAACGCGCAGCAGCAGACCGGTCCGCGCGGAGCGGACAAAGTTTTCAGCACGAGTTGGTTTATGCCGATGGCGCAGAGACAGCTGGGTCCGGGCACTTTTACCGCGCGCGCCATGTTCAGCCTGGAGCCGGCCACGATCAGCGGCGAGCGTTACCCGGAACTTTTCCAGGTTGGTGAGACGGCCTACGGGAAGCCGATCGTCGACGGCCAGCACCCGCACAATTTATTCATGGAACTGGCGGCACTGTACGACATCCGAATCGGCGAGCACGCACTGTTTTCGATGTACGCCGCGCCGGTGGGCGATCCGGCCATCGGGCCGGAGGCGTTTCCGCACCGGCCTTCCGCGAGCGAAGACCCGCTCGCGCCTCTGGGACATCACCTGCAGGATTCCACGCACATTGCGTACGACGTGTTGACCATGGGGTTCACTTACAAAACCGCACGCGTCGAGGTTTCGGGTTTTCATGGCCGTGAGCCAGGTGAAGATCGCTGGACGATTTCCGCGGGCGCGCTGGACTCCTGGGCCACGCGGTTGACAATTAATCCGGCACAAAATTGGAGCGCGCAATATTCGATCACGCGGTTGCACAGTCCAGAGTCGCTATTCCCCGACGAGGATCAACTGCGCATGACCGCGTCGGTGAGTTACAACCGGCTTCCTATTTCGGTACCGTACCATCTTATCAGCAACACTTACTGGTCAGATTCATTCGGCGCACAAGCTGGATGGGAAC
>PMHK01000145.1 GCA_003156635.1 Acidobacteriota bacterium | reverse complement strand
GAGCCTTCCTACCGTCCAAGCAAGGTCCCACGCGCAGCCTCTCCCGCGGCGTCTAAATCGCCCAGCCCGAGACATCCCGCCACAATTGAAAATCGAAAAGGGGTCCAAAAACAAAAGGAAGGGAAAAAAACCGACTACTGCGCCGCCCGCGCCGTCGCGCTCGCGTCCCGCATTTTACGCGTGGACTCCGCAAAGTAATTCCGGTCGCGCAGCCCGTGATAAATCCGGCCCGCAATTTCCGACGCATGCGGCCCGCTGGTCGCGCGCCCGCCGCCCCGGATCAGCACCACCAGCACGATTCGCGGATGCGCTTCGTCCGCATACGAAACAAACCAGCCCAGCCGTCCGCCCAGCGATTCGTCGTTGCAGGTTCCGGTCTTGCCCAGCGCCTGCTCGTCCGGATCGTAGCTTTGTTTCGCGGTTCCATACATCACCGCCGCCAGCANNCCAGCATGCCTTCGCGCAAATCCGGCAGCAGCGGCGCGATATCCAATTCCTGTTTCACCTTCGCCTCGAACCCAGCGCGTTCCTGCTCCGTCCGCGGATATTGCAAATAATATTGCGTCCCGCCATTCGCCAGCGTCGAAACCAACGACGCCAGTTGCAGCGGCGTCAGCCGGATCCCTTCGCCGAAACTCGACATGCGCGCCACTCCGCCGTAATTCGGCGGCGCCGACGGCAGCGTCCCGGCCTGCTCTTCCGGAATGTTGTAGCCCGCCTTCTGCCCCAGCCCCAGCAGGTGCGCGTATTTGTGCACCCGCGGAAATCCCAGCCGCGTCCCCACTTCCTCAAAATAAATGTTGTTCGAGTGCGCCATCGCTTCGGTCAAATCCATGTACCGCCGGTGGCCCACCTTCATCATCGTGTCGCGCGTGATCACGCCTTCCTGCAATCCCGCCAGCGCAATCACCGGTTTGATCGTCGAGCACGGCTCGAACCCCGCCGAAAACGCCATCTTCTGATTGACGATCGTCAGAATCCGGCCGGTCGTCGGATCCATCGCCAGCACCGAACCATTCGCGTGCCCCAGCGCATTCACCGCGATCTGCCGGATCAGCGGATCATCGTAAGTCGCATTATCATCTTTAGTCGGATCGCCGTACGCACTGATGCCGCTCTTCTTGTGATGATGCGTAGTCGTCGCCGCCGGTGCGGACTTCGTGGCCGTCGCCGGAGGAGTGCCCGCGGCCAGCGCCAAGGCGCCGGCAAAAAATAAGCAAAGAATCGGTACGGCCTGTTTCAAGGCTGGGTTTCCCATGTACTTCCATATCGGCCACAAAGTCCCCCACTTCAGCCGATCAACTTTCAGTGTAAGGAATTCCCGCACATTAGCGCAACTCCAAACGCCGCCACCTTTCCTGATCCGCACGACTGGCCCAACGTACAGGCGGTGAATTCACCTATATAAACCCGAGTAAAAAGAAAAATGCGCGGCGAAAATTTCCGCCGCGCATCTCCAAATTCTCCAGATCCTAAGCCCTTCTCGAAATACCTACCTACTCGTCCGTCCCGTCGACGCCGTCGCGGCCGCCGCCTTCGGCGCCTGCACCGGCTGCTTCCCGGCATCCGCCGCGGCCAACTTCTGCGCTTCCGCCGAAGGCTTACCGTTGTTCACTTCTCCGTTGGGCAAATGATTCGGCAACCCCAGCTGTTTGCGCAACTCATATTCGATCTTCCCGCGAATGTCGGTATGTTCCTTCAGGAACTGCCGCGCATTGTCGCGCCCCTGGCCCAAACGATCCGATTTGTACGAAATCCACGTCCCGGATTTCTCCAGCAAGCCGCTGGTCACGCCCAGGTCCAGCAAGTCGCCTTCGCGCGAAACCCCTTCGCCATAAATAATGTCGAACTCGGCTTCGCGGAACGGCGCCGCCACCTTGTTCTTCACGATCTTCGCCCGTGTCCGCGATCCAATCACCCGGTCGCCTTCCTTGATCGACTGAATGCGCCGAATATCCACGCGGATCGACGAATAGAATTTCAGCGCGCGTCCGCCGGTGGTCGTCTCCGGATTGCCGAACATTACCCCAATCTTCTCGCGAATCTGGTTGATGAAAATCAGGCAGGTCTTCGACTTCGATACGATCGCCGTCAGCTTCCGCAGCGCCTGCGACATCAGCCGCGCCTGCAAACCCATCTGCGCGTCGCCCATGTCGCCTTCCAATTCCGCCCGCGGCACCAGCGCCGCCACCGAGTCCACCACGATAATGTCCACCGCGTTCGACCGGATCAGCGCTTCCGCGATTTCCAGCGCCTGCTCGCCGTTGTCCGGCTGCGACACCAGCAAATTGTCCACGTCCACGCCCAGCTTCCGCGCGTACACCGGATCCAGCGCATGCTCCGCGTCGATGAACGCCGCCTGCCCGCCCAGCTTCTGCGCCTCCGCAATCACGTGCAATGTCAGCGTCGTCTTACCGCCCGATTCCGGCCCGTACACTTCAATCACCCGCCCGCGCGGGAAGCCGCCCACACCCAAAGCCGAATCAATCGAAATCGAACCGGTCGGAATCACGCTCACGGGAACCAGCACATCCTTATTCCCCAGGCGCATAATCGAGCCCTTGCCCCACTGCTTTTCAATCGAAGATATCGCCAAGTCCAGGTTTTTTGTCTTTTCGTCGTTCAAGTGGCACCTCAAAAGGGAGTGATGCGATTTAGCTGCCTGGGGGAGGCGGGGTGAGTCTACCACCGAGTGCCACATCCCGGCGCGGCCATTTCGACGCCCCACCATACCACAAGGCGAACAAAAAGCAAAAGGTCTTTTCCACCCTTTTTCGCCTAGGTTTCGCGCTCCGGACCCGCTCCGAACGATACCGGACGCGACCCCGCGTCAAGCTTGGTGGGCGACCGCTTACACCGTTCGCCTACTGGTTCACCTCATTCGTATGCTGAATCGACCCGTAAATCTGCCCCAGAAAATCCTGCCCTCCCGAAAATTTCTTCGGCGCAAACCACGGCGCCCAATCCGCCGCCAATCCTTCCGCCTCAATTTCCTTCCGCGACTTCCCCGCCGCAATCTCTCGACGCACGCGCTCAATCTGCGCATTCAGAATCGGCAAATACCAAGCCAGCTCGCGCTTATTCGACGGCTGCGAATGTCCCGTCACGATAATTGTGTCGTCATTCACACGCGCTAGCACCGCCGCGAGCGACCGCGCAATCCCCAAAATATCCAGCCCCCCAGCCAAATCCTCGCCCTTCGCGTTGTAAATGTCCCCCACCGCCACCACGTTCGCCTTCGAAAAATAAACCACGGAATCGCTATCCGTGTGTCCGTTCGCGTAGTGATCCATCTCAATATCGTCGCCATCAAAATGAATCGTCACCGAATCGCGAAACGTAATCCGCGGCCAAGCCTTCTCCGCATACGGCCCAATCGCCGCCGGCGACCAAAACGGCTTCTGCGCCGTCATCATCCGCGCCCGCACATTCTCCTGGGCCACAATAATCGCGTCCGTCCCGTAAATTTCATTTCCGCCCACGTGATCGTAGTGCCAGTGCGTATTCAGCAAAAACCGCACCGGCCGTTTGCCCAGCTGGTCCAATTCCTTCTGCACGATCGCATTCGCCACCGCCTCCGGATGATCGACCAGCAAATAACCCTCCGGCCCCGTCAGCACCAAAATATTGTTCAAATCCTGCGGCGTCGTGATTTGAATCAAAGACATGTTGCCGCGCAGCCGAACCAGCTTCGTCTCCGCCTTGGTGTAATCCGTCTGCCCCATCTGAAACGCAGCAGCGCCCCCGCCGCCGAACAGCGCAAGAAACCCCACCACCAAGCCCAGCGCAATTTTCATGAAAAATCCTGGCCCAACAGGTTGGCGATCCTGCCCGCTTAGACTCCACCCCATCCCGCCGGTGAGCACGAATCGATGCGCGAAACGTAACGCACCACGTCCGCGCGAAAGCAGCCAAACCTCGACTCCGGCCGAAACCCGGCGCCACCTCCAGCCCCACGTCGATCAACGAATGGTCATCCCGAGCAAAAGCGAGGGATCTGCTTCTTACGATGGGAGACCCAGATCGAGCCGGTCCGCAGGAATTCCGTCGCGAGGCAGGTCTTCAGCGCAGTCCTTCAGCCGCCGAAGGAAACCGCTATACAGGAAATCTTTTTAGGGGGTCGGAGCTTTTAGCACCGACAATAAATCACAACGCCTTAGACGTTTTTCCGGAGCCCGCCCCGCGCAACCAAATCCAAACCCAAAAAAACTAATCCGCCGCGCCTCTCACCGGCGCTTCCCGCCTCCGCTCGTGCAACACCATCTGAATCCCATTCCGCGGCCGCAACGTCACCGACGGCAACAATTTCACTTTCCGGTTCGGCACCAACGTCATCCGAAACCGCTGCGCCATCGTCGCCAGCAACAAAATCGCCTCCATCATCGCGAATCCCGCACCCACGCAAACTCGCGGCCCGCCCCCAAACGGAAAATACGCAAACCGCGGCAACGGATTCGCCCGCAACGACTCCGCGCTAAATCGTTCCGGATCGAATTTCTCCGGCTCCGGAAAAAACCGCGGATCCCGCTGCGTGCTCCACTGCAAAATCGCGATATTCGTCCCCGCCGGAAAATTAAAACCGGCTAGCTCGAATTTCTTCACCGCCTGCCGCCCCACCGCCCACGCCGGCGGGTACAACCGCATCGCTTCCTTCACGATCATTTCGGTGTACGGCAATCGCCCCACATCCCGCGCCGTCGGCGTCTTCCCGTGGAGCACCGCGCGAATCTCCTCGAACAATCGCTCCTCCACGTCCGGATGTTGCGCCAGCAAATACCAGCTCCACGACAACGCATTCGCGGTCGTCTCATGCCCCGCCAGAAAAAGCGTCATCACTTCGTCGCGCAACTGTTCGTCGCTCATCGTGCTGCCTTCCGCATCCTGCGAAAGCAGCAGCATCTCCAGCAAATCCTTCGACGCCTTCCGCGTCCTCCGCCGCTCGTGAATGATCCCGTAAATAATTCTGTCCAGCTGCTTCACCGCGCGCTTGAATTTCAACGTACTCGGCAGCGGCAATTTTTCCGGCAGCAAGAACGCCAGCCCGGCCATCCCGTCGAACTGGTTCAGCAGTACCGCCAGCGCCTGCTCCACTCCGCCCGCGTGCCCCGATACATCTGAACCAAACAGCGACTGCGCCACCACATCCAAAGTCAGCGCCATCATCTGCTGGTGAATGTCCCGCGTCTCGCCCCCGCGCCAGCTATCCAGCATGCGCGTCGTCGCCAGCACCATCACGTCCGCATATCTGTCCGTGTTTTCGTGCCGAAAAGTCGGCTGCACCAGTTTTCTTTGCTTCTGCCACTCCGCGCCCTCATTCGTCAGTAGCCCATTCCCCAATACCGATTTCAGCGCGCGATAATCGCGCGACTTCACGAAATTTCCCGGATTCTTCACCAGCACGTATTCGATTTCGTTCGGATGGGTCAGCAGCACAATCGGCGTGTTGAAAAATCGCAGGTAAACAATGTCCCCATACTCGCGCGCGCAGCGCGTCAAAAATTTCAGCGAATTGCGGCCCAGGTCCACCGCGCTGCCCAGCAGCACATTTCCCCGCGGCCCCGGCGGCAGATTTCCCTTCGCGTCGCGCGGTCCTCGCTTCATTCGGTCCTGATCTTGAGCATCAGCCCGCCCTTCCCCGCGTTCACCTCCGCATTCACGTCCGCGCAACTATCCACCAGCCAGTCCGCGCCCGCCGCCTTCAACGTCGCTTCCAATTCCGTAGGCCCCCGCACTCCGATCACCCGCGCGCCCGCCGCCTTGCCCGCCCGCACTCCCGAGCCCGCGTCTTCCACCACCACGCATTCGGCAGCCGCAAAACCCAGCAGCGCCGCACCCTTAATATAAGGTTCAGGATCCGGCTTGCCCCTTTGGATGTCGCTCGCCGTAATCAGATTCTTCGGCGTGGGCAGCCCCGCAGCTCGAATTCGGGTCGTTGCCAGCTCGTAGGTCCCGGAGGTTACGATCGCCCAGCGCTCCATCGAAATCGACGCCAGCAGCTCCATCGCCCCCGGCATCGGCACAATCCCCTCAATATCCGCGACTTCTTGCCGCACCAACTCCAGGTGCTCCGCCAGCGCCAACTCCTCCGGAATATACTCCCGCAACGTCGTCAGGCTCGGCCGCCCGTGCGCCTTGCGGATCACTTCGTCCGCATTAAATCCATGCCGCGCGGCCCAAACGCTCCACACCCGGTCCACCGCCGGGTTCGAATCGACCAGCACTCCATCCAAATCGAACAACACGCCCCAGCATTCCACACCAATCATGTCTGGATGATAACAAATCCCCACCCGAGCCCCAGACGCCGTTCGCGCCACCGTTGCCGTTGCCCTCATCCAGACTCGTAACCAAATAAAAAAGCCGGGCCGGAGAGCGAAACTCTCCAGCCCGGCCAATACAACTACGCTGCGTTAAGCTACCTTACTGATCGTTCTTCGCGCCGTGAAACCCCGCCTTCTGCGCATCCGCTTCCGACATATATTTCCCGGCCTTGGTCTTCCCGTAATAACGGGTCCCCTCTTTGTGATACACGCCGGAATCCGTGTTTACCCAGACCATTCCGCTGCCTGCCGGCGGAGGGGTCGTGGTTCCCGCCGAAGTCTTGGCCGCCGTCTTCGCCGGAGCCGGAGTGCTGGCCGCCGGTGCTGCTGCCGTCGAAGCTGCAGGCTTCGCTGCCGGTGCTGCCGCCGTCGAAGCTGCAGGCTTCGCTGCTGGAGCCGCCGCCGGAGCAGCCGCACTCGAAGCAGCCGGTGCCGCCGCTGCGCTGGAATCCGCCGCGGCCTTCTTCGATCGCGTCTTCTTGGTCGTAGCCGCCGAATCAGTCGCCGCGGGTGCAGCGGCCGTCGAGCCAGCCGCCGCCGTGTCGGCAGCTGCCTTCTTCGACTTCTTGGTCGTCGCCGTTGTAGCAGCCGACGAATCTGCCGCAGTTGTACTGCCGGCATCCGCCGCGGCTTTCTTCGTCTTCTTAGTCGTCTTGGCTGCGGCATCCGAGGTGTCTGCCGCTGCCGTACCGCTGGCATCCGCCGCGGCCTTCTTCGTCTTCTTCGCCGTCGTCGTTGTCGCACTCGACGCGTCCGACGCCGTTCCGCTGGCGTCCGCCGCGGCCTTCTTCGTCTTCTTCTTGGTCGTCTTGGCCGCACTGTCGGCCGCGGTCGCGTCACTCGACGCGTCCTGCGCTCGCGCCTGCGTCGTAAACAGGAACAAACCTATAAGCGCCGCCACCGCCAGTATGAAAACATTCTTCCTTCGAATCCGGTTCATCACGATCCTCCGTCCGAGAAATCAGTTCTTCTCGGAAATCTTCCTGAATTTCTTTTGGCCCGTGGATGGCTTCTGGCTATCGCGATGCGTCTCGGCATGGGACGAGACGGAGCTTAACCGCACAATTTCAGCGTCGTGAGTTGTCGCTGGACAGAACTTCCTGCAATCCTGCGCGGATTGTACTGCGGTATCTACGCTGATTCAACGAACTTTCCTCAGTATTCTTACTCTTCCCGCCCGGCCTGCGCCGGCCCTGTTCCCCCATTTCCCCGTTTGACTCCCGCCACTCCGCGAGATACCTTCATCCGTCCCCGCCGGAGGAAGTAAATGATCGCGAAGCCGTCCGCCCCTAAAGCAGATCCCAAGGTTCTCGTCATCGATGTCGGTGGCACCCACGTGAAACTCCTCATGACCGGCCAAAAGGAGCCCACCAAATTCGTTTCCGGCCCCTCCATGACCGCCGCCCGCGCCGTTCGCGACATCAAGCTGGCCGTCAAAGGTTGGAAATTCGACTGCATCTCCATCGGCTATCCCGGCCCTATCATTAATAGTCACCCGCTCCGCGAGCCTCACAACCTCGGCAGCGGCTGGATGGGCTTGGATTTCACGAAGGCCCTCGGCCATCCCACAAAAGTCATCAACGACGCCGCGATGCAGGCCCTGGGGAGCTACAAGGGCGGCAAAATGCTCTTCCTCGGCCTCGGCACCGGCCTCGGCTCCGCCATGATTTCCGACGGCTATCTCGAACCCATGGAACTGGCTCACCTGGAATATAAAAAAGGAAAAACGTACGAGGACTACCTGGGGATCCGCGGCCTGGAAAAATACGGCAAGAAAAAATGGCGCCGCGAAGTCTTCAAAGTCACCGAACTGCTGAAGACCGCGCTCGAAGCCGATTACGTCGTCCTCGGCGGCGGCAATTCCAAAAAACTGAAAGCGCTTCCCCCCGGCTCGCGCCTGGGCAGCAACGACAACGCCTTCGTCGGCGGCTTCCGTCTCTGGCAAAAAAACAGCCCGGTCAGCCGCTAACTTCCGCGCGAATCACTTTTAAAACAGCCGCCCGATGCGGAAGAAAAATCGGTGATGATCCGTATCACCGACGCTTCCCGCAATCAGCACCGGCCCAAAAATTGTATTCACCACAAATCCCGCGGCGCCATCCACTGGCAGCCGCGACGACAGCGGCAGATCCTCCAGCGCCGGAACCTGAAACGGTTTCGCGATTTCAAAATCCGTAATGAAATACAGTTTGTCGCCCAACAACGGCGGCAGCGGCAGCAGCTCCCGCAAATATCCCGCGCGGAAATAATAATATTGGTTGGTCAGCAGTTCGTTCGTGCCGTACGCCGACATCCGCTGCGATCCGCCCAGCGAAAAAATCGGAATCCCTGTTCCTTGATAGCCCAGCGTCGTCCCGCCCGCCGCATTGAAAAACAGCGACGACGGCTCGTTCAGCCGTTTGTAAAAACTCGCGCTCGCTTCCAACGACGGAAACGCTTCCGTCGATCCCGGCTGCGCGTCGTGCCATCCGCCGTCAAATTGAAAATCGTATCCGCTGCGCGGAATCACCGCGTCGTCGTCATGATCCAGAATGTATTGCACCCGTGTAAATCCCGCCCGCCCGTGAATCGTCGGCAGCAGGTTCGGATCCCCAATCCGCGGCGTGAACTTCTGGTCCTCGATCTGGTAGCCCACTCGCAGCTCCCCATCGCGCCCGAATTCGTAACCCACATCCACCCCGCCGCCGATTTGCCGGTCGCGGTATTCCGCTATCAGCTTGTCCTCCTGGTACGCATCAAATGGCGCATTGTCCGCAAACGCCCGCGGCGCGATAAACCACCGGCTGCCCGTTTTGAACGGCACGAAATATTCCGATCGGATCCCGTATTCCGACCCCAGAATAAAATCGTTGCGCAGTTCCCGCCCAAACGCGCCCCAATCGAAAAATGTAATCCGCGCCCCCACGCTGAACCGCGGATTGTCATAGTCCGAACCATCCAGCGAAATCAGCGGCCGCACCACCGGCGGCGCGTAGCTTTTTTCCACCGCAATAATGTCCAGTCCCTGTTGCCCGTTCTTTTCCACCATTCGATAGCCCAGGCTGCTGAACCTTCCCAGGCCGGTCAGCACATTCAACTGCGTGTCTAGCGTCTGCGCATCCAGCGGCTGCCCGATCACCCCCGCCAGATTCTTCTGGATCAGCGCCGCAATGTCCGGCGTCGCCCCCGGGACCTCGATAAATTGCGGCGCCGGCAACTGCGTGCGTTTTCGCGCCTCCCGCCGCGCCACATAATCCTTCCAGTCGTCATCGTTCAAGCGGAACGCCGAAAGCACCGCCGCTTTGCTTTCCGCCGCGGCGTACCCCACTTTGATCATTTCGTCCGCGCGCGCGTAATCGAACGAACTAAAATCGTCCAGCGGCACGGTGATCAAAATGTCCGCCTGCTCCATGCTGCGCAATTCGTTCGCCGCAATCACCACGCTCAGCGACCGCCCCAACACCGAAAACGTCGACAGCGGATCCTTCGGATCAATCGGCTTGGTCTGCAAATGCACCGCTACCGTCAAATCCGCACCCATGTCCTGCGCCACGTCCACCGGCAAATTATCCAGCAGCGCCCCGTCCGCAAAAATGTGGTCGCCCTCGCGCACCGGCGTGAATATTCCCGGCAGCGACATCGTCGACCGCAACGCCAGCGCCAGCGACCCCGACCGGAAAATTTCCTGCTTGCCCGAAACCAAATCCGTGCTCACGCACCCGAACGAAATCGGAAAATTGTTGAAATCCTTCACTTCCGAATAGGGCAGCGCGATCTGGTCCAATATCAATCCCACCTGCTGCCCGGAATTGAACCCTTCCGGAAACTGAATCCCGTGCTTCAATCCGAATTCCAGCGAATTCGGATAATCCTGCGCATCCTCCTTCCGGCGGAAACTCAAATCGCGATACGGCGTCGCTCCGCGAATCACCTCGTTCCACTGAATCCCCGAAATAATTTTCCGCAAATCCTCCGGCGAATGCCCCGTTGCATAAATTCCCCCCACCAGCGCCCCCATGCTGGTCCCCGCCACATACCGCACTGGAATGTGATGCTCCTCCAACCACTGAATCACCCCGATATGCGCCAGCCCCAGCGCCCCGCCACCTTCCAACACCAATCCAATCCGTGGCCGCCGCACCCCATGCGCCCGCGTCTGATCCTGACTCTGATTCTGTCCGTAGGTGATGATCGCCAGCAACGCCGCGGCCATCGCCGTCGCGCATATTCGTGACGCACGCCTTCGGCTTGTCACCCTTGCTGTCGTGCCGGAAAAATTGCGAATCATTCGAACCTCCCGCTNNTCGCGCGGCCTTTTCGCGCGAGCCTTCGTAATGTCCAACCGCGATTTTCCCGTTCGCCCAAGCTCGCATCGCCAGCTCGCGCGAGCAATCGAACAACGCTGGGAGCGATGATGATAGACGCGATGCCAATTTTCACAAAGAGGAAGGAACCACTCGAAAAATTCCCGCCGCCACGAAAAAAAACAGGAAGCCCAGCGCTTCCGCGCCCGACTTCCTGCCTGAAGCTTGCCTCCGAAAATATCTACTGCTGTGGTGCGCTCGACGCCCCGATCTTCGTGCCGATCACTTCCCCGGAAATAATGATCTCCACTCTCCGGTTCTGCTGCCGGCCCGCCGGTGTGTCGTTGCTCGCCACCGGATTCGATTTTCCAAATCCCGTCGCGCTAATCGAATTCGGATCGAGCCCCTGCGTAATCAAATAAGCCCGCACCGTATTCGCGCGCTGCTCCGACAACGTTTGGTTGAACGCGTCGCTGCCCACGCTGTCCGTGTAACCCTCCACCGCCAAATGCAATCCCGGATGCGCCAGCACGATCCCCGAAAACTTCGCCAACGCTTCCCGCGCCGGCGGCTGCAGATCGAATTTGCCGAACGCAAACAGCACGTCCGCCATATTCACCTGCAACCCGCGCGGCGTATCCGTCGTCGGCAAAATGCGGTTGAATTGATCGAGCAACGCCGCCCGCAGCGCCTGCTTATCCGCCTCGGCCTTCGCCGCCGCATCTCGCGCCGCCTGTGCCTGCTGGTTCGCACTCAAAGCTTGCTGCTGCGCCGACTGTGCCGCCGCATCCGCCGCCAAACGCGCTGCATCCGCTTGCGCCCGCGCCTGCGCTTCCCGCGCCGCATCCCGCTCCGCCTGCAGCCGTTGCATTTCGGCCTGCTGACGCGCCGCCGCTTCCTGCGCCTGCTGCGCCTGTGCCGCCGCCGTGGCCGCCGCTTGCGCGGCCTGCTCCGCCGCCAGCTTATTCTGCGCCGCGCGCTGCACCGCAATCTGCCGCGCATCCGCCGCCGTCTGCACCGCGTCTCGCGCCGCCGCGATCACATCTTTCCGGTTCGCTTTGCGCGCCAGCATACTGTCCGCGTTATTCAACGACGACAGTGCCTTCTGGTATGCATCCGGCGCCAGCGTTTCCGCGCCCGCCGCCTGCGCAATCGCCACCGCATTTCGCGCTTCGTACACTTCCAGCGGAACCTTCGGCGAGATATCCGTGATCGGTTCCCGCGCCTTGGCCATGTCGTACGTATATTGTCCGCGCTTCAGCAGCTCGTAATTCGCCGTCACCTGCTCCGACGTGCCCACCGTGTCCGCGCGCAGCGAGTTCTCCAGCACCACCACGTCGCTGGGCACGTTCACCGCAAAATAAGGCTCGGCCGTCACGATCATCCCGAACGATTGCAGGTTGGTCGTCGCCGTCAAACTGCTTTTATTGCTGTTGATCACCAGCTCTCCCAGGTTGCTCGGCTTCCCTTCCGGAGTGATGGCCCACAGCACGTACGTCAGATATTCTTTGCCAAACACCTGCGCCGGCTGCAGGTTTTTAAAATTCGCGCTGATCACGATCGAGCCCTTCTTGCTGTCCACCTTCGCGTCGCCCTTGGCCAGCGGCAGCAGCGGCGTTCCGCGAAAATCGATCATGGTCGATCCCTGCTTATGCTGGTAGCTCACCGAAGTGATCGTCTTGCCCACCAGCGTGACCTGGTAGAACGAATTATTTTGTTGCTGCGAACTATCTTGTTGCGCACCCGCCAGCATGGCGCACACTAGAATTACGGTAACCAACGTTATCCACTTCCGATTTCCCATCTCAAATGCTCCTTTATTACGTTGCGGAACGCCGCTTCTGCGCCCAAGCTCGCGCGGGCATTGTATCAAAACGGCACGCGCCCAACCCCCGTTTTCCCGCGACGCAGCCACGGCCTCATCCATCACGCCGACCAGGGGCTTTAGCCCCTGAAGCTCCTGCACACTCCGTGCGTCACCGCACCACACACCTTACTTCTCGCCTCAGCCAGTTGCGTCCTTCGCATCGCCACTTAAATTCTTTCCCTCTTCTCTCGATTTCCCCTCACTCCACCATGTACGATATGAGCGATGCTTCAACGCGCTCTCCTCATCCTCGCTCTCGCAATTTTCATCCCCTCGGCTTTGCTAGCCTGCACCTGTTCCAAAGAACCGCCGGGAAAATGTCCCGGCCTCCAATCCGACGATGTCGTTTTTCTCGGCACCGTCACCGATATTTCCGCCGTCGCGGCCACTCCTCCGCCTGCGCCTTCGACCACCGACCCCAACGCCGCTGCAGATGCCGCGGCTGCAAACGCAGAAGCCGCCGCGACCGCGGTTGCCGCCCAGGCCAACGGCAACACGCCCATCATCCGCTACCATTTCCACATCAATGAGCGTTTCGCCGGCCCCGACTCCCCCGATATCGACGTCTTCTCCGGCGGCGACGACGGCGACTGCGGCTACAATTTCAAACCAGGTGATCAATACATCGTCTTCACTCAGCAGGAAACCGAAGGCCGCCTCTTCGCCACCATTTGCAACGGCACGCGCCGCGCCGCCGACGGCCGCGCACTCCTCCCGCAGCTCCGCGCCATGCGCAATCACGACCGCGTCGCTTCCGTCTTCGGCCTGCTCCATCGCGCTGATCCGCCGCTGCTCGCCCCTTCCGACGATCCCGACGACCCCTTACCAAACATAAAATTAAAGCTGCGCTCCAAAGACGATCGCTTCGCCACCAGCACCGGCCCCGACGGCGTCTATTCTTTTTACGACGTTCACGCCGGCGAATACGAATACACTGCCAATCTTCCCGCGCGTTTCGAGTTCACCCAGAAAACGCTGAAGGGCGGTCTGCCTCCCTTCAAAATTCCCAACGGCGCCTGCTTCGAGTACAACGTCAGCGCCCTGCCCACTGGAAAAATTCGCGGCGGGGTGCAAGGCCCCGACGGCAAGCCCTTGAACCTCGCTTCCGTCGAACTGTATCGCGCCGATCGTTACGACGACGCCAAGCCCGGCCTCTGGGCCTTTCAAGGCGACAACGGAAAATTTGAATTCGATCACATCGGCCCCGGCGAATACGTCCTGGTCTTCAACCGCATGAACCGCCAAGATCCCAATTCCCCTTTTCCCCGCACGTTTTATCCCGGGGTCGCGGATGCGTCCGAAACAAAGTTCATCCACATGAAAGATGGCGAACAACTGCTCAACGCCAATATCAAACTCCGCGACGGCTACCCCACCCGCAAACTAAAAGTCGCGCTGAAATGGAAAGACGGCCGCCCCCTTGGCGAGGTCACCGTCAAAGCCGAAGCCGCCCAGGGCGGAAATCCCGCCGCCCAAAAAATCGCCGACGGCGTCTATCAATTCACCCTCCTCGAATCCGCCCGCTACACCTTTTCAGCCTGGGAAGATCTCGACCCCCAACACGCCGCCCCGCAACGCAAAGGCGTCGCCACCTGCCCCCTTCCCGCCAGAATTGATTCCGACTCCGTAACCGTCGACGGCGCCGACGAAGCCGCCAACGAAATCACCCTGACCTTCGCCCCTCCCCCCTGTAAGCCAGAAAATGACCAACCAACCGCGCCAGCCACACCACCCACGCCAGCCGAAGCACCCGCGCCACCCTCACCCTAATCTTTTCGAGCGTCACCGTTGCGCCGTTGAATTTCCGGGCGCCCCATCCTTCCCCGCCGTTGGGAAGGGCGGGAGCCTTTGCTTTTGTCTACGCCTTGCCTTGGTCTTCGCTGCGCTTCCATCCTCGATCCCCGCCAACAAATTTCCCCCAGGAACTTTTGGAGTGCGGTGGCTCGGCCACCGCTTTGCCACGGCGCATCAAAAAACTCTGGAGAAAATCCGCCGCCGATGTGGTAAAAACCATCTCGTCAAGTGTCTCGATGTATCCGGCCGCCTCGATTCCCGCCGCCGAGACCCGACGAATCCCCTAGGGGTTACAAAAATGCCAAACAAAAAATCACTAACCGCCATCCTGATCCTCACCACCATCCTCGCCGCCGGGATCCTCTACGCCCAGGACATGCAAGCTCCCGTAGTCAACATCGATCCCCAACGCCACGGCAACCTCGCCACCGCCCAGGAATACATCGTCGCCGCCTTCCAAAAAATCGACGCCGCCCAGCACGACAACGATAGCCACCTCGGAGGCCACGCCGCCAACGCCAAAAATTTCCTCGCCCAAGCCGACGCCGAACTTCGCGCCGCCGCCGAGCAAATTGGCACGGTGGTCGACTTGATNNACCCCCAGCCTCCGCCACAGCAAGGCCCGGCCAACGCCTCCGGCAACTGGACCATCTACGCCGCCAACGTCGACCACCCCGGCGGTTCCACCAAAACCGTGCGCATCACCCAGACCGGCGCGCAGCTCGGCGGCCATTTCAAAGGTCCAAATCAGTCCGGCGGCATCGAAGGTTTCGTCAACGGCACCCACATCGAATTCAGCACCAAGACTCGCGACGTGCTCACCTTCCGCGGCGAGATCGAAGGCGACACCATGTCCGGCATGTACGGTGTTCACGGCCAGCACGCCCCCTGGCACGCGGTCCGCTCTGATTAATTTCCGCCCGTCCGCGCGCCGCCGATTTTTCACGCACCCGGTTTTTGCCGCGGAATCGCCGCTCCCAAAATGAGCGGTGCGAAATAAATGGTTGACCCGCTAGGTACCGAGTGCTACTTTTCGCCCATCACAGTCCAGGAGAACGCGAATGACCGTGCGCCGTTTGACCCTGAAAGCACTCGCCATCCTTCTGCCCGCCGGCGTCCTGGGAATTTCTTCCGCCTTGGCGGCCACCCCCGCGAAACCTTCTGCGCCCGACCTCAAAACGAACGACCACGTCACCGGCGTCGCCGATCGCCTCGGCGAAATTCGCGCCGCTGTCTCCCGCATCGATTATGAGAACGCCCATATCGATGTGCATTCCGATGCCGTCGCTCTTACCGCCGAGTGGCCCAATTTCAACATCGGCTGGCGCAACGGCGGCTGGCGCAATGCTGGCTGGGGTAACGGTGGCTGGCGCAACGGTGGTTGGGGCAATGGCGGCTGGCGCAATGGCGGCTGGGGTAACGGCGGCGGTCCCTGGCACAACTGGCACAATTTCTGGCATAACTGGTAGGCCTCGTGAATTCGATGAGGCCAGACACGCCATCCTCGTGTGACGGCCGTCCGCTGATCAGCATTGTCGTGCTGCAGCCCACGCCCTTCTGCAACATCGACTGCCGTTATTGCTATCTCCCCGAGCGCAGCAACAAAGCGGTCATGCATTTGGGCACCGTCATCGCCGCCTTCGACCGGATTTTTTCTTCCGGCTGGTGCAGCTCGCATCTCACCGTGATCTGGCACGCTGGCGAACCACTCGTTCTCCCGGTCTCCTACTATCAAGCCGCCTTCGAAGCCATCGCGCTGATGTGTCCTCCCGGCATCGAATTGCGCCACTCGATTCAAACCAACGGCATGCTGCTCAACTCCGAATGGTGTGACTTCATCAAGCGATGGCGCGTCGGGATCGGCGTCAGCATCGACGGTCCGCGCCACCTCCACGACGCCAACCGCGTCACCCGCAGCGGCAAAGGCACCTTCCACCGCACCCTCGAAGGAATTCGTCTCCTTCGCCGCGAACAGGTTCCGTTCCACGTCATCTCCGTCCTCTCCGAAAAAAGTATGCACGCGCCCGAGGAGCTGCTCGACTTCTACCTCTCCGAAGGCATCGACGATGTCTGCTTCAACGTCGAAGAATCCGAAGGCAGTCACGTTTCCGGCCTGCTCACCAGCGCCGATCCCGCCACCAGCTTTCGCCAATTTCTCGACCGCTTCTGGACTCTTTCACGTCAATCCTCCCGGATTCATTTCATCCGCGAAATCGACGGAATGATTTCCCGCATCTTCCGCCCCGAAGGCACTGCGGTCGACAATTCCCAGGTCGAGCCCTTCGGCATGATCAATATCGATTGCCGCGGCAATGTCTCCAGTTTTTCGCCCGAACTCCTCGGTTACAAAAACGCCGACTACAATGACTTCATTGTCGGCAATGTTCTCGAGGATTCCCTCCCCGATATGCTGCGAAGCCCGGCCATGCGCGCCATGGCTCGCGACATTTCCGCCGGCGTCGAACTCTGCCGCCAGGAGTGCGAATATTTTTCCGTTTGCGGCGGCGGTGCGCCCGTCAACAAACTCACCGAAAACGGCAGCTTCGCCACCAGCCGCACCCAGTTTTGCCGCCTGATCCAGATTGTCCCCACCGATTTAATCCTCAGCGCACTCGATCGGCTCGAAGGTGAATTCGATGGCGTCGCCGCCGCCCGCGCGCCGCACCAGTCGAATTCCGTCGCCGGATATCAATTTAAATCCACGCCGCAAATTGTTCCGGACCCCCCACCCGCCACGCCAAATTTCCGCCCGGATTCGCCCGATGTTGCCTTACATCAAATTCAGCGAGGTTCGCGATGATCGAAAAAATGGTCCAGAGCACAATCCAGTCGATAGCCGCCGTGGCACTACTCAGCTTGGCCCTCGGGACCACTTTCGCTCCGGCGGCCTCCGCCCAGGCCAAGCCCGCCCCGGCCCCGAAAGCGCAGCAAGCTCCGCCCAACAAAGACGCGGCTGGACCGCCCGACTCTTCGTCCGAATCCGCGCCCGCCGACGACTCCACTCCGAATTTCGCGCCGGTCCTCTATATCACCAGCGTCGAAGCCTTGCGCAGCACTCACGAACCCGCTCTCGATGTGATCCGCGTCCGCGCCATCACCAGCTCCGACGGCTGGGAAGATGGCGAGCTCGTGCCGCTCACTAAGGGCAAGCCCGCCGATGGAATTTTGGATTTGGCCTTCATCGCCCAGGCGCCCACCAATC